>JAWXBB010000649.1:0-10095 GCA_034439795.1 Planctomycetaceae bacterium | reverse complement strand
GCGCAGTATTCGGTCCTGGAGAACATTCAGGTGCCGCTGCACTACCGCAGTTCCGAGCGCCGCATCCCGCCGGCGGACGTCAACCGCTGCATCGACCTTGCCGGGCTGGTGGGGTTGTCCGACCGGCTGGACCATCGCCCGTACCAGCTCTCCGGCGGTCAGCAGCAGCGCGTGGCGATCGCCCGGGCGCTCATCATGGACCCCGAAATTATTCTGGCCGACGAGCCGACGGGCAATCTCGACTCGGTCACCGAAGGGGAGATCATGGCGATCCTGACCCGGCTGAACGGCGAAGGCCGGACGATCATCATGGTCACGCACGAAACGTCCGTCGCCTCCCGCGCCCACCGCCAGATCGTCATGAAAGACGGCCTCGTGGCCCGCGAGGGCCTGTTGTTAACCGAGAATGGAGAGTGAAAGAAGTGATGAATTGCGAGTGATGAATGATGAATATAAGAATTGCCGATCATCCCGCTTATACTCATCATTCATTACTCATCACTCATCATTGATTTAACCATGTTCCCCCTTGCCAACACGCTCCGCGCCCTCCGGCTGGCCTTTAAAAGCCTGCTGCTGCACAAGCTGCGCTCCGGTCTGACGATGCTGGGCATCGTGTTCGGGGTCTTCTCCGTGATCGCCATGCTGGCCATCGGCGAAGGAGCCTCCGCCCAGGCCCAGCAGCAGGTGCTCGCCCTGGGGGCGACGAACATCATCGTCCTGACGGTCAAGCCCCCCGCCGACGCACCGCAGGGCGGCGGCGGCGGGAGGTCGTCGTCCCGCAGCTTCGGCGTGCAGTACGGGCTCTTGCGGTCCGACTACCGCCTGCTGACCGAAACGCTGCCGTCGATTTCCGGCGCGGTGCCGATGCGCGAAATCTACGCCGAGACGCGCTATCTGCAGAAGACGCTCAACGCCCGCATCGTCGGCTGCACGTCCGAGTTCCTCGACATGAACCATCTGGAGCTGCAGCGCGGGCGGTTTCTCAGCGATGAGGACGAAGCCGAACTCGCCAACGTCTGCGTGCTCGGAGCCGAGACCGCCAACGTGCTGTTCCCGTTCTCCGATCCGCTCGAAGAATCGATCCAGGTCAAGAACTACCGCTACCGCGTGGTCGGCGTGACCCGCGACCGCACGGCGTCCGCGGCGATCGGCGGCAGCATGTCGGGGCAGGATTACAACAAGGACGTCTACCTGCCGCTCAAGACGTTCCAGGCCCGCATCGGCGACCGCGTGGTCACCGCCCTCAGCGGCAGCTTCTCGGCCGAGCAGGTCGAGCTGAACCAGATCACGCTCCGCGTCGCCCAGGTCAAGGACGTGCTCCCCACGTCCGAGGTCGTCAAGGAATCGCTGGCCCGCACGCACGGCGATAAGAAGGACTGGGACGTCATCGTCCCGCTGGAGCTCCTCCGCCAGGCCGATCAGATTCGCCAGATCTTCAACATCGTCTTGGGCTCGATCGCCGCCATCAGCCTCGTCGTCGGCGGCATCGGCATCATGAACATCATGCTCGCCACCGTCACCGAACGGACCCGCGAGATCGGCATCCGCCGCGCGCTCGGCGCCCGCCGCAACGACATCATCAGCCAGTTCCTGACCGAGACGATCGTGCTGTCCGGCGCGGGGGGACTGATCGGCGTGCTGCTCGGCCTGTCGACGCCGTTCGCGTTCCGGGGCATTCAGTGGATCGTCGAGAACTTCGTGCTCGACGCGTCGGCGGACAACTCGCCGCTCGGCCGGATGCTGACCGACATGCACCCGCAAATCGCGTGGTGGAGCCTGCCGGTCGCCTTCGGCATCTCGGTGGGCATCGGCATCGTCTTCGGCATCTACCCCGCCCGCGCCGCCGCCTACATGGACCCGATTGAGGCGCTGCGGCACGAGTAGGCGATCTGCATGGATACAACGCGTCTGCCCGTGATCATTCGCGAGATGTATCGCCTGATTGACGAACTTGAGGCGATGTTCGAGGGCCGCCGATTCACGCCTGACGGGCATATGGTCGGCAGCATCGGCGAGGCCATTGCCGCACACTACTACGGCTTGGCGTTGCTCCCGGCATCGACGAAAGGTCGGGATGCGACCATCGAGACGCGATCGGTCGAGATTAAGGCGACGCAGGGAGCGTCCGTTGCTCTCCGCCATAAACCCGATCGCTTGCTTGTTCTCAAGCTGCACCGCAATGGAACCTGGGATGAGGTCTACAACGGTCCGGGTGACATCGTTTGGGACTTGGTCGGCCACAAGCCGCTTCCGAGCAATGGGCAATACCAAGTACGGTGCAGCAAGCTGCGCGAACTGATGGAAAAAGTTCCACCAGAACTGAGGCTGCCAAGAAAGCACACCGAATAACTCGTTCTGCCGGTATGGCACTGCTTCTGTGAGGACTCCGAAGCAGCGGCACGGCGGCCAGATCCCGTTTGGTGCGCTGACCCCTGCGTGTACAATCAGCGAACGAAAGGGACCGGCGATGCAAACCATCAAGTACGTCTACTGGCAGGACGGCGACGCCTGGCTCGGCTACCTGCAGGACTTCCCCGATTACTGGACGCAGGGGGAGTCGCTCGATGATTTGCTGGACCACCTGAAAGATTTGTTCCACGATTTGAGCGGCGGCCATGTGCCCGGCGTCCGCAAAGTCGGGGAACTGGTCGTCCCATGAAGCGCGTGGACCTGATCCGCTGCATCGAGGGCTTCGGCTGCGAATTGATCCGTCACGGCGGGAAGCACGACTGATATCGGAATCCGGCCACGGGAGTTTCTCAACCCGTTCCGCGTCATCGAGAGATCAAGGAACCGCTGGCTCGGCAGATTCTACGGATGTTGAACCCGGCCAGCGAAGGAGACGACGGTTCCGACGAATGAGAGACGTTGAGATCGCCACACAGCAGGCGTTCACGGCAATGCCGAGCGGAGGCCGAGATGGACCACGAACGGGTCGAAATCTCGGTCGCTGTACAGCAGCGTGTGGCCGCTCTGAATGCAGCGCGTGGCAATCACCGTGTCGATGGTCTTGCGGACCGTGACGCCGAGTGCTCGCAATGTGCGAAAGTTCCTGGCCGCCTGAATCGCGACGTCCCGCCCGCCCAAGTCAATCACGACCAGGCGTGTGAGCAGTTTTTTGGCCTCGTTGAAATCGCGGTCGCTTCCGAAGCCCTGCAGCACTTCGGTCAACATGAGATCGCCCGTCGCGAGCGGTTCGATGCCGAGCAGCGCGTCCAGCTTGTCGGTCTGGGGCGTCACCGTGCCCCGGAAGTAATCGATCCAGACGCTGGAGTCGACCAGAATCACCGGTCGCTCCTCAGGGCCTCCAGGTCACCCTGCCAGTTCAGCTTGCCGCGGAAACGCCGAAGCTCCTCCTGTTGACGCAAGCGCAGCAGCGTCCGCAGCCCAAGCTCCACCGCTTCGCGCTTCGTCTTCAGGCCCGTCGCCCGCAGCGCGTCCTTCATCAGTTGGTCGTCGATCACAATGTTGGTGCGCACGATGTGTATCTCCTGTAGAAACCATACACATCGTACAAGCGGGTCGGCCGAGACGCAAGGCGTTAACGGCGGGAACTCGGGCCTTATACCGTCGGTTCGTCGTCGTTCGCGGCCGGCGGCTTGCCGAATTCGCCGACGCCGTTGTGGAGGACGTGGCCGTAGCCGGCGTCTTCGAGCTGCTTCCGTTCCTGCCTGTTGACCCACCACACCAGGCCGCCGACGCTGCCCGAGACGCTGCCCATCATGCCCAGCATGAACAGAATGCTGATCATGTAGGCCTTGGGGCCATTGTCGGTGTTTTCGTTGGCGATCTTGCACAACGGACACGCACGCGCCTCCGCCGCCGTCATCACAGACGCGGCGAACAACATCCCGGCGATCAACAACGCACGTCGCATCACGGAACTCCCTGGTCGGTCAGTATTCTAGGCCGGTCGGCGAGCACGTTTCAATGGCTACGACGCTGTTTCAATTCGACATGGTCTTTACGCCGAAGGCGTTGTACATCAAAGCCCAGGGTCGCGAGTCTGCGAGCGCACCCTGGGAAAAGGGGCGTCCGAGGCGAATCGACCCTGAAAGGGTCGCATCACGGAGGCCTCAAACTGATGAAACCCTTTCAGGGTATGGGGTTCATGATTGATCGCGCACCCTCGCGACCCTGGGCTGTGTGATCGAACGCCTTCGGCGTACTTGACCACCGATTCAATGTCCCGTCAACAACGGCACCAACCGGAATAGGGTTTTGAAACCGCTACGAAGCCGGCCAGTGATACAGCATGCCGTAAATCACGACGCCGGTGACCGACACGTACAGCCAGATCGGAAACGTGATCTTCGCGATCCGGCGGTGCCGGTTCCATTGCTGCGCGAGGGCGCGGTAAATCGTGATGCACGCCAGCACGGGGACCGCGACGGCGAGCGTGACGTGCGTGATCAGAATCGTGAAATAGACCGGCCGAATGACGCCGGTGCCTGCGAATTTCCGGCCGCTTTCCCCCGTGTAATGATGCAGCGCCGCGTGATAGACGAGGTAGCAGACGAGAAACACGATCGACGTGGCGAACGCCGTCAGCATCAGGTTCTTGTGCGCATGCACCCGACGGCGCTGAATGGCGACATACCCGGCGACGAGCAGCACCGTCGCGAGCGCATTCAGCGACGCATTCACCGCAGGCAACGTGGCGACCCAGTCGGGGGGTGTCATCGGTTCACCAATGAGATCTCGAAAGACCGCGAAACCGCAAGCGTGGTCTCGAACCGTGTTCAACAAACGCTTGCGGTTTCGCGCTTGGTTTCGCGATTCTAGTTCCGCCCGTCGGCGACCGGGCCGGGGTGCGGCGCGGTGGAACTCGTCGGCAGCGGTTCAGCCAACCGTTGCAGCTCGCGACGGAGAGACGCCATTTCCTCGTCCTTCGCGGCGTTGAACTTGCCCCGGACGACGCCCTCCTTGTCGACGAGCATGACGTTCGTCGAGTGGATGACCTCGAAGCCTTCCTGCCGCGTGGGGCCGGTGACCTCCTGGACGGGCATCTTGAAGCTGCGATGGATCAGTCCGTACGTCGCCGCCTGGTCGCCGCTCAGGAAATACCAGCGGGACAGGTCGGCACCGTTCAGCTTCGCGTAGTTGGCGAGGACGTCCGGCGTGTCGCGGGCGGGATCGACCGTCAGCGTCACGAGGCGGACGTCGTAGTTCCGCAGACGATCCTGCAGCGCCCGAAACTGCTTCGTCACCGTCGGACAGGGGCCCAGGCACTTCGTGAACACGAAGCAGATGGCCCACGGGCGGCCGAGCAGATCGGCCTTGGTGACCGTGCGGCCGTCGGAGTTCGTGAACGAGAAGTCCTCGACGCCCGCGGCGTCCCACATCGGTGCGTCCACGGCGGACTTGCTTTGTCCCATCAGATCGGACAGGTCGATCACCTGCTGGCCGTCGCGCGTCATCTGGCTGATGGGCAGCGTCACCGTGACCGGCTTTTCGGCCGTGGTCGCTTCGGCGGCGACCGGCTTGCCGGTGCCCGAGGCGATCACCCGACGTTCATCGCGGTTGCGCCAGATCAGCACCAGCATCACCGACAAGGCGACCCACACCGCGGCCCCGGTCCAGAACCATGCGGGCCGCATCACGCCCGCACCGGAATTCCCGGGGCCGGCTTCATTCGTCGTACTCATCCAAGTTCCTCAAGCGGGACGTCGGCAGACGCCTCCGATCACCGGACAATCCGGTCACCGGGCGTTGAGGACCGTGCGGCGATTCGTCAGCCCCACAGCCCCCGCCAGACACACACAACAGAACAGGCCGGTCACCGTCCCACAGACCAGCCCTGACGGTAAATGAGACACAGAGGCGGCGTCGGCGGCCATCAGTCGTCGCAGGCCCGCCACGCCGTAGGTCAACGGATTCAGTCGCACCACCCAGCTCAACCAGCCCGATCCCGTCGCCGGAAACACCGAGCCGGACAGCAGCCACATCGGCAGCAGAAACACGCTCATGATCGCATGGAACCCGTGCGTCGAGTCCATCGGCCACGCGATGAGGTAGCCGAGTCCGGTGAGGGTGAACCCCAGCAGGATGAGCCAGCCCAGCACCGGCAGGAAATTATAGGCAGTCAGCCCGGTCTCAATCTCTGGCGACAATCCGACAAAAGCGAGCAGCGGACCAATCAGCAGGAACAGCAGCGTCTGCATCACGGCGAGCAACGTCCCGCCGAACAGCTTGCCGAGGACGATCGCCAGCCGGGGGACCGGGGCGACGAGCACACCCTGCAAAAAGCCTTCGCGGCGGTCTTCGATGATCGAGATCGTCGAGAAGATCGCCGTGAACAGCACGATCATCACCGCCACGCCGGGGAAGAAATATTCCTGATACGTCACGCCGCCGGGTCCGGTGAACGAGCCTTGCAGGCCCGCGCCGAACAGCACCCAGAAGATCAGCGGCTGACCGAGCGCCCCGACGATCCGCGTCCGTTGCCGGAAGAACCGCACCAGCTCCCGCGTGGCGAGCGACCAGACCGGCAGCCACAACGATGCCATCGACGACGGAGCGTCGTTCGACAACCGGCGGGGTTGAACGCTTGGAGAGGCGGCAGCGGTCGAAAGCATCGTCACAGTGAAATCAGAAAACCGTTTTAACCACGAAAAGCACGAATGAACACGAAAAAACCGGGAGGGTCTAAGGCTCACGCTTCGGGATCGTATCCATCGTTTCCCTCAACTCCTCTTTCGTGACTTTCGTGGTTCAATGTCTTGGTCTTACACCGGTGCCGAGGCCGCCGGTTCCAGTTGATGCAGCCGCAACTGACCGCAGGCGGCGTCGATGTCGGCCCCTTTTCGCTTCCGCACGGTCGCCGGTACGCCCGCCTCGGTGAGGATGCGGACGAACTCCTGCGTGCGCGGCGCGGTCGGCTCGACAAACGTCAATTCATCGACGTGATTCATGGGGATCAGATTCACATGCGCCACCCGCGATTGCAAGAGTCCGGCCAGTTGCCGGGCCTGCACCGGGGCGTCGTTCACACCCGACAGCAACACGTACTCGTACGTGACCCGGCGGCCGGTGATCGCAAAGAAATCGTCTGCGGCGGCGAGCACGGCGTCAATCCCGATTTTGTCGTTCACCGGCACCAAACGGCTGCGGGTCGCTTCATCCGGGGCGTGTAGCGAGACCGCAAGATTATACGCTTTGCCGATTTGCGCCAGTTCGCGGATCTTTTCGGGCAGTCCGACGGTGGAAATCGTGATCCGCCGGGCGCCTAACCCCAAACCGCCCTTTTCATTCAGACTCTCAAGCGCCGGCAACAGCGACCGCAAATTCGCGAGTGGCTCGCCGATGCCCATCACCACCAGATTGGTGATGGCCTCGTCGCGCGGCAGCAGCCGGTCGAGCCGCAGCACTTGTTCCAGAATTTCGCCGGTCGTGAGGTTCCGCTTCAATCCGCGGAGGCCGCTGGCACAGAAGACGCAGCCCATCGCACAACCGACTTGGGTGCTGATGCAGACGGTTCGCCGGTCCGGTTCGCGCATCAGGACGCACTCGACGAGTTCGCCGTCGTGCAGTTGCAGCAGCAGTTTTTCCGTCCGGTCGCTGGCGACGCGGTGTTCGGTCACCGTCGCGGGGAACAGCGAGAACGATTCCGCCAGCAAAGCCCGGAAGTTCGCGGGCAGATCGTGCATCTCGGCGAACGAATCGACCCGTTTGCCGAAGATCCATTTACGGATCTGGTCGGCCCGGTAACCGGGCACGCCGTGGTCTTCGCACCAACGAGCCAGCGCCTCGCGGTTGAGTTCATAAATCCGGGGCAACACCGGGACAGCGATGGCGGGAGCGGCAAGCATGGGGCGTGAACAAGCATTATAGCCGGGTGAGCATCCCAAGACGATGGGTGAACCGAAAGAAGCCCAGGGATAGCAATCCCTGGGCTTTTACCCCCGCGGGCGCGCTTTCGGGCGCGGGCGCAGCACCAGAATCGTCACGGCGAGGATCATCAGGCCCGGTATCAGAATCTTGATCGGGAACTTCGTGCGGGCGATCACCACCAGGGCCGCGATGCCGCCGATGAGGTTCCAAATCGAAACTCTGGCCCAGGCGGCTTCGCGCGTGTGGGTCGGCATCGCCAGCCAGAAAGCCCCCATCACCAGGCCGACGCGCAGAAATGCCCCCGGCCACAGGCCCGGTGCTTCCCCCCGCTCCCAGGCCCACCACAAGCCTCCCGCCACGAGGCAGCCGAGCGCGATGCAACCGACCAGAGCGCGATTCAACGGAACTTGCGGGGCAGCCATGCCGGCGATTATCGGCGTACGACAAAGTCGTCGCAATGGATTGAGGCGAGCTGGGGGTGCCATTGTTCCCGGCGGCCGAATGGGACCGTCTTGATCCTGAAGGGATCGCAGCTATTAGCCGGCGGTTGAGCGCAGCGACACCGCCGGTCACAAGACCGTGAACAAGGCTCGACCCCAGAGGGGTCGCAGCACTGCGGCTTGCCGGCTGCGACCCCTTTGGGGTCGAGGGTGCAGCGAACAATCGCTTTCCGGGGGTCTCCGCAAAGCCTCCGACCCCCGGCTAATGGCTGCGATCCCTTCAGGATCAAGACGAAGAAGCTGGATTGCCAGGATCAGTGGGCACTCCCACTCTATCTGTGTTCCGGAAAAGGGGTTTGCGGATTTCGCCCGCCCGGTTACACTTTTCGCCGACCGGCAGAAACGGCCGATGTCGCCTGCGGAACGATTCCGCACGACCTCGCATCTCGCCGACGCGGTCGACGGAAAGGACTCCGTCAATGGGGGCGGCTACGCTGCGATTTCTGCACGCTGCGGCGGTGCAGTTGGATGGTCCCGTTCGCCAGCTCGGCGCGGTGCCACGGGACACGCTGGACATTCTGGCGTCCGCGACGCTCACGGCGTGGGAGCGGTTGATCGACGCCGCGGTCACGCAGGGCGTGGATGGGTTATTCCTGACGGGGGACACATTCGACGCCGAGGCCGGCAGCCTCGCCGCCGACGTCGCCTTGCGGCAGGGCCTCGAACGGCTCGCCGAGCACGACATTCCCGCGTTCGTCATTCCCGGGTGGCTGGACCCGTTGCCGGCGTGGTCGGAACTCCCTGCGCTACCAGACAACGTGACGGTCTTCGATTCCGCATGGGATGCCGCGGTTGAACTCACCGATGGGGGCCGCACGATCGCGGTCATCCAGCCGGTCTCCGCCGAGACGGATGTCTCGCCGCCCGAACTGGACCGCTTGCGGCTAAGCGGTCGCGCCAAACCCGGCGCACATCCTCCATCCATCGGTCTGTTGTGGGACACGCCCGAAGACACCGCGACAGTCGCCACCGGAGAAGCGGCGGCCGATCCGCGATTCGCGTCGCTGGATGTGCTGCTCTGTCGTGACGCCGCCGCGAACGCCACGCTCCCGCTCACGGATGCGAAGATCCTCCGTCAATCGGCTCCGCAGGGGATGACGCTCGCCGAGACCGGCTCGCGCGGCGCGACGCTGCTGCAGTTCGATCCGTCGGGGCAACTCACGACGCGGCACATCACGCTGGGACCGGTCCGACGGGAACGCCTCACAGTGCGGCTCGATCTGGCCCGGCGGCGCGACGACGTCGCCGATCAGATGCTCGCCCAACTGGAAGAGTTGCCGGTCTTCCCCGGCGAGCAGATGCGGCTCATCGAATGGGTTTTCACCGGCACCGACGCCGCGTGGCAGCGGCTCGACTTCACCGAAGCCGCCGCGGATGAGACGGTGCAGACCTTGCTGGAACTGACCGATCAACCGGGCCGATTGCGGTACGGGCATCAGGCCGCGCCGCTGTGGTCCGGGGAGGCCGACGATCGCGAAATGGGCGAACTGTGGCGGGACTATCTGTCGTTGTTCGACCAGCGTCCGACCGCAACGCTCGACGAATTGCGATCGCTGGCGATGGAGTTGCGACCCCAAGCCACGGGCGCGACCGGCCCGTGGGAGCGCTGGCTGTCGCAGCTCGATCCGGCGGCGGTGGCGAAGCGCTCGCGGCACTACGGACGACGTTGGTTCGCGGGGGTGCGGTAGGAGCAAGCGGCAGAAACAACATTTCCGGTCCCCTCTCCCCCGCTTCGGGGGAGAGGGTTAGGGTGAGGGGG
>JAWXBB010000648.1:0-5872 GCA_034439795.1 Planctomycetaceae bacterium | reverse complement strand
TGCAGGTCCGGACGACCTCGCCGACGTCGACGTTGGGCACCGGTCAACAAGCCCTCCTGGCGACCCGACCGGCGGGGACCGATCTCACGCCCGTCGTGCCGCGGCAACTGGCGGGGTTCACCCTCTGCCGCGAATGGGCCAAGTGGTATCAGAGCCGCGAAGAATTGCTGATCGAGCGCGTGCTGCCCGAGTTCGACAAGTTCGAGACCGGCCTGAGCACGTTCCTGCCGGGCAAAGACTTTGCCCAGGACGTGCTGGGTCTGCTGAATGCGCCGATGTCGTTCGTCGCCGCGGGGCAGACGTATTCGCATCTGTCGGGCAAGCCGGGGCTGCAACTGCCGGCATTCGCGGTCGTGCTGGACCTCCGCGATCCGAAACAGGGTTCCGACGTCTTCCGGCTGTTCTTCCAGACGCTGGCGACCATCGTCAACATCGAGGCGGGCAAGCAGGGCCGGCAGCCGTGGGTGATGGATTCGGAGAATCATCACGGCGTGCAGGTCTCGTATGCCAAGTACCTCGAAACGCCCAAGGGAGACGAGCTGCCGATGGTGTTCAACTTCCAGCCGGCGGCCGGCCTGGTCGGGAACCGCTTCGTGGCGGCGAGCTCGCTGGAGCTGTGCCGCGATCTGATTGACTCGCTGCAACCCGGAAGTCGGGCCGACGCCCTCCCCCGTTCCGCGCCGCCGGCGCGGAACGGGGAGTTGTCGCTCGACCCCACGGTCGCGGCCGATTTACTCCTGGCGAACCGGGCGGTCCTCACGGCGAAGGGCGTGCAGTCCGGCAAGTCGATCGAACAGGCGGACGAGGAACTCGACTACCTGCTCACGCTGCTCCGGTCGTGGTCGCCGATCCGCACGACCGCCAACGTCCTGAGCGACGGCCTCGAACTCACCATTCAGGGAGCGTTGAAATGATTCGCAGCGTTCCGCAAGCCGCCTGGGGTCCGTCCGAGGCCGTGCATCTGCTCAGCCGGTTGCAGTTCGGCGTGCGGCCGGAAGAAGTGGACCGCGCCGTGGCCGACGGTCTCGACGCCACGCTCGACCGGTTGCTGTCGCCGCAAGCCGAATCGGCGGAGTTCGTCGAGGCGGAAGATTCGCTCAGGCACAACGCCATCGCGACCGGCGAGATCGCCGATCTCAAGGCGTGGTGGCTGTTTCGGATGCAGTTCTCGGCCAATCCGTTGACGGAGAAGCTGGCGCTGTTCTGGCACAACCACTTCGCGACGTCGAACGCCAAAGTGCGGTCGGTGCCGCAGATGCTGGCCCAGAACGACCTGTTCCGGCAACACTCCGGCCGGAGCTTCCGCGGGCTGCTGCACGCGGTGTCGCGCGATCCGGCGATGCTGGTCTGGCTCGACGGCAACGCCAACCGCAAACGGCATCCCAACGAAAACTTCGCCCGCGAAGTGATGGAGTTGTTCAGCCTCGGCATCGGCAACTACACCGAACGCGACATCCAGGAAGCCGCCCGCGCGTTCACCGGCTGGCATCTCCGCGACAAGGAATTCTGGTTCAACGCCTCGCAGCACGACGCCAGCAACAAGACGATCTTCGGAAAAACGGGCCGTTACGAAGGGGCCGCGGTCATCGACCTGTGCCTCGATCAACCGGCCTGTCCCAAATTCCTGGCGACGAAGCTGCTGCGGATGTTCGTGACGACGCAGCCCAGCGACGAACTGGTGACGCACGTCGCGGAACGGTATCGGCATCACGATCTGGCCACCGGCCCGGTGTTGCGCGATGTCTGCCGGTCGTCGGAATTCTTCGCGCCGGAGCATCGCCGGGCGATCATCAAGTCGCCGCTCGATTTCGTGCTGGGGACGTTGCGGCCGCTCGCCGAGCAGGTCCGTTGGCCGGCGGTGGTGGAGACGCTGGCGAAGCTCGGGCTGGACGTGTTCGAGCCGCCCTCGGTGAAGGGCTGGGACGGCGGCCGGCAATGGATGCCCTCGACGGCGTGGCTTCAGCGCTGGAACTTCGTGACGGCCCTGTTGAACAAGTCGGAGATCGCCACGCTGCGAACAGCGGGCGTGCTGGCGGCGGTCGATCCCGTCCCCGCTTGGGAGCAGTTGTTCTTCGGCGGGCAACCGTCCGCCGAGGGGCACGACGCCATCGTCAGCCGCTGGGCGGACACCTCGGGCAACGACCGTGACCGCCGCATGCGGACGTTGCATACGTTGTTGTCGCTGCCGGAGTATCAGTTGATGTGATCCACTTCTCCCCTCGCCCGCCGCCTTGGGCGGGAGAGGGGCCGGGGGTGAGGGTGCCTTTTGCTTTTGCCTTAATCTTGCTCTTGATCCCGATTGTGCATTGAAAGGCAAAAAGCACCCTCACCCTAACCCTCTCCCGCCCAAGGCGGCGGGCGAGGGGACAGACCTCGCTGACGCTTCGGATTGATAGAAAGCGGAGTTCCACCATGCCCCATCCCACCCGCCGCGAGTTCTTGCAAACCCTCGGCACCGCCGGAGTGTTATCGTTCTCCGGATTCGCGCCACGGTGGACGCAGTGCCTGGCGGCCGATGCCGCGCGGCGGACCGACCGCATCCTGGTGCTGATTCAGCTCGCCGGGGGGAACGACAGCCTCAACACGTTCGTGCCGTACAAGCACGACGACTATCACAAGGCCCGTCCGGGGATTGGCATCGGACAGGGAGCGGCGCTCGCGCTCGATGACGAGTTGGGCCTGCATCCGAGTCTCACCGGCTTCCGCAAGCTGTGGGACGCCGGTCGGCTTGCCGTGGTGGATGGCGTCGGCTATCCCGAGCCGGACCGGTCGCACTTCCGCTCGATGGACATCTGGCATTCCGCGCAGCCGCAGATTGCCGACCCGCGGACCGGCTGGCTGGGGCGGACGTTCGACGACGCCGTCACGTCCGGCAAGACCGTGGAAGCGGCGGGCATCGGGATGTCGAAGGCCCCGCTGGCGATGATCGGCCGGCAAACCGCTCCGCCGACTATTCAACGCCTCGAAGAGTTCCGGCTCTTGGAACCGACCGCGAAGGTCATCCCGTCGGCTACCACTGCCGGGGTCGACAGCGATCTGGAATTCCTCCGGCGGACAGCCGCCACGACGCTGACCAGCGCCGAACGACTGAAATCGCTGGCCCAGGGGGACAATTCCGGTGGTTATCCGCAAACCGGCTTGGGTCGGCATCTGAAGCTGGTCGGGCAGATGATCACCGCCGAGATGCCGACGCGGGTGTTCTTCGTCTCGCTGGACGGCTTCGACACGCACTCGCAGCAGGCCCCCGGTCATGCGGCGCTGCTGACGGAGTTATCGAACGCGGTCTCGGCGTTCGTCGCGGACCTCACGGAGCACAATCTCTCCGACCGCGTGCTGATCGCCGGCTTCTCAGAGTTCGGCCGTCGGGTGAAGGAGAACGGCAGCTTGGGGACCGACCATGGCGCTGCGGCGTCGCTGTTCGCGATCACGCCGGAGGGGAAGGGGGGCCGTTACGGGAGCATGCCGAGCCTGACCGACCTCGACGACGGCGACCTGAAGTTCACAATCGACTTCCGTCGGGTCTACGCCACGCTGCTGGAGTCGTGGCTGGGCATCGCGTCGGAAGGCGTGCTCGGCGGGAAGTACGATCCGCTGAAATTCGCGTGACCGCTGAGTTGCCTCACAAATGAAGAAGCCCAGGGATTGCGATCCCTGGGCTTCCTGCATTTTGCGTTGCGTGCTGTCGCTCACACGTTCACATCGTGCAGATGCAGCATGTGATCGAGCTTCATGATCTTCAGCACCTCGTGGACGCGCTCGGAGGCGTTGTAGAGGTGAACCTCCACGCCGTCCCGATGCACCATCGCCAGCATGCCCAACAGGCGGCTGCTGGGGACGATCTTGACCCCCGTCAGGTCGATGGCCAGCGTGCGACAACCGTGTTCCTGGATCAGCTCCAGCAACTCGGTGCGGCATTCGGCCACGCTGGTAAAGTCGAGAACTTCACGGCCGCCAAACCCGACGACCGTCAATTCCCCGGCTTGATACACCTCCAAAACCGCCAAAGCTTCCATTTGATAACCTTTCTAGAAAAAAGAACGAAGTCGATCAACACCGCGACCGTGAAAACGAATGCCGGCGATCGCTCCGGCGACAAGAGAACAAGGCGTCTTCCAAAAAAGCGGAGGACGCATAAACCCAATGTGATCGCAACTTACGTGCCGCTGGAAAATGCTAACGCGGCCCCGGAATGATTTTCCACACCCACTTGGGAGAACTTACCCCTTCGGCCGGGCAAAATGATGGTGGGATCTCAGTCGTTCGGCCATGAATTCTAACAATTATTGGCTTCAGCACCAGTGATATGCCACTTTATTGATATGAAATCGGCTTTTGATCGCCGCTGGGATGAATTCACAGCCGTACCTGTGGTTGCCACCGAGAATGACACACCTGCGGCAGATTCCTACAGCGGGACGCCGCAGGGGCGGGCGGCCACCCGCTGGCATGGTCCCCTCGCCCCCGAAGCTGGGGGCGAGGGGGCTGGAATGGGAGTCGCTCCAGACCACCCCCCGGAAAACGCAAAGCCGCCGCTGGGAAGTGAACTTCCCAGCGGCGGCTGCTGGAATCCGTCGAAACGGTTTCCTCTCGTGGTCTCCCCCCACGTCGCGTCAGATTTCGTCCCGGGTCGGCTACCGCACTTTCGCCTGGAAGGTGACAACGCCCCCGGTCTTCGGCACCAACGGGTCGGCGAGTTCCCAGATCAGCACCAGGCTCCCTTCGCCGTTGTCCTGCACAACCAGCCGGCCGGCCCGGTCGCTGGTCGCGGAGTCGGTCACGTACTCCAGCCGCGGGGTCAGGTTGTCGACGACGCGCACCGCTTCGATTTCGCGCGGGCCGAGGTTGTCGTAGCGGATCGTGAACGTGATAACATCGCCAAGCTCCGCGGCGTCTTTGTCGGCGGTCTTCACCAGTCGCAGTTGCCCCGGCTGGTTGGACTTCTGATCGTCGACGACCGTCAGCACCGAGGTGGTGATGTCCGACAGGCCCGTCGTGGCCGTTTCGATCTTCCCCTGAATCACCGGGTACTCTTCGCGCGACCAGACGAGGGCCGCATTGATGCCCAAGTTCAGGCGGGCGAGATCGGCCTGCTCGAAGATGCCGGTCTGGAAGAAGTTGAGGTCCTGGAATGTGTTCTGGATTTTGTCGTGCTCGTGCGGACGCTGACGTTGCGAGACGTCGCCGGGCAGGCGTTCGCTTTCCAGGCCGCTGGCCCGCGACCGCATCCGCATGCCGGTCGCCGAAGAGTTCTTGTTGCCGAGGTGCGGGGCGAGCTGCGTGCGAAGTTCGCCGCCGCTGCCGGACCGGGTGATGCCCGCCAGTTCGATCGTGGTCCCTTCCTCGTAGGGGAGGCTGACCGTGCGGACCGAGGCAAACCGCGGGGCGTACACGCAGACGCGGTTGGACTTCGAGGTCCGTTCCTTGCCGTTGTGATCGAGGAACTCGCCGACGGTGTCTTCGGTGTCGAGGCCGTCGCGGGTATCGATGCCGTAATGCACCGGCAATTCGCGGTCGCCGCCGTCGCAGAGGTATTCGTCCGGGTAATGGAACGGCGACGGCTGGCACGACACGTCGCAGGCGGGCATGCCGATCGCGAACGGGTTCTCGCCGGCGACCGGGAACCGTGGTTCCGGCGGGCACGACAGAATGGCATCGGGCGGGCAAGCGCGGCCGTCGGTCTCCGCGTAAGCCACCTGCTGAATCGGATTCTCAACAAACGCTGGCGGTTTCGCGCCCCCCAACCGCACGACGCCTGAGTCCGAACGCGACGCCATCTGCGGCGCTGCGGCCGGCCGTTCCGTCGGCAGATTCTGGACTTGTCCGCGCGCGGGCGGATGGATGCACGCGCTGCACCACAGCGAGAGCGCGGCAC
>JAWXBB010000647.1:0-5517 GCA_034439795.1 Planctomycetaceae bacterium | reverse complement strand
CTGGCGTTCGCGGCCGCCGCGGTTCCGGCCGAACGGTGGCAGCGGTGGGCGCCGTGGCTGTTCTGGGGGACGCTGCTCTTGCTGGTGGCGGTGCTGATTCCGGGCGTCGGCACGCGCGTGAAGGGAGCGCAGCGCTGGTTGCGGGTCGCAGGGACGTCGGTGCAGCCATCGGAATTGGCGAAGATCGCGTTGCCGTTGTGGACGTGTGCCCTGATCGGCCTGCGGCGCGGACAACTGGCCGGCTGGTGGTCCGGGACGGTGCCGATTCTGTGGCCGACCCTGTTGGTCTGCCCGCTGGTGCTCGTGGAGCCGGATTTGGGGACGGCGGTATTTCTGGGCGTGGGGACGATGGTCGCGGTCTACCTCGGCGGCTGGCCGTGGACGCGGTTCGCGTGGTCGCTGGGGCTGCTGATTCCCGCCAGTTCCTGTCTGCTGCTGTTGAAGCCCTATCAGCAGCGGCGGATCATCGGCTTCATTGAAACGTGGAGCGACTTCGACGCCGCTCCGTATCAGATCAAGCAATCGCTCGTCACGCTCGGTTCCGGCGGCTGGACGGGCGAGGGGTTGGGGAAGGGGTGGCAGAAGCTCAGCTTTCTCCCCGAAGCGAACACCGATTTTGTGTTCGCCGTGATCGGCGAGGAACTCGGCCTCGTCGGCACCGTCGGGCTGGTCGCCGTCTGGTGCGGGCTGTACGTCA
This sequence comes from Planctomycetaceae bacterium, assembly GCA_034439795.1. Lineage (GTDB taxonomy): Bacteria > Planctomycetota > Planctomycetia > Planctomycetales > Planctomycetaceae > DSVQ01. Next base: position 4,820 of record JAWXBB010000647.1, on the reverse strand, counting down.
GCGGCGTGCGGATTCTGTCGGCCCACGATGTTCGGTCGTACCGCTTTTTGGCCGGCGTCACGCTGCTGACGCAACTGGTCGTCCAGGCGGTCCTCAACGTCGCCGTGGTGACGGCGATGGTCCCTCCCAAAGGGATCTCGCACCCGCTGGTCAGCGCCGGCGGCAGCAATCTGGTGGTCAGTCTGATGATGCTCGGCATCGTCTGGGGACTGAGCCGACCGACGCCGTCGGAGCGGGCGGATCGCGCCGAACTCTCCGTCGAGCCGCGTCGGGCGGCGTGACGCTCGCTAACGCAACGTTCGTTAGCCGCGACCCGGAGGCTTTGCGCAGGGGAGCGCGGGGTGGAGCGCGCCACCCGTGTTGTGGTTCCAACCCACGCTCCCCTGCGCAAAGCCTCCGGGTCGCGGCTAACCTCCCCTCCGACATGCCGGCGTCGTCGGGACAGGTTTGACGCGGGAGACTGAGGAGGCTACCGTCGTGGGGTTTGACGGCCGTCCGCGGTCTGCGGTCGCCGTGTTGACGGAGTCACGGTCCCTCGAAAGCCCTTGCCAGCATGTTCTTGCGTTTCGGCCGGTTCGTGACGCGAACCTGGCCGTTCTGGTTGTTGCTGTGGTTGGGGATGCTGCTGACCGCGGCGTTCTTCGCCCCGCCGTTGGACTCCGTCGTCATCCCGGGGGAATTCAAGTTCCTGCCCGCGGACAGCCCCAGTCTGGTCGCCGAACGGCTGTTCGCCCAAGGCTTTCCGCGCGACGCCCAGGCCAGCACGATTGCGGTCGTCGTACGCCGCGTCTCCGGCGAGGGGAAGCTGACCGAGGCCGATCTGAATTTCGTCGACGACGACGTGGACGAGCCGGCACCCGGGAACCAGCCGGAATTGAAAGCCCGGTTGCTCGACATCGCCCGCGAATTCCGGCTGCTTCCCTCGACTGACGACGCCGTCGGTGAGGAGGACGCCGCGGATTCCCCGTTGAGAACCTTCCGCGACAAGAACATCGGCCAGTTTCTGCTCAGTCCGGACGGCCGGGCGACACTGGTGATTCTGGAACTGGAACGGGAGTTCCTCGACACCACCAACAAACCGGTTGTGGCCCGGATCGAACAGTTGCTGTTTCACGACGCGGAGTTCCAGCAGCGGATTCCGGCGGGGTTGGAATTTGCACTCAGCGGCACGGCGGTGGTCGGCCGCGACATGCTGGTCGCCGCAAAGGAGAGCGCCAAGGCGACGGAAAAGCTGACGGTTGTGCTGGTGATCGCGCTGTTGTTCCTGATTTATCGGGCGCCGCTGCTGGCGCTGATCCCGCTGGCCACGGTGGCGGTCGCCGTCCGGCTGACGATGAAGCTGCTGTGCATCATGGCCGGGTGGGGTTGGGTGACGCTGTTCACGGGCGTCGAATCGTACGTCACCGTATTGTTGTATGGGGCCGGGGTCGATTACTGCCTGTTCCTGATCGCCCGCTACAAAGAGGAAATCGACAAGGGAACTCCGCTGCGGACGGCGGTGGAAGACGCCATCGGCTCCGTCGGCGCGGCGATCGCCGCCAGCGCCGGGACGGTGATCTGCGGCATCGGCATGATGATCTTCGCCGAGTTCGGCAAGTTCCATGAGGCGGGCATCGCGATCTCGTTCGGGTTGACCATCGTGCTGGCGGCGTCGCTGACGTTCACCCCGGCGCTGTTGCGATGGGCCGGGCCGTGGCTGTTCTGGCCGAAGATGAAGTCGGTGACTTCGCCCAGCGAATCGTCGGCCGTCGAACCGGGCGGGTGGTTGCAGGATTTCTGGGACCGCGTCGGCGTGTTGCTGTTGCGGCGGCCGTGGACCGTCTGGTTGACGAGTCTGGCGGCGCTGCTCCCCTTCGCCGTGGTCGGGGTGTGGTTCTACACCGATCTGAGTTACGGCCTGTTGTCGGACCTGCCGACGACGGCCCGCAGCGTCGTCGGAACCGCCGCCGTGCAGGAGCATTTTCCCGCGGGGGTCGCCGGGCCGATCACCGTCATGATCGAAGCGCCGGAATTGAATTTCACGCGGCCGAACGGTGACGATTCGGGCATCGCCGTTGTCGCCCGTGTGACCGACGCATTGCAGGCCCGCAAGGACGAACTGCAACTCTCCGACATCCGCAGCGTGTCGCATCCGCTGGGGGGCACGGAGGGGTTGGAGACGATCCGCAATCCGGCCCGGTACAAACTGACGCTGCGGCGCGCGATCGACCGTTATGTCGGTCAGTCCGACGACAACGCGGGTCATCTCACGCGGCTCGATTTGACCGCCGACGTCGACCCGTTCGCGCGGAACAGCATTGCGCATCTCACGCACGTCGTGAATGAGATCCAGACGATGTGGAACGCCGAAACGAAGTCTGCGGGAACGGTGACGGTGCTCGGTCCCACGGCGAGCATCCGCGATCTGAAGGATGTGACCGACCGCGATCAGGTGCGGATCGATCTCTTGGTCATCGCGGGCGTGTTCTCAATTCTGGTCGTGTTGCTGCGGCAGCCGGGGATCTGTCTGTACCTGATTCTGACCGTGCTGTTCAGCTATCTGGCGACGCTGGGGGTGACGTATCTGGCGTTCTGGGCCTGGGAGGGCGAGGCGTTCGCCGGCCTGGACTGGAAGGTGCCGATGTTCCTGTTCACCATCCTGATTGCGGTCGGGGAAGACTACAACATCTTCCTGATGACCCGCATTCACGAGGAGCAGGAGCGGTTCGGTCCGGTGCAGGGGGTGATTCACGCCCTGTCGCGAACGGGCAGGATCATCTCCAGTTGCGGCATCATCATGGCGGGCACGTTCCTGTCGCTCGCCGCGGGGACGCTGAAGGGCATGTCGCAGCTCGGCTTCGCGCTGGCCGTCGGCGTGTTGCTGGACACGTTCGTGGTCCGCCCGATTCTGGTGCCGGCGTACCTGGTGCTGCTCGAAGACGGCCGCTTTGGACCGCTGGGCCGCCTGCTGGGACAACGGCAACCGAAAACGAACACGGTCGCGGTCTCCGAGAACCCGCCTCCGGTGCCCACCACCTCTGAGGTTTGAGGCCGCCGCGGTTCTCGCCTCCCCATCCCGAATCTCCCCGAGACACAGACGCAGCCATGGCACAGGACCGGTATCGCGCTCGACGACATCGGCTGCTGGCGGCGGTGAAGCAGGCGGAGATCGACGCCGTGCTCATCGCGCATCCGCCGAATGTGCGGTATCTCACCGGCTTCACCGGCGAGGACAGCCAACTGCTGTTCGGCCCGAAACACACTCTGCTGCTGAGCGACAGCCGGTTCACGACGCAGATCACGCAGGAGTGTCCGGGGCTGGAGACGGAGATCCGCACGGCGAAAACGCTGATGCCGGACTTCGTCGCCCAGGCGTTGGTCGCTCGAAGATTGAAGCGAGTGGGCTTCGAGGCGGCGTACGTTTCGGTCGCCACGCACCAAGTGCTGACGAGCAAGGCGGAACACGTCGAGCTTGTTTCGGTCAGCGGGCTGGTGGAAACCCTGCGGCAAGTTAAGGATAAGGAAGAGGTTGCGGCGATCCGCCGGGCGATCCATCTGGCCCAGCGGGGCCTGGCGGCGATTCAGGCGTTGGCCATCCCGGAGATGACGGAACGCGAAATCGCCCATGAGCTTGAACACGCCATGCGGCGGTTCGGCGCCTTGCGGGCGGCGTTCGAGCCGATCGTGGGCGTCGGCCCGCAATCGGCGTTGCCGCACTACCGGGCGGGCGAACTGCCGTTGAACGCGGCGGGGTTCTTGCTGTTAGACTGGGGTGCCGTCGAGCCGGGGGGCTATCACAGTGACTTGACGCGGGTTTGGGCCACCAGTAAGATTCCGCCGAAACTTGATAAGCTACATAGGGTTGTGTCCGAAGCGCGGGCCGCTGCCCTGGCGCTGATGCGGCCCGGCGTGTCGTGTCAGACGGTGGACGCCGCAGCCCGGAAGGTCATCGCCGACGCGGGATTCGAGAAGTTCTTCGGGCACGGGTTGGGCCACGGCATCGGACTGGAGATCCACGAAGGACCGCGGCTCAGCCCGATCTCCAAAGACACGTTGGAAGCAGGCATGATTGTAACCGTCGAGCCCGGGATTTATCTGCCCGGTTTCGGCGGCGTGCGGTTGGAAGATGATGTGCTGATCACCGAGGCCGCCCCGGAGGTGCTGTCGAGCGTACCTTTGGGGATGTCGCTCACCTGACAAATCGAGGGCCGCTGCCGCGATCCGCGTTCGGCGGCCCGTTGCCACATAAAGTGTTGTGCATGATGCCGAAATCATCCGGCTCCCCGCCGCGGGGCACTCGCCGTCCCTCCAAGGAACCCACGATGTCCGATGCACCGGCCGCGTCGAACGCGCCGTTTGATCTGGAGCGGTTGCAGCAACTGATCGAATTGATGGAAAAGCACGGACTCTCCGAGGTCAGCCTCCGCCGCGGGCAGGAGCAGTGGCGTCTCCGCCGCGGTGTCGCCGCCCCGGTGATGACGGCTGTCCCGGTGATGCAGCATGCGGCCCCCATTGCACCGATGTCGTCCGCCACTCCCGCCGCTCCCAAGGACGACGGGTTGCTCACGATCAAGGCCCCGACGGTCGGCACGTTCTACACGTCACAGACGCCGGAAGACCCGCCGTTCGCAACCATCGGCACCAAGGTGACGCCGCAGACCACCGTCTGCCTGATCGAAGCCATGAAGGTCTTCAATCCGATTCCCTCCGAAGTGGCCGGCACCATCACCGAAGTGCTCGTCAAGAACGGCGACGCCGTGGAATACGGCCAGGCGTTGTTCAAAGTGCGGCCGTAGTCGTCCTGCGCTCTCACAGGGAACCCGTGATGAAATACCAACCCG
>JAWXBB010000646.1:0-23969 GCA_034439795.1 Planctomycetaceae bacterium | reverse complement strand
CGTGATTTCGCCGTCGTGGGCTTCGATGATCCGCCGCACCGTCGGCAGACCCAGGCCGCTGCCGCCGGCTTTCGTCGAGAAGAACGTGTCGAACATCCGGTCCTGCGTGGGCTGGTCCATGCCGCAGCCGTTGTCGATGATCTCCAGCAGCACGCGGCCGTCGCATTCGCGGGTCAGGAACTCCAGCCGGCCGCCGTCGGGCATCGCCTGCAGCGCGTTGCGGGAGAGGTTGAGCAGCACCTGCTGGAACAGCCGGGCGTCGAGTTCGACGTCGGGCAGTTGACCGGCGAAATGCGGGCTGAGCTCGACGCCGGAGTCCGCGGCCTGCGGCTGGAAGAACTCGAGGAACTGGCGGACTTCATCGTTGAGCGGCACCCGCGACGTCCGCAAAGCGTGCGCGCTGGCGAATTCGAGGAAGTCCTCAAGAATCCGCTCCAGGTGCTGGCATTCGCGCTGGACGGTGTCGACCTTGCGTCGCAACCGTTGATCGCGTGCGGCCTCGCCGATGCCGAGATCTTCCGACAGCAGTTCGAGATTCAGCCGGATCGTCGACAGCGGGTTGCGGATCTCGTGCGCGAGTCCGCCGGCGAGCGAGGCGATCTCCTCGTACTGGCTCTTCCAGCGATCGGCTCGCGCGGCGTCGTCAGGTAGTGGGAGCGACATCGCGATGACGACTCCGCCCCTGTGTCCCATTTCCGAAGCGCGAAACCGCAAGCGTCGCTCGCTTGCGGTTTCGCGCTTTCGATCGACGAAGGCAATTATTCCTGCGGCGCGGGCGCACCGGCCTGGGTTTCCGCCAGTTCGGCGAGGGCCGCGCGGCGGGAGAGCTTGACGCGGTTCTGGTCGTCGATGGAGATGACCTTCACCGGGATCTTGTCACCCTGCTTGCAGACTTCGTCGACGTGCTTGACGAAGCCCTCGGCGAGTTCGCTGATGTGGCACAGGCCGTCTTTGCCCGGGGCGATCTCGACGAACACGCCGAAGTCCTTGATCGAGCTGACCGTGCCGTTGTAGATCCGGCCGACCTTGATTTCCTCGGTCATGGCTTCGACGCGGGCCAGGGCGTCTTCCGCGCCCCTGGCGGTGGGGCAGGAGATGATGACCGTGCCGTCGTCTTCGATGTCGATCTGCGTGCCGGTCTCTTCCTGGATCGCGCGGATGTTCTTGCCGCCGGGGCCGATCAGCAGGCCGATCTTCGACGGCTCGATCTTCGTCCGCAGCAGCCGCGGGGCCGTCGGGGAGAGTTCGGTCCGCGGGCGGCGGATCGCGGTGAGCATCCGCTTGAGCAGCTCGATGCGGGCGATCTTCGCCTGTTCGAGCGTGGCCCGGATGATCTCCTCGTTGATGCCGGCGATCTTCAGGTCGAGCTGAATGCCGGTGATCCCCTTCTGAGTGCCGGCGACCTTGAAGTCCATGTCGCCGAAGTGGTCTTCGTCCCCCATGATGTCGGTCAGCAGCGTGAACTTGTTCGGCTCCTTGACGAGGCCGATCGAGATGCCGGCGACGGGCTGCGTGATGGGCACGCCGGCGTCCATGAGCGCGAGCGTGGCGCTGCACACCGAAGCCATCGAACTGCTGCCGTTCGATTCCGTGATGTCCGAGATCACGCGGATCGTGTACGGGAATTTTTCCTCGGGGGGCATCACCCACTGCACCGACCGTTCGGCGAGCGCGCCGTGGCCGATTTCGCGACGGCCCGGACCGCGGATTGGCTTGCACTCACCGACCGAATACGGCGGGAAGTTGTAGTCGAGCATGAACTTCTTGGAGTATTCGTCGTAGATGCCGTCGACCCGCTGGGCGTCGCGGACGGTCCCCAGCACGACGGTCGCCATCGACTGCGTTTCGCCGCGCGTGAACAGGGCCGAGCCGTGGACGCGGGGGGTCACGCCGACGGCACAGTCGACGTTGCGAAGATCGGCGGGAGCGCGGCCGTCGAGCCGCTTGCCTTCGAGAATCAGATCGCGAACCGCACGGGCTTCGAGTTCGTAAAACGCGGCCCCGAACTGCTCCTTCGTGCCGCCGTCGGCGGAGGTCTCAGCCTTGTCGGGGAACAATTCGGCGGCGAGGGCCGCCTTGATTTCCTTGGTCGCGGTGCTGCGTTCCTTCTTGACGCTCGACTGCTTCGCGTCGCGGAGGCGGTTGTACGCCTTCTCACGCAGCACGGCGGCGAACGGATTGACCACCACAGCAGCCGGCACGAACGCCGTCTTGCCCGCCTTCTGACGCAGCTCTTCCTGCATTTCGCACAAGGCGACAATGGCGCGGTGCGCGAACATGATGGCGTCGGCCATCACGTTCTCCGGCAACTGTTGGCCGAAGCCCTCGATCATCAGTACCGACGTCTTGCTGCCCGCGACGATCAGGTCGAGCGTGCTGTTCGCCATGTCCGCCGTGGTCGGCATCAGCTTGTACTCTTCGCCGACCATCCCCACGCGGACGGCGGCGATCGGCCCCTGGAACGGCACCGGGGCGAGGCACAACGCGGCCGACGCGCCGATGATCGACAGCACGTCCGGGTCGTTCTCGGTGTCGAACGCCAGCACGTTCGACATGATCTGCACTTCTTCGACGTACCCATCCGGGAACAGCGGCCGAATCGGGCGGTCGGTCAGCCGGCAGGTCAGAATCTCGCGGGTGGTCGGCCGGCTTTCGCGCTTCAGGAAGCCGCCGGGGAACTTGCCCGCCGCGGCGGCCCGCTCGCGGTAATCGACGGTGAGGGGGAAGAAGTCGATGCCGGGACGGCCGGGGCCATTCTGGGCGGCGACCATCACCACGGTTTCGCCGTACTGCACCAACACCGCACCGGCGGCCTGCCTGGCGATTTCGCCGGTGGTGAGCGTCAGTTTCCGGCCGGCGACGTCGCGTTCAACGCTGATTTTCACTGAGAGATCCTTGTTTTGCGGGGATGTGTGGGAAGGGCGGCGACTGACCGGGAGGCAGCTCCACCAGTCAGGCCTTGAAAAACTGCAGCCGACGAACCCCGAATGGGCCGATCGGCGGGCATCGAAGAAGGACGGTCGAGGCGTCGCGCACGCGATCCGGTCGCGCACGGGCCGGGACCGCAACTACCGACGCAAGCCGAGCTTCTCGATGATCGAGGTGTACCGCTCGGTGCTGCAGCTCTTGACGTAATCGAGCAGCCGGCGACGCTTGCTGACCAGCATCAGCAGCCCGCGGCGGCTGGAGTGGTCCTTGAAGTGCCCCTTGAGATGCTCCGTGAGCTGGGTGATCCGCTGCGTCATGACGGCGATCTGAACCTCGGGCGACCCGGTGTCCTCGTCGTCGTGGCGATGCTCGCGGATGACTTCCGACTTCCGTTCTTTGGTGATCGACATGGCAGAGCCTGATGGTCCTTAACTGGCTGGCCGCCAAACGGTTACGTCTCTCTCGCAAGCCGGTGAACCACCGGTGGGGAAACGACCGCCACGCCAGCCGACGGCGTTTTGCACTTCTGTTCAACCTGCAGAGTGTACCAACCGCCGGGAGAATTTCAACGCCACGGGGGTGACCGGTCCGGTTAGCCGCGACCCGGAGTCCGCGGAGGGGAGCGCGCAACACGGTAGGCGCGCTCCACCCCAGCGCTCCCCTCCGCAAAGCCTCCGGGTCGCGGCTAACGGCGTCACGGCCCCACCTCAATCGGCGGGTGGCCCAGACGCTGCTTTGAGCGTCTGGGTTCACAAGAGGAATGTCTCCGGAAGCTCCAGAAATCCGCGCGCGGCAAAATGTTCAATCATCTCATCGACGGTCATTTGACAGATGGCAAACTCATACATCCTGTGTGGAGACAGTTCCAAGTCTCGCGCGACCCAGCCGTGACTGTTGTCGCGACGGCTCGCGTGCTTGATTCCGAACTGATTCACGAACCGGCCGTTGCACCAGATTTGCTGAATGAGATGCGGCCCGTCGCGAACCTCCCGGACTTCCAGTCGCGGCAGATTCTGTTTGCGCGGCCGAGTCTTCAGTTTTTTGGACGTGTCGAGGGCGTGGGATTTGGTGAAGGACATAAGAATTCCAACAGGACGGCCTTCACTCGCCGCATCTTGGGACCGAGCTGGCCGTCGTTCAGCTCGCGAAGCGTCTGGAACGACGACGCGAGCATCTGTCCCAAGCTCCATGTGGCCTCGCGAACGGAGTCCCCGCCCGAGGAGATTCCCGCGTCCACAAAGCTGGCGACGAACGAGCCGTCCGCCTCCGGCTCAATCGTCACGGGAATGGGTTTGATCACCCCGACCTCGGGGTGCGCCAGCGTCGACACGAAGATGCAGAACGGAACCCGCGACGGCGCGCTGCACTCCTCCAGAATCGTCTCGAGCTTTCCGAGAATCTGACGATGTGCGCGCTGAAGGTCGGCCAGTGCCGGCGACTTCGCCGGCGGCTTTTTCGCCGTCTTCTTGGATCGTTTGGTGGGAGTCGCCATTCCGCCGATCGCTCGTTCACGGAGACAGGGTTCGCCGATCAATTCTGCGGACGCCACCGCCCACCGTCAAGCGGCAGGTGCCACTGGCAGCAGCTTTGGGCTGCCAGTGCTCTTGGCGGGTGGCCCAGACGCTACTTTGAGCGTCTGGGCTCACATGAGGAATGTCCCCATCACCACGCATCAAAGACCTCTCGTAAACCCAGACGTCCAAATCGACGTCTGGGCCACCCCGCCACGGGGGGGGGCCGGTCGAACCCAGTGACCCGGACGCTCAAAGCGTCCGGGTCACTTCACGCGCGAGTTCGGGTGGTGTTCGGGTGGCGGGGCCTAAGCCGCTTCGGCGTGGCCCCGATGACGCCGGGCAAGACGGGGCCACGAAGACTTAGGCCCCGCCACCCAAAGCGGTCTTCGGGACGCCGGTTGGTGACGTTCGACTCATGCTCCAATCCGAGCCCGTCTGGGTTCACAAGAGGGGATGTCCCCATCACCCCGCATCAAAGACCTCTCGTAAACCCAGACATCCAAATCGACGTCTGGGCCACCCGTTCTGGGCTGGCACGACGAAGGACTCATCGCTGTCGTTCGCGGCTAATCAACGGGGCGATAAACCGCCATTCTGGTCAAGAGTTCGTCGAAGGAACCGGCCAGCAGGATCGCTTGCTTCGTGGTGTAGTGCGTGACATCCTCGTAAATGTGCTCTTCGTCCGGCAATTCGTGATCGAAGTAGAAGATCGCACCAACCTTATTCTTCAAGTCGATCGTCACGAGATTTCCACCCGAGTCGGCAAAGGGAATGTGCCCAGACGGCAAGACGTAATGGTCCGACTCGACGGCGGCTTGCAGACTCTGATACTCGGGAACGCTCGGATCCAGCGAGTACAGCGGATCGACCAGGGCGATGTAGCCATACGGACTCGGGTGCCCAAACACCTCAATCCCCTCCGACACGGGGAGGCCACCGTTGTAAGCCAGTAGAAAGCTTCGATACTCTTCAGGAAGGCGTGCGTCGATTTGCTTTTCAAACTTGGCAACCTGCGCCTCGGTGGCCTTGCGTGTTCCGTCAATTCGATTGAATTTGAGCTGACTGGGATCGACGCGAATGTAGCCCTTCTTCACCTTTTCATCAGCGGCAATTTTGGCTGCGGCCTTCGCCTCGTTCGGGGAACTGTAGCCTTTCGTGGAGTCGCGGCCCTTCGCACCGAGTCGCCCGGATGTCGTCACAACCGACTTGCCTCGGTGGGCGATCGACCAGAATTTGCGGGATTGACCGTCGTCGAAGTAGTAGCGGTCTGTCAGCATCGCATCCTCGATTACGTTTGGCTTCCAGGCGGGTGGCCCAGACGCAGCTTTGAGCGTCTGGGTTCACAAGCGGGATGTCCCCATCATCACGCGTCAAAGACCTCTCGTAAACCCAGACGTCCAAAGCGACGTCTGGGCCACCCGCCGCAACATACGGCGGCGTTTGCGGCTCCGCAAGATGGGGCGGGACAGACTCGGCTGAGCTCTAGGAGCCGGGGCGTGTCGCCCCGGTCTTGTCTTCTTCGGTGAGAAAACGAAGACCGGGCCGGCACGGCCCGGCTCCTACGAAAAATCCGCGCAATGTTTCCCCATAGGTAAAGGGACACGAACATGCCGCGGCGGGGAACACGATCGAGACGCCAACGGAACACAGTCGCCGTGCGGCCGTGGACTCGGCGGCTGTGGGACGCGCTCTGCGGGCTGGTTTGCGGCGTCGTGTCGGCGCTGGTCGCTTGGCGTCGACCCAGTGACCCGGACGCTTCAAGCGTCCGGGTCACTTTGCGCGGGTCACGTCGCGCCGCGTCAAATCCCCCCCAGCGTCGTCGCTCGCGCCACGCGGCCGATGCCCAGCACGTACGCCGCCGTCCGCAGCGGGATCTTCTTCTCCTCGGCGATCTTCCAGACCTTGTCGAACGAGTCGAGCATGATCTTCTCCAGCTCCGCCCGGACGCGGGACAGGTCCCACTTGAAGTGCTGCCGGTTCTGGACCCACTCGAAGTAGCTCACCGTCACCCCGCCGGCGTTGGCCAGGATGTCGGGCACCACGAAGACGCCGTTCTTGTGGAAGATTTCGTCGGCGTCGGCGTCGGTCGGGCTGTTCGCCGCTTCGATGACGTACCTGGCCCGGACGCTGCCGGCGTTGGCCTTGGTCAGCACGCCCCCCAACGCGGCGGGGATGAGCACGTCGACGTCGGCCGTGAACAGCTTCTCATTGGTGAGGGCGTCGGTCCCCGGAAAGCCGGCGATGCCTCCCGTCGTGCGGTGATGCTCCTGGAGCGCGAAGATGTCGAGTCCTTCCGGGTTCCAGACGCCGCCGGTCATGTCGGTGATGGCGCAGACCTTGGCCCCCTTCTCGAACAGGAACTTCGCACAGAAGCTGCCGACGTTGCCGAAGCCCTGCAACGCCACCTTCGCGCCGGCGAGCGGGCGGTTGATGCGGCGCATCAGCTCCTCGGCGACGATCACCACGCCGCGGCCGGTGGCTTCCTCGCGGCCTTCCGACCCGTGCAGCTCCACCGGTTTGCCCGTCACACAAGCCGGCTGATGGCCATAGAACTTCTCGTACTGATTGGCGAACCAGGCCATCACCTGGGCGTTGGTCCCCATGTCGGGCGCGGGGATGTCCTTGTCCGGGCCGACCATGTCGTGAATCTCATCGACGAACTTCCGCGTGATCCGCTCCAGTTCGCCCAGCGACAGCGTGTGCGGGTCAATCGCGATCCCCCCCTTCGCGCCGCCGTAGGGCAGGTTCACGACCGCCGTCTTCCACGTCATCAGCGAGGCGAGCGTGAGGACTTCATCGGCGTCGACCGCCGGGTGAAACCGCAGCCCCCCCTTCATCGGGCCGCGCGACCGGTCGTGCTGGATGCGGTAACCGATGAACGTGGCAATCTCGCCGTTGTCGCGTTCGATCGCCACCTGCACCTTCATCTCCCGCTGCGGCGTGAGCAAGAGCACTCGCATGTTCTGCGACAGATTCAGCAAGTCCGCAGCCTGATGAAAGTAGCGCTGCTCGGCGGCCAAAGTGGCGTGCATGACGGGAAGGCTCCTGATGTTCGTCCGTGGCGAGTCGTGGTTCCATTCGACCGAGTCGGCCGGGAGGTTGCAACGTCGGAGCGCGAAGTGACCCGGACGCTTGGAGCGTCCGGGTCACTGGTTGGACCGATTGTCACCGGCGCGATTCTTCCAGCCCCCTCGCCCCCGCTTCGGGGGAGAGGGTCGGGGTGAGGGGGCGAGCGCTCCTTGCCGCGCACAATACCAACCCGAAGCGTGAGCGAGGGCGAGCGCTCGCCCATGCTCACACTTCGGGTTCTTGCTGCTCATCGTCCTGCGAAGCGCACGGCCCCCTCACCCTAACCCTCTCCCCCGAAGACGGGGGCGAGGGGACCGGAAGGGGAACGATGCTTACCGCATCGCGCGTGGTTGCCGCGGGCTTTCCGCCGTGGCTGGCTGTGTGTGATTCACCGGCAGCGTCGTCGGAGCCGCGTACGGGGCGGACCATGGGCCGCGTAGGTTCTGCAGGATCTGCGTCGCCAGAAAATCGGCGAGATGCGATTGCCCTTGGGGCGACCAACCGTCCGAAGCGGTCAGGAAATCATCGCGCGATCGGAGCGCCGCGGTGCCATCCACGACCGCGATCCGTCGTTGGGCGAGCCACGAAAACGCCGTGGATGTGAAGGGGTTGTCGTGGTCCAACTTCGCCGCGATTTCAGCCTCGGCGGTCGGCGCGAGACAGACGACGAACGCCGCAGAGGTCGCCTGGCACAACGCGGCCAGATGTTCGATCGGGGTCAGCATCTGTTCCACTGCCGTCTGCGTCAGTCGCTGCGGGCGCGCTCGCGGCGTCGGTTGCGGGTCGGTCCACTGCTGCCCGGCTTGCGTCCACGCCCAGTCGATCACTGCGAACTCGCGCCGCAGCTCGGCGACCGGCAGTTCCTTCGGCGGCGAACGCAGATCGGGATGCGCACAAACCAGCGCGTGCCCCTGCGGATCGCGGATCATCCATTTGCGGAGCGACTGATCGTCGGCGACGTCCCCCGCATGCACGTGCAGAATCACCAGGTCCGGCTGCAACGCGGTCAGTCGTTGTCGGTAATGGATCGCCGCGGTCTCCGGAGTACCGTGGGGCAATCCCGCGTTCAACACTTCGACACGGGCCTGCGTCGTGCTTTGCAACCGCTTCGCCAGTTGCTGCGGCAGCGTGAACTCCTCCGGCAGCGTGGAGGCGAGCAGGGCCTCATCACCGAGGCACACGATGCGATACACCCCCTGCGGTTTGGGCACGGCGACTTCGTCGCCGCGCAGGCCCACGGAGTTCGTGCGGAAGACGACAGCCTCGCCGCGATCCGTGCTGACGGTGATCCGTCCCGCGGGTTGCAGTTCCCATCCCGTGACAGCCGAGGGCATCGCCAGCGGATATGTCTCCTCCGGCGCAGTGATTAATTCGGGATGGGTGAGCCGCGTGATCCGCAGGCCGACTTCCGTCAGCGCAAGCAACCCGGCCAGCGCGACGATCGCGCCGATCAGATTGCGGACGCACCGGAAGCACCAGAACATCGTCGGTTCCCGAGACTCAAAGCGACGGATTACGCCCCACAACGGGCGGGGGGATGCTATTCAAGCTGGGAAAACTGAGCAAGATGAGGTTGAAGAGAAATTCCAAATCCGAAGCGGACAGGAAAACCGCGAAGGCGCAAAGGACGCGAAGGAAAGGCAAAGAGAAAGGGAAGGCCATGAGAATCGGATCGGAAGCAGTCAAGTCGGGTTCCGTGATTGTCTGGCCGCGCCATCACTCAGTTCTTGCCTCTTCCTTCGCGTCCTTTGCGCCTTCGCGGTTCTCCTGTCCTCTGAATCGACTGCACAGAATGGCGTCCACCCTATTGTCTGTTTACACTTTAAACACACGCGGTCGCCCGGTCGTTGCTGGGCGGCTCATCCCGCCTGTTGACCTACCGCTGCGAAAGCTCTCCGCGATGTCCCACCTCTGGCGTCCTCTGTGTCTGTTGTCGTTGCTGCTCGTGCTGACGGCGTCATCCGTGTTCGCCGCGTCGGAGGCCGAGGACTGGACGAAACTGTCCGCGCAGAAGACGGAACTCATCGCCAATCTGAAGGAGTTGCAGGCGGCGTACCAGACCGCGGAGACGAAGGCCGACAAGGACCAGATCGCCAAGGAGTTCGAGGCGGCGCGGACGGAATATCAGACCAAGGTCTTCCCTCGGCTCGCCGAACTCGCCCCCAAGATTTTCGCGGCCGATCCGAAGAACACGGAAGCGGGCGAGGCTGCACTGGAGTCTGCGTTCCAGGCGAACCGCTACGACGCCGCCGTCAAACTGGCGACCGCATTGGCCTCCGCCGGGGACAAGTCGATGATCGTGCAGAACATGGGGGGCATCTCGCTGTTCGCGACGCATGAGTTCGAGAAGGCGCACGAATGGCTCGCCGCCGCGGAAAAGGAAGGCGTGCTGCATCCGCAATTGGGCCAGCGCTACCTCGACGTCAGCGAAGAGTACGTCCAGCTATGGGAAAAGGAACAGGCGGTCCGCGCGAAGGAGGCCCAGGCCAAGGGGGACGCCCTACTCCCCCGCGTGCAGTTCGACACGACGAAGGGGAAGATCGTCATGGAACTCTACGAGAACGAGGCCCCGAACACCGTCGCGAACTTCGTCAGCCTGATCGAATCCAAAAGCTACGACGGCACCAAGTTTCACCGCGTCATTCCCACCTTCATGGCCCAGGGGGGCGACCCGCTCTCCAAAGACGACAACCCGCAGGACGACGGCACCGGCGGGCCGGGCTACGTCATCAAGTGCGAGTGCTATCAGCCCAACGCCCGGATGCACTTCCGCGGCAGTCTGAGCATGGCCCACACCGGCAAAGACACCGGCGGCTCGCAGTTCTTCATCACGCATCTGCCGACCGCGCACCTCAACCCGGATGCCAGCCTGCCCCGCGGGCACACCGTCTTCGGGCGCGTGGTGGAGGGCCTCGACATCGCCGCGTCGCTGCAGATCGGCGACCGGATCGAAACGGCGACCGTGCTCCGCAAACGCAATCACGCGTACAAACCCGAAACCCAACCCGACAACCGCCGCCGCTGAGTCACTCGATGGTCGCATCCCCATCACAGCCGAGAGCGCCAGCGAACGGCGAAATGTGTAGAGCAGACTCGCCGTTCGCTGGCGCTCTCGGCTGCGATGCCTGTCGATCAAAATGTCCCGGACGCTTCAAGCGTCCGGGTCACTGGCTTCATCAGTGATGCCCGCTGCTCTTTTTCGGGGGGTCTTTGCTGGCCGCCTTGGCGCCGTGTCCGTCGGACTTGGCGGGGGCCGGTTTCGCGCCATGCGACGTTGCGGAGCCTTTGCCGTGGCCGGTGGACTCCGTTTTGCCGTGACCCTTGTCGCCACTGCCGTGGGCACCACCATGACCATCCTCCACGGCGTGTTCCTCCGCGGCTGCGGGCGGGGGATCGGGCTGATCGGGGGACGACACGAAGTTGCCGGCGCGTTGATCGATGGTCGTCTTGAAGACGTGGGCCAATTCGTCGATGGCGAACACCTCGACGCGGGCGTTGCGGGGGTCTTCGGCTTCGTTGCCGTCGTGGGAGTACGGTTCGTAGGCGGCATCCTGACTGAGGCGGATGCGGTCCGGCTCGATGCCGTGCGCGATGAGATAGTTCATGGTCGCAATCGACCGGGCGAAACTCAGTTCCCAGAGATCTTTGTACGGACCGCCGGGGGTCAATGCGCCGCGGACGGCGTGGCCGCGGACTTCCACTTTGTTCGGCTTGCCGAGGAGGTCGGGAATCAGTCCCGACAATTGCAGATGGGCCTGCTTGGACAGTTCGACGGAGTTGAGGCCGAACACGACCATCGTGCCGACGGCCCGCGTGCGATCGAGCCGCTCGAAGATGTGCAGTTGCGGCCGCGACGGCTTCAAGCCGCCGACGCCACCCTCGCCGGTGATTTCGTTGGTGCCGATCTCGTGCTTGTTGGAGCCGAGCGGGCCGGCCTGCTGGCCTTCGAGTTCGGCGTTCTGCGAGCTGGCGCCGGGGATGCCGTGGACCGACGTCGCGCGGGCTTCCGCGGCGGTTCCCAAGGGGTTCTCGAAGTATTGCGAGACCGATTCCTTGACGGCTTTATTCTGCGACGTGAGCCACATCACCATGAAGAAGGCCATCATCGCCGTGACGAAGTCGGCATAGGCCACCTTCCACGCACCGCCCCCCTTGCCTGCCATAATGATTTCCTTTCGCTGCCCGGAGCGCGAGCGACGGAGTCGGAGAACCCGGCAGCCGTCGCTGGCGCTCCGGGCTGGGAAAGATTACGCCGCGGCGGCGTCGGTCCCTTCGGCTTCTTTGAACAAAACTTCCAACTGATCGCGGGCGGGGCGGTATTCCGAGCCCACGCCGCGACGGGCCTGCTCGATGACGACGCGCGGGACGCAGTTGTCGGTGCAGGAGACGATGATGTTCGCCATCGTGCGGAAGAACGCGATCTCGCCCGCACCGAGCAGCTCCATCCGCGCGGCGAGCGGGCCGAAGAAGCCGTACGACAGCAGAATGCCGAGGAACGTCCCGACCAGCGCGGCGCCCACTTTGTGACCGATTTCCTCGACGGGGCCGTCGATGGCGCCCATCGTGATCACGATGCCGAGCACGGCGGCGACGATGCCGAAGCCGGGCAGGCCGTCGGCGGTTTTCTGGAGCACGCCGGTGGCGAGGTGATGCTCCTCCGCCATGACCGCGATTTCGGCATCCAGCATGGACCGGATTTTCTCGGGTTCGCTGACGCTGCCTTCGATGAGCGGCGCGAAGCCGTCGCACAGGAAGGTGAGGACGTGATGGTTGTGCGAAATTCGCGGATACTTCTTGAACAGTTCGCTGTTGTGCGGATCGTTGAGATGCGGCTCCAAAGCCAGCAGCCCGCTGCGCCGCATCAGCCGCGTCAGCTCGTACATCAATTTGAAGAGGTCGGCGTACATCGCTTTGTTGAAGGGCGACCCCTTCACGGTGGCGAGCAGGCCCTTGGCCAGGTCCAACAGCACTTTTTTGGAGGACATCATGATCAGCGCGCCCATCGCCGACCCGCCGATCGTGACGAGCTCGGACGCGTGAACCAGCGACATAAAGTGTCCGCCGGCCATGCTGAAGCCGCCGAGCACCGAGCCGATCACGATGATGCAGCCGATAATGACGATCATGCGATTGAACCGCCGCCGCAAAGGCGCAGACCGTCCCCAGGCACCCGCCGGGATGGAGTTTCCGCGCACGGAGATTTATCGAAATCTAGGGCGCGTTTGCGGAACCGGCGCGAAGAAATGTGGCGGAAAATCAACGGCCAGTCCGCGGTGACGCCGACTGCATCGACGATGACGCGGCACAACCGGCAGACGTCCGAGGACCGGCGCCAGTGTCCCGGACGCTTCAAGCGTCCGGGACACTCTTTCGGTCACAACCCGGTCTGGTTGATCTCCGACACTTGGCCGCGGTCGTCCAGAATGACGGTGATGACGTGCTGTTCGTGGTTGCCGGTCCACGAGAGGATTCCGCCCTGATAGTTCTGGTGGGCGGGGCCGAGAATCGCCTCGACCTCGGCGCGGGTCATGCCGGGACGGAGTTTGTCGTAGTTGCCTTTGGTGACGACATCGGGGCTGCAACCCGCGAGCAACGCCAGAGCCAGCACCGGGATCAGGAGACGCCGTGACATGTCGCTGTTCTCCACGGCCCGCGGTCTTCACTCCCCTCGCCCGGCGCTTCGTCGGGAGAGGGGTCGGGGGTGAGGGTGCTTCGGCTTTGCGTTTTCGCGGTCAATCCCAAAGCAGAAGCACCCTCACCCTAACCCTCTCCCACCGAAGCGGCGGGAGAGGGGACAAGACAGGAAGTCCTCGTTCACCGCTCACTTCGACTGTGTCCAACGCGCGAGCACCTCGGGAATCAACCGCGCCAGCTTTTTTCCGCCGATGTCCGCGTTGGCGAGTATCTTCGGCACCTCGGCCGGTTCCAGGTGATCCGGCAGGCACAGGTCGGTGACCACCGAGAACGCCAGCGTCTTCATGCCGCCGTGAATGGCGACCAGCACTTCGGGGACCGTCGACATCCCGACGACGTCGGCTCCGAGATTCTTCAGCATGCGGTACTCGGCCCGCGTTTCCAGATTCGGTCCCGACACCGCGACGAACACCCCTTTATGCACGTGGATGCCAAGATCCAATGCGGCCTTGCGGGCGACGTCGATCAGCGACCGGCTGTACGGTTCGCACAAATCCGGCCAGCGGGGACCGAGGCGGTCGTCGTTCACGCCGCGCAGCGGATTGTCCGGCAGCAAGTTGATGTGGTCTTCGATCAGCACCAGGTCAGCGAGATCGAGCTGCGGGTTGATCCCCCCGGCGGCATTGGTGGCGATCAGCAGTTCCGCTCCCAGCGCCCGCATCACGCGGACTGGGAACGTCACCTGCGTCAGCGAGTAGCCTTCGTAGTAGTGGAACCGGCCTTCCATCGCGATCAGCGGCACGCCGCGAAGGGTGCCGCACACCAGCCGCCCGACATGCGACGGGGCCGTCGATTCCGGGAAGTGCGGCACCTGACCGTAGGGAATCGTGGCTTCCGTCTCAATCTGCTCGGCCAGCCCGCCCAGACCCGTACCGAGAATCAAGCCGGCGCGGGGCGTTCCGGTCCACACGCGGCGGATCGCGCCGACGGCGTCCTGAATCTGGTCCCACATCCCCAGCATGTCGCGATCCTGCGAAGCCCGGTCGAATAGAAAAACCGGCTCGCCGCCCTGCGGGGCTGCCAGCCGGTTGTGCATCGTCGGACAATGGGCGCACGGAGTCAACCGCCGGGTGGAGGACCGCGGCCGGGCCACCTCGGGCGCTCCCGATCAATACTCTTCGTCATCGTCGTCCAGGTCGTCATCATCGTCGTCTTCGAATTCGTCGTCGTCTTCGAATTCGTCGTCGTCGTCTTCGAATTCGTCGAAGTCCTCGTCTTCGAGTTCCTCTTCTTCGAGCTCTTCGAGGTCGTCGGCCTCTTCTGCCTCGAATTCCTCGTCCGCGAACTCTTCTTCCTCGTCCATGCCGGCTTCCTCCTCATCATCGGCCACAGCGAAACAGGGGGCAGGGCCGACACTCGACTGAGCACCCCAGGGCGTCCACGCGGCGAAGGTGTATTCTTCGTCGTGCAACACGATGGTCATTGGCTGAAAACCTCGATCGTCCCCGGCTGTAAAGACGGGAACGACGCAGCCTGCGTTCCCGCGATCCGGTCAACCTCCGACCGAACCCAAGTCATTGCCACAATCGGAAAACCGACGATTGTCTAGTCTAGTCGCAACGGCTTGTCAAGCACCTGTTCCCGGACGACAAAAAAATCTCAGAGAGGCATCGGTCGCCGGGGCGAGTTGCCTATCGGATCGCACGCGGTTTCCGCATGAGGACGTTTCTTCGGCGAACGCGGTTCTCGGTGTTCCACGAGGGACATCGCGTCAAGTGACCCGGACGCTCGCAGCGTCCGGGTCACTGCGACCGCCCGCGATCCATCTTGACCGTTTTCTATCGGGGAAACTACAAGTCGGTCGCCAAATGCCGTTCGAGAGGACGTCGCCATGCCGTCTTGCAGACACGATTGCCGGATTCGCAGCCTCGCCAGCGGGGTCGCGGCAGCCTGGATCGTCGCCGTGGCGGGACTCGGCTGCCAGACGTCGCCGGCGGCCGGGCTGACGAGCTGTCCGCTGCCGACCACCGAACAGGTTCACGAAATCCTCACGATTGTCCCGCTCGGAACGCCCCGCGACGACGCGATTGCGCGACTCGGCACGGCCGGAATCACCGGCAATTTCGGTGAGAATCAGTCGATTTACTACTGCGACCTGTGGAAGCGTCGCGACGGCCTGCGCTGGCACATCAACGTGGTCCTGCTGTTCGACGACGAAGGCAACCTGTACGCCACCCGGCCCGACGCCGCCGGCCAGGTCGATCCGAGTCCGCGGTCGCACTCCACCCCACCGCCCACGACGCGGGCCGAGATTCCCGCGGACCCGTTTCAACCGTAGACCCGTCGCGGACACGACAGGAAGCGCTCGCACGGTCGACACGGCCGTGGCATGCAAGCGCGGTGGGTGGCCGGGGACAGGCAATGTGCAACGCGGCCGGGTTGGTTGACGTTCCGCAACAGTTCCGGAACGAAAAAACCGCGGCATCACTCTTGAGAGAAGTCCGCCCGTCGCGCAGCATGGCGGAATGTTGAAGATCACAGACGACGTTCTGCCGCAGTCGTTGCTGAGCTACGTGGCGTTTCGCGTCGCGCTCCGGGAGACGGCTGACCGCCTGTGCCGGGATCTGCTCGACGAGTCCGAGCCGCGGCCGGGGTATCTGGCCGAGGTGCCGTTTCTGAAAGAGGTCGCGTTCGCGGTTCAGCTCGATCTGCTGGCGGAAACGTGGGACCGGCACGTCTCGCGGACAACGCACGTCGCCGGTTTGCTCGATGAAAGCGTGCTGTACGCCGCCTGCGAATTCGCGGCGGGGATGGCCGAACGGCAACCGGAACGGGTGACGTGGTGCCTCCGCGGCGGTCCGCTGGATCTCACGGTGCCGGTTGACGACGCTTTGGCGACCGAACTCCGCGGGCTGTATCTGAAGCTGTCGAACGAAGGGGATTTCCTGCTGATCGGGCAACTGCTCGACCTGCCGCCGAACGAATCGCGGGAATGGAAGGACAAGCTCGGCATCGACCTGGCCCGTGTCGAGCCGCTGTTTGACGCGCTGTCCCGCTGGCATGCGTCCGCAGGCCTCGTCGGCAACCTGCACGGCCTGGTCAGCGTGTCGGAAACGCATCAACTCTCGAAGCTGCTGCACGTGCCGTGTCCGGCGTGAATCGTTCCGTCCCAGTCCCAGCCGAGAGCGCCAGCGAACGGCGGCCTTTGTTAGGGGTGGTTCAACACCCGCATCGTCTTTACGCCGAAGGCGTTGTATCGCACAGCCCAGGGGCGCGAGTCTGCGAGCGCACCCTGGGTGCCGATCGACGACGAATCCCATACCCTGCAAGGGTTTCATCAAGGTTTGTGGCCGTCGGTGATGCGACCCCTTCAGGGGCGATGCGTCTCGGACGCCGTTTCCCCCAGGGTGCGCTCGCAGACTCGCGACCCTGGGCTGTGTGATCGAACGCCTGCGGCGTACTTGACCTCCGATCAATGTTCCGCATCCAACCGCAACGACCAAGATTGAGTTTGGAAACCGCTTCCGGCCAAGCCGCCGTTCGCTGGCGCTCTCGGCTGGGAATGATTACGCATCCGCCGCGACGGTGTTGCGCAGGACGCCGACGTGTTCGATGTCCACCTCGACAGTGTCGCCGGGCTTCAGGAACACGGGGGGCTTGCGGGCCACGCCCACGCCGGGCGGGGTGCCGGTGTAGATGACGTCGCCCGGTTCCAGTGTCACCAGTTGCGAGATGTGGGCGATCAGCTCGTCGACGCCGAAGATCAATTCCTTCGTGGACGAATCCTGCATCGTCTGGCCGTTGAGGCGGAGCTGAATCCGCAGGCTGTGCGGGTCGCCGACTTCATCGGCCGTCACCAGCCACGGACCGAGCGGCGCGAACGTGTCGGGGGTCTTGCCGAGCAGCCACTGTCCGCCCGGCCGGCCCTTCTGCCAGTCGCGGGCGGAGACGTCGTTCCCCACGGTGTAGCCCGCGACGTGCTGGAACGCCTGTTCCTTGCGGACGTGCTTGGCCCGTTTGCCGATAACGACTACCAGTTCGGCTTCGTAGTCCACTTCCTGCGAGACGGCGGGCAGGCGGATGATGTCGTCGGGGCCGATCACCGCCTGCGAGAACTTGCTGAACACGATCGGCTGGTTCGGAATCGGCGAACCGGTTTCATTGGCATGATCGCGGTAATTGAGGCCGATGCACAGCACCTTCCCCGGCCGGTGCAGCGGTGCCAGAACTCGCCCGGTGACGTACGGTCCGCGACTCAAGCCATGTCCCAAGGCCCCCGCCGCGGCGGCCAGGCCCTCCGGATGCGCCAGCGTCGCCATCAGCGTCGCCGGCATCTGTGGATCGACCGCACACAAGTCGACATACCGGCCATCCAGCGTCACGCCGACCAGCTTGGGTCCGGCGTCGGTCTGCAACATTCCCAGCTTCACGGTGGTTGATCCCTTGTTACGAAAGATCCGCGGGATGGCTATCCCGCGGCTTCATTCTTTTTCTCTGGCCCTTAGCCCTTAGCGCTCAGCCCTTAGCCTTCTCAGCGTGTCGTCCCACCTTGTTGATGCGGCCATGAATGTCGTTCAGAATCCAGTGGAACACCGTCAGATGCACGCATTCCACAATGCCCATGTCGTCGAGCGGCACGTGCAGGTTCTTCTGTCCGAGCGTCTTCAACTTGCCGCCGGAGTAGCCGGTGATGCCCCAGGTGACGAGGCCCTTGCGGTTGGCCCATTCGACGGCGTTGAGAATGTTCGGGCTGTTGCCGCTGCCGCTGATGGCGATCAGCACGTCGCCCGGCGAGGCGAAGTTCTTGAGCTGCTCGACGAACACGCGGTCGAAGCCCTCGTCGTTGCCCCACGCCAGAATGTACGGCGTGTTGTCGGTCAGGCTGAGCACCTTCAGGCGTTTGACGGCGTCGTTGGTGAAGTCCTTGCGGTCGAGCGTGCTCTTGCCGAGGTCTTCGCAGAAGTGCGACGAATTCGATCCGCTGCCCCCGTTGCCGCAGAGGAACACGAACCGCCCGTTCTGCCAGGCGGCGTAGATGTCGTCGGCGAGCCCCTCGGTTTGGGACAGGTCGAGCGTCTCGAAGACTTCGCTGCACCGGCGCAGATACTGGGCCGGCGTTAACTGAGCGCCAAGCATGTTCGCGGATTCCTGAACGTTGGTGTGGCCTGAAACAGATAATTTACCCGCTTAAAGGTCGAGAGTTAAGGGTGACGGGTTGCGAGTCCCACAGAAGCCGTGGGGTCCCACCCCCACGGATCTTCCTCGGCGCGAAACCGCAAGCGTGGACAGCCGTCGAGACGGAGCGCACCATAATGGAATCAAGGAGAAGTTTCGATGGCGCTCACAAGTCGGTTTGACGACGCGCTGCTGCTGGCGAGCGACTTGCATCGCGAGCAGTGCCGCAAGGGGTGCGAAGTGCCGTACGTGGCGCATCTGCTGGGCGTCACCAGCCTGGTGCTGGAGTACGGAGGCGACGAGGACGAAGCCATCGCCGCGCTGCTGCACGATGCCGTCGAGGATGCGGGCGGCCCGCCGACGCTGCGACGCATCCGCGAGCAGTTCGGCGACCGCGTGGCGGAGATCGTCGACCATTGCACCGATGCGGATTGCATCCCCAAGCCGCCGTGGCAGGCCCGAAAAGAGGCGTACATCGCCAAATTGCCGTCGGGGAACAAGTCGTCGTGGCTGGTCTCGGGCTGCGACAAGCTGCACAACACGCGCAGCATCGTCAGCGATCTGCGCGTGCATGGCGACCGGACGTGGCAGAAGTTCACCGGCCGACGGGACGGCTCGCTGTGGTACTACACCACGCTGCTGGCCGAGTTCCGCAAGCTCGATGTGCCGACGGATTTGCTGGCCGAACTGGACCGGACGGTGACGGAGATGCAGCGGCTCGCCCAGTAGGAGCCGGGCCGTGCCGGCCCGGTCTTCGTTTTCGTCTTAAGAGAAGACCGGGGCGACACGCCCCGGCTCCTATGGCGTTGCCACGCTGTTCTCGGCGACGACGCTGTCCTTCGCCGTTGACAGATCCAGCCGTTTCCCGTCCGCGGTGTCCTGTGAAACATCCGTCACCGCATTGCCGACGACGACGATTCGCCGGCAATCCCCCTGGGTCTGAATGGACGCGTCGCGCAATCCGCTGAAGACGTTGCCGGTGAGGACGATGTCGGATGTGCTGTCGAGATGCACGCCGTAGGCCAGATCGCGCGAGATGGCGTTCTGATGTTCGCGCGGACGCTTGGTCTGGCCGCCGCCGATGTCGCTGTTGCAGAATGTGTTGCCGGTGACGGTGATCCGGCCGCTGTTGGGGCCGATGGTCAGCGAAGCTTTGTTGCACAGCACAAACGTGTTGGCCGAGACCGTGCAGCCGTGGGCGTCGCGGAGGTCGATGCCCCCCTGCTGGTGATGGGCGATGACGTTGCTGCTGAGCGTGATGCCGTAGCAGTCGCGGTCGAGGATGATCGCCGTGCCGTCGCACTCCTCGATCATGTTGCCGCAGACAACGGAGCCGTAGGTGTTCTCGATGATCACGCCGTTGCCGAGATGGTCGTCGATGTTGTTGCCGTTCATGCACAGGTTGAAGCTGTCGGCACAGCGGAGCGCGTCCTGGTTCTCCTCGAACTGGTTGGCGTTGACGACGATGTCGTGGCAGCCCTCGATGTGTACGCCGGTCTGCCGGCAATACGTGATAATGGAATCGGAAATCCGCGGGTCTTCGTAGCAATCGACGAGATGAATCCCGTTCCCGCCGTGATGATCGACGGATAAGCCGCTGACGTACAGTTCCTGCACGCCCTGGCACAACAGGCCGTCGCCGCTTTTCGGCATGGTGGATTTGGCATCGACCGCGTCGGCGTCGCCGCAGATGCGGAAGTGGGCCAGTTGGACGCGCCAGATGCGGGTCTTTTTGTCGGTCTCCCAATTTGACGGCTGCACGATGAACGCCGGCTTGCCGTCCTGATTCAGGTTGACGATCTTCGTTGCCGCACCGGAACCTTCGATTCGGGTCTCACCGCGCGAGAGGATGAGCGGCTCCTTGATGCGGTACTCGCCCGGCGGAATGCGAACGAGGCCGCCGGTTTCCGGTAGGGCGTCGAACGCCGCCTGCAACGAGACGAACTGGCTGGAGTCGACGACGCCACTGCGGCTGAGCACCGGCTGGCTCGCGGCGCGCGGCAACGCCTGAAACCCAACGACGGCAACGAGGACGATCAACCAACCGACGCGGTGCAGGCGATGCATGGGGAGGTTCTCCGGATGGTGTTGGAGTAGGGCTGTTCCAAAACGACATGATCTTTACGCCGAAGGCGTTGCATCGCACAGCCCAGGGTCGCGAGTCCGCGAGCGCACCCTGGGTGGCGATCGATGACGAATCCCATACCCTGCAAGGGTTTCATCAAGGTTTGTGGGCACCGGTGATGCGACCCTTACAGGGTCGATGCGTCTCGGGCTCCTTTGCCCCAGGGTGCGCTCGCGGACTCGCGACCCTGGGCTGTGTGATCGAACGCCTTCGGCGTACTTGAACTCCGATCAATGTCCCGCCTCCAACGGCCAAGATTGGGTTTTGAAGTCGCTTCTTGGAGCCGGGCCGTGTCGGCCCGGTCTTCTCTTCTTGGATATCAAAGGCGAAGACCGGGGCGACATGCCCCGGCTCCTACACTTCAGAACACGCAATAAATCAGCACCTGAGCGCCGAGCGCCACCCACGCCCACAGGCGCAGGTCGGTGTTCCAGCGCGGGCGGCTGTCCGGTGGCGTGGTCTGCGAGGCCGGCAAGCGCAGCACCCACACCATCAGCACCAGCGGGATCGCGACGAACATCACCCGCACCGCACCGAGCGGGATTTGGCCCATCAACTCTCGCAGCAGGTTGCCGATGCCGTGGAGCAGACTCATGCCACCACTCCCTTCGGCGCACCGTACAGCGACATGGCCTGCTTCTCCGGCGGATCGGCGTCGGTCAGGTAGCTCACCACCGCCGTCATCCCGATCGTGACGAGAAACGACCAGATCGACAGATACAGGAACGGATCGGCGACGCGGAACAACGGCTCGGTCTGCAACCAGCCGGTGATCTCCGGGCGGTTCAGCAGATACAGCGACACCGACGTCAGCACCCCGGCGACAAAGCCGGCGAGCACGCCCCGGCTGGTCGCCGACCGCGTCAGCAATCCGGCCAGCAACACGGCGAACGCGGGGCCGTTGAAGAACGCCATCAGCGTCTGAAAGATGGAGTAGATGCCGATGCCCGATTTGTCCCAACTGAGCATCAAGGCAAACATCACGCCCCACACGGAGAACAGGATCGTCATCAAGCGGCCGACGCGCAGCAATTGGCGTTCGTCTGCGTTCGGCCGCAGAAACCGCAGATAGAAATCGTACGAGAAGATCGTCGCCGCCGAGTTGAGATAGGAATCGACGTTCGAGATCAGCGCCGCCAAGAGCGCCGCAAGAAAGATCCCCTTGGCCCCCGCGGGCATCAGTGAACCAATCAGCCGCGGCAAAGCTTCGTCGGCATTCTCCAGCGCGGGGAACTTCGCCAGGGCAATCAGCCCCGGCACGGCGATGATCAACGGAAAAACGCTCTTGAGCAGCGCTCCCCAGATGTACGACGCTTTCGCCTCGTATTCCGACCTCGCACCGAGCGTTCGCTGCACGATCGCCTGGTTGCCGATCCAGTACGCCGGACTCGTGATGAACGCCAGACCGAACAGAATCCCGGTCCACGGATACGGCGAGGGCGTGTCCACCGGCAGGATCAGGTCGAAATGCTCGTTCCGCGGCGGCTCGCCGGTCTCGACATTGGCACGGGCGGCGACCGCGGCGTTCACCCCCCGCTGCAAGCCCTCGATGCCGCCGATGTCGATCAGCCCCATCACGACAATCATTGCCGCTCCGCCGATCATGATGGTGCCCTGCATCACGTCGGTGTAGACGACGGCTGCCAATCCGCCGGAGTACGTGTAAAAGAAGACCATCACCGCGACGAAACAGACCGTTCGTTCGATCGGCCAGCCGGCGAGGGCCTTCATCAGCGTCGCGGAGGCGAGCAGCATCACGCCGAGGTTGCAGGCCATGAACACCAGCCAGCAGGCGGCGACGGCGGTCCGAATCCGCACGTCGAACCGGCGTTCGAGGAACTCCGGAATCGTGGTGATGCCGATCCGCCAGAAATGCGGCATGAAGACGAACGCGGCGACGATCATCGCGGGGACGCAGCCGATCCACTCGAAGTTCGCGAGCGCGAGGCCGTGCCGATACGTCGCCCCGCCGACGCCGATGAGGTCGGTTCCGCCGATGTCGGTGGCGACCAGCGACATGCCGACGGCCCACCACGGCAGCGACCGCCCGGCGAGGAAAAACTCGCGGCCGGTCTTGATGTAGCGGCTGACCCACACGCCGATGACCATCGTCGCGATGAGGTACAGCGCAACAATGGAGTAATCGAAAACGGTCAGCTTGCCCATCGGCCCCAGGTCTCCCGGTGAATCGGAGCCAGTGTAGCGACCGGAAGACGCCCAGGGATAGCGATCCCTGGGCGTCCTGCGTCATTCGGGTGTGCGTCCCGATTATTCCCTCCGGCCCCCTCGCCCCCGTCTTCGGGGGAGAGGGTCGGGGTGAGGGGGCGATCGCTTTGCAGCGCGTCGATTCACGAGGTTTGTCTTCGGGGGTCGCTTGGAGCGCTCGGCCCCCTCACCCTATCCCTCTCCCCCGAAGACGGGGGCGAGGGGACCGAACCGAAGAGCAACCCAGAATCGAGATGCTCACCCGCGTCAATCGGTCAACAACAACGGCGCGCAGATCACCTGCCCCGCATAGCGCTGCTGCAAATCGTCCGCGGCGAGCGCCGCCAGCGGGCTGATTTCAATCGGCACGTCGTCCGCGATCGCGCCGCCCGCCTGACGGACCCAGCGACGATGCAGCGCCTGCAGGGCCGCCTTCGCGGTGAGAGGCGAATCGCTGCCGTCGCGGTTTTTCACCGGGTTGAACTCGTCGGCCCGATCGCCTTCGACGATCAACGCCCGCTGGGCCCACGGCAGCACGTCGAAGATGAACCGCTCGAACTTGATCGCGTTCGGCTTCGACGGCATCACGTCCCCCTGCGACGGCGTCCAGTACGGCACCGCCTTCCGCGCGATGTGGAACGGCAACGCCTTTTCATCGACCGCGGCCCGCTCCAGAAACGCCCGGTCGAAAACGTGCATCGCCGTGTTGCCTGCCCAGAACCGCAACTGCCCGGCAGCATCCGTCAGGGCGGCGACTTCGGGCGGGAAGTCGCTGTACTCGATGATCCGCGTCGTGCCCTCAACGCTGACCGCGACCCCCATCCGCTCCTCGCCCGACACCTTGGCGACGACCTTCGTCGAGACATCGGCCTCGTTCACGAGATGCCAGCCGATGAATGCGGGATCGCAGACCGGCGTCGTCGGGTTGTCAACTTGATGGTAGTACAGTGTCTCGATGCCGCGGTCGGCGAGTTTCTTGAGGACGCCGCTCTTGGACATCGCCGCGAGGATGCCGCCGTGGCCGTCGGGGCTGACGGCAAGCCGGCCCGGACCGGCGAGCAGCGCGACGCCGGTGTTCGCATCCACCGCGGGCATGTTCGCCTGGCAGAAGAACCAGACGTCGTCGGCATCGAGGCCGAAGAAACCGTGCGACTGAAAATATGCCACCGTCGCCGCGTGCGTGGCGTCGCTGGTCATGACGGCATACGGAATCCGCACGCCGTAGCGGCGTTGCCGGGCGATCAATTGCTCACAGAAGAGTTGAAACAGCGATTTGCCCGAGATCGGGCCGATGGGGAACATTCCCTTCGGATCGCTGG
>JAWXBB010000645.1:0-10351 GCA_034439795.1 Planctomycetaceae bacterium | reverse complement strand
TCGTTGCTCTTCGCGACGCTGGGCGTGTCCGTCCTCGCGCAGGATCGCTACGTCGCCGAGTTTGTCGACGGCACGCGGCACGCGGCGATGGAGTTGCACGACTGGCATTCGCCCGACGCCCAGCCGCAGCTCGGCGGCAAGGCGCTGTTCGACCCCGGCAACCCCGTCCGCTGGATCGTGGACCGGACGGCATCGCTCGATGCCCGGCCGACGATGTTCGTCGAGTTTCAGAACGGCGACCGGCTGGTCGGCGAAGTGCAGGGGTATCGGACCGGGTCCGGTTCTCCTTACGAGCAGCTGCCGCCGCATCTGGTCGTGCAGACCGAGTCCGAATGGCAGCCGCCGGAGGATCGCCAGCCGACGCCGCTTCGCATCGCCGTCGATGCGCTCCGCCGCGTGGTGTTCGAGGCCCGCGGCCGGGACGACTGGCAGCCGGGTCACGTCTTTCTCCGCAACGGCGGCCGGTTGGCGTACCGCAGTCTGCGATGGACAACGGACGGCGTCGCGGTGCTGCTCGACGACGGCGTGCGGACGGTGACGTGGATCGAGCTCGCCGAAGTCCATCTGCCGCGACGCGATTCGCAACGAGACTACGTCGAACAACTCGCCGTGCTGACACCGACGTTGTCGGGCCGGCTCGTGCAACTCGAAACGATTGATGGCAGCGTCCTCACGACGTCGACCGAACGGTTTCAAGCTCGGCATTGGGGGGATAAGAACCGACCGGCGGCGTGGTTGCAGTTGGTGCAACCGGCGTGGTCGCTCGATCCGCTGTGGGTGCGCGTGCCGAACGTCATCGCGTGGCGTTGGTTCCCGCCGCACGAACCGCCGTTGACGTGGTTTGCCCCCGGCGAGGTGCAGCGCGACGCGGTCTTCGGAGGCGGGTGGACGTGGCAACGCGACCGCAACACGCAACGCCAACGGTTGCAGGTCGCCGACCGCGTGTACGGTTACGGCTTCGGCGTCCATGCCACGACCGCGTTGACGTTCGACTTGCCGCCGCTCACGCGCGAGTTCCGCACGCGCTACGGGCTGGACATCGCCGCGGGCACCGGCGGCTGCGTGAAGGCGACGGTGACGCAGCGCGACGGTTCGCCGCTGTTTCAGCACGGCCCGCTCACCGGCAGCCGCGACGTCGCCGATTCCGGCTGGCAGCCGGTGACGTCGTCGGCCGACAGTCCGCCGCAGATCACGTTGCGCATGGACATGGTGCGCGACAACCGCCCGGAGGGAGCCGACGCGCTCGACATCCGCGACATCGCCGACTGGCTGGAGCCGACATTGCGTCTCGACCGGGACGCGCTCGCCGCCGAAGTTGCAAAAGTCGCCGCGCGGACGCCGCCGGGACTGGCCGGGTGGACAGTGTCGGGCGATGGTCCGGTGCTGGTCCGCAATCATCTCGACGAAACCGATGCACGCGACGTGCGCTATCGGCAGTTGATCGGCGTCTCCTCGTCAATGACGCTCACGCGGTCGCTCCCCGTCGTCGCGCAGCACCGCTGGGTGTCGCTCGTCGTCAGCCGGTTCGGCGACAGCAGCCCGAAGGCAAAGATCGAGTTGAAACTCGACGGCGTCTCCGCCGGCGAGTTCGACGTCCCGGTGCGGCAGGGGCCGATTGATCCCGACCCGATCACCGTCCCGTTGCCCGCCGGTCCCAACCGCACGGTGCAGGTGGAGGCGGTCGTCACGCCGGCCGATCCGAAGGCCTTGCTCGAATGGCGCAGCCTCGCCGCGGCGACGGAGCGGCCGGGGATTCGCACGCTGTACGAGGACGACGCCGTCGCGTTGCTGACCGGGCAACCGGCCGGACTCACGGCGGCCAGCGAGGCCCCGTTCTCCGGCACGCAGTCGCTGAAACTCCCCGCGGGTCGCGCGACGTGGCCGCAGTTGGACGGCGTCGAGGCGGCGATCGTCGACCTGCCCAAGCTTGGCCAGTACCGGTACGTCGTGTTCGCCTGGAAGTGTGCCGACGCACCGGGGATGACGTTCTGGCTGGCGAACGAAGGCCGCCTCGGCCCGGAACTCCGCGACGGCCTGGCTGCGACTCGCCCGCTATCGTCGCGGCAACGCCGGATGGAAGACAAGGGCTTGCGGCACGGTTACGCCTACGACATCGGCCGGCATCGGCAGGGAGACGGCCCACCGCTGCGGCTGGACAACAAGCCCCCCGCTGCATGGCGACTGGAATCGCGCGACCTCCACCACGACTTCGGCCCGATGACGATCACCGGCTTTGGCATCGAGTGCGTCGATGCAGGCGTCGCATGGTTCGACAGCATCTATCTGGCACGGTCGCCTAAAGATATGGAGTGGTTGAAGAAGGAGTTGGGGAAGAAATAGGCGTCAGGTGTCAGGTAAGGCATCAGAAGCCGCGGGATAGCATCCCGCGGTAAGTGCCCTGCCGGGTCGCTGCGCTCAAAACCCGATTCTGATTGTTGCCGTTGGTGGCGGGATATTGATCGGTGGACAAGTACGCCGAAGGCGTTCGATCACACAGCCCAGGGTCGCGAGTCTGCGAGCGCACCCTGGGGAAATGGCACCCAAGGCAAATCGACCCTGAAAGTTCGCCACCCAGGGTGCGCTCGCAGACTCGCGTCCCTGGGCTTTGAGAGACAACGCCTTCGGCGTAAAGATCATGTCGTTTTGAAGCAGCTTCTAAACACTCACCGGAATGATTGACCGACAATGTTCCATGACCGTTCGCTCCGTCTGCCCATGATGGCATTGCTCGCCCTGCTCGCCGGTTGCGGGCCTTCGACGACGAAGCCTGTGTCCGAACCGGCGTCCCCGTCGTCGGCCACGCCGACAGCACCAGCGCTGGAAGATCCCATCGGCGACACCATCGCCCGGTTGCATCGAGAGTTGGCCGCGAAGAACCCCGAGTATCGGCCGGAGGCGGCACAGTTCGAGCCGCGGGACGGCCGGATCGCGGCGGCGGAGTTGCGCGGGGCGGGGATCGCCGATCTGTCGCCGCTCGCGGGGCTGGAGTTTGAGTTGATCGGCCTGGCGGCGAACCCGGTGGCGGACCTGTCGCCGCTCGCCGGGATGGCGCTGTCGGTGCTGGACCTGGAGGGGACGCAGGTGACCGACCTGACGCCGCTCGCGGGGATGCCATTACGGAGTCTGTGGTTGAATCACGCACCGGTCGCCGACCTCGCTCCGCTGAAAGACGCACCGTTGTTGTCGGAGTTGAGCTTGTTGGGAACGAAGGTGACGGACCTCGCGCCGCTGAAGTCGTTGCCGCTCGAAAGCCTGTGGCTGAACGAGACGAACGTGACCGACCTGTCGCCGATCGCCGGCTGCCCATTGGTGAGCCTGACGCTGCACAAGACGCCGGTCGCGGACATCTTGGCCTTGTCGAAGCTGACAACATTGCAGCGGCTGCACCTGGGCGAATCGGCGGTGACCGATCTTCGTCCGCTCGCCGGGCTGCGGCTGACCCGGCTGATCGTCACGCCGGTCCGCATCACCGAAGGGTGGGACGTCGTCCGGAGCATGTCCTCGCTGCGCGAACTGGACGTCGAACTCCGAGAGACCGATCCGAAGTGGACGCCGGAAGAGTTCTGGCGACGATTTGATGCCGGGACGTTGAAATGAAGATCCGCGGGGGTGGGACCCCGCGGCTTCCGAGGACATTTCTTACCTGACGACTAGCGCCTAATGCCTGACGCCTACTCTGCCTACTTCGTCACGATCCAGATGTTGCGGAACCGCACCGGGTCGCCGTGGTCCTGGAGGAACAGGGTGCCGGGCTTTTGATCGGCCTGGCCGCCGCCGGGGGTGGTGGCGAGCTCCAGGTTGTCGTGGATCAGCACGCCGTTGTGCTTGATCGTGCATTGGCCGGGGGCGGTGACTTTGCCGTCGGCGTCGAACTTCGTGCCGGTGAACTCCACGTCATACGTCTGCCATGCCAGCGGCGGCAGGCACATGTTGACCTTCGGCCTGGCGTTCTTGTAGATCCCGCCGCATTCGTTGTCGAGTCCGTCCAGCCCGAACGAATCGAGGATCTGGCACTCGTACTGATCCTGCAGATACATGCCGCTGTTGCCGCGGGCCTGCCCGCCGGCGTAGGGCATGTACGGCGTGCGGAATTCGAGGTGCAGCGTGAAGCTGTCGAACTTCTCTTTGGTGCGCGTGCCGACGCCCATCAGGCCGTCGTCCATCAGCTTGCCGGGGGTCCAGGCGTCGGCGTTGGAGCCGTCGAACAGCACCTTCGCAGTGGCCGGCGGCTTCAGGCCCATGGTCGGGGAGACCCGTTCGACCTTCTTCAGATCGGCCTTCACGTCCTTCAGATTGAACGACAGCCGGCCCTCGACGACCGCGGCGTCGGCGTCCTCCCCGGTCAGCCGCGTGAGGCCGTTTTCGGTGCTGCCCGACAGCTTGATGCGGGTCTTCTCATCCCAGCCGTCGCCGGGCAGACCGCCGGGGAGCAACTGGGCGTCGAACTTGCCGTCCCCCTTCGCGATCACCTGTGCGCCGTACTTCTGCCCGCCCGCGGTGCCGGTGTACTCCCCCTGAACGGCGAAGTCCGGCCCGGCGGCTTTCGCATCGAGGAACGCGGTCTTGCGTTCCTGAGCCGACGACGTGACGGCGATGAGACACAGCGACGCAGCGAGCGTGAAAGAGACAAGACGGCGCATGGAGGCAACTCCCGGTGGGGACTCGATGGAGCAATCGTTCGCGGATGGAACCCCGCGGCTTCTGAACGCGATTCGGGTGGGGTTACGGTAGCACTCTGGATGTGGACGATTCAACCGTGCGATTGTCGAACGGACCACTGTGGGGTGCATTCCGATCATTAGGGGAGGATGGCCTTAAATGCTGAAAACATTCTCACGCAAAGGCGCAAAGCTCGCAAAGAAAACATTCCAGTGCCGGGATATCGGAAACGGTCGGCCGCTTGCCTCGTCAACGGTGCTTCGGTTTGTCTTCCTTTGCGAGCTTTGCGCCTTTGCGTGAGGCCCTTCCTGCATTTATACGCACCCATAGGCCGATGTGCCCAGCGACTGCTCTTGATTGAATCGCGTGATCCGCGGAACATGCGGGCGCGTTGTCTCCGTGAGACCAGCGTCGCTTCAGCAGCTTTTATCTTCGAGATGTCTGTATGGAAACTGTGCCGCCGCATGCGGGCCTGTCATCCCCTCCGCCGACCCGGCTGGCCGCGGTTCAGTTCGTGGCGTCGCTGGTCTGGCTGGCATGCTTGGCAGTGGTGCTGCATCTGCACGAGCGGCCGGAAGACAAGGTGATCTTCTTTTCCGCCGTGGCCGGCGTCGCGGCGATGTACCCCGTGTTCTGGCTGGAATGGATGTGGCGCGCATCGAACGGCAACGCATGGTCGCGCACATTGACTTGGTGCAGTCTGTTGCCCGTTCTCCGCATCGGCCTGCGTGATCCCGCCGCCAACGGGCAGGTCTGGCTGCCGCGACTCGGCTGGCGCGATCCGAATGAGAATCTGATCAGGGACATCGATCGCGCCCTGAGCATGCCGATGCTGTTGATCTCGCTGGCGGTGCTGCCGGTGGTGATTGTGGAGTACGTCTACGCCGAGAAGCTGGAGGCCGACCCGCGGCTGGCGCAACTGACCGCGGCGGCGACGGCGGTCATCTGGTGGTCGTTCACGGTCGAGTTCGTGCTGATGGTGTCGTTGACCAAGAAAAAGCTTGCCTACTGCAAACAGCACTGGCTGGACATCGCCATCATCCTGCTCCCGGTGATCGCGTTTCTGCGAGTGCTGCGGCTGGGACGGTTGTTGCGGCTGCAATCGCTGGGGAAGACCGCCCGGATGTACAAGCTCCGCGGCGTCGCCATGCGAACGTACCGCGCACTGTTGCTGATCGACGCCGTCGGCCGGTTGATTCAGGGGCACCCGCGGAAGCGGCTCGAAAAGCTGCGACGACAACTGGTCGATCAGGAAGCCGCCCTCGAACAGACGCGGGCGGACATCCGCGCTCTGGAAACGCAGCTCGCCGCCGAGTCGACCGGCTCGCCCGCCGCGGACAACGCCGCCGCGTGACGTGCTTTTTGGGGGTGCCTCTGACCCCCTCGCCCGGCGCTTCGCTGGGAGAGGGCCGGGGTGAGGGTGCTTCTGTCTTCTGCTTTGGGATCGAGTGGTAAAAGGGGCAAAGGCACCCTCACCCTAACCCTCTCCCACCGAAGCGGCGGGAGAGGGGACAAGAGGGGATCGCCCACCGCGGAAAAATTTCAGCGGTGGCGGTCTGCGCAATTCGCTCGGCCACCGATTTTTCGGCCGAAACGGTGAGAATCCGTCCGTCCGCCGCGTGAAAAAACTTATCCGGCGGTGCGCAATTCCTCATGGCGGTTGCCAAACGGCCGGATACCATTCAAGCTACTCCTTGGTCGCACCCGGAAGCCGACGGGTCCCACCCCGTCGGATCTTCCCACATCAGTCACCTCAGGACGCGCAGCATGGCAGGCAAACCCATCAAAGTGGCAATGGTCGGTCTGGGCTTCGGCTCGGAGTTCATTCCCATTTATCAGGCGCATCCGGATGCGGAAATCGCCGCCATCTGTCAGCGCAACGAGGACAAGCTCCACAAGACCGGCGACCAGTTCCAGATCGGCAAACGGTACACCAAGTACGAAGACGTGCTCGCCGATCCGCAGGTCGATTTCGTCCACATCAACTCGCCGATTCCCGATCACGCCTGGATGTCGCTGAAAGCGCTCAACGCCGGCAAGCACGTGATGTGTACCGTGCCGATGGCGACCACCATCGAAGAGTGCGACCAGATCTGCGAGGCCGTCGCCAAGACCGGCAAGAAGTACATGATGGCCGAAACCGTCGTGTATTCCCGCGAATTCCTGTTCATCAAGGACATGTACAAGAAGGGGGAACTCGGCAAGATTCAGCACCTCGCCGCGTCGCACCCACAGGACATGGACGGCTGGCCCGATTACTGGGAGAGAATGATCCCCATGCACTATGCGACGCACGTCGTCAGCCCGTGCCTGGGCCTGCTCGACGGACTCGCCGAGTACGTGAGCTGCTTCGGCTCGGGGACCGTTCGCGACGACATCGCGAAGAAGTCGGGCAACAAGTACGCCGTCGAGAGCTGCCACATTAAGGTGAAGGATTCCGACGTCACCGCGCACATCTGGCGGTTCCTGTACGACGTCGCCCGGCAGTACCGCGAGAGCTTCGACGTCTACGGCACCAAGCGCAGCTTCGAGTGGACCCTCGTCGAGCACGAGCCGCACGTCATTCACACCGCGAAAAAGCCGGAGCCGGAGATTCCCGAGAAAGTCACGATTCCCGACTTCGCCCACTTGCTGCCGGCCCCGATCCGCAAGTTCACGATGCCCGCGGAGATTCACGACCAGGGGCACCTGTCGTTCATCCAGGGAGGCGGCCACGGCGGCTCGCACCCGCATCTGGTACACGAGTTCGTGTCGGCCCTCGTCCAGAACCGCGACCCGTGGCCGAACGCCGTCACCAGCGCCAACTGGACCTGCGTGGGGATCTGCGCCCACCAGTCGGCGATGAAGGGTGGCGAGATCGTGAAGCTGCCGGGGTTTACGTTGAAGTAGGTAGTGCGACTCAAATGGACAACGGCCCTACGGAATTGTCTTGGTCATGAGTGTGGATAACTGACAATGCCCATCGAAGTCGGAATCTGGCGGCTTGGAAAGGAGTTGCAGCGAGTTGAGTTCAATTCGTTGCAGTCAGAGGCCAAGTTAGAAGACACGCTGGCTTCCGATTTGTCGTTGGTTGCCCCCGATTTGATGCTGATTGGCCGTCAGGTTTCCACAGCTTTCGGAACATTCATCGACCTACTTGCGATTGATCGCGAGGGCAACCTCGTCGTCATCGAACTCAAACGCGACAGGACGCCACGGGAAGTCGTCGCACAGACGCTCGATTATGCATCCTGGGTCGAGAACTTGTCCTACGATCAGATCGCTGAAATCTATTCCGAAAAGCACGGCGGCCAGAAGTTTGAGGTGGGCTACTCCGACGTATTTGGAGCAAGTCCACCGGAGGCAATCAACGAAAGCCACCGGATGATCGTGGTGGCGTCCGAACTTGATCGAAGCACCGAGCGGATTCTGAATTACCTCAACAGCAATTACGGCGTTCCGATCAACAGCGTTTTCTTTCGTTACTTCAAAGACGGGAGCAATGAGTATCTGACGCGGACTTGGCTGATTGATCCTCAGACAGCCGAGGAGAAAACCAGCAAGTCTGCGGTGAAGAAGCGCGAGGAGATTTGGAATGGACGGGATTTTTATATTTCGCAAGGCGAGTTCGACGACGCCAATTGGGACGATTGTCGCCGATATGGCTTCGTCTGCGGCAGCGGAGGGAAATGGTACACACAGACCTTGGACCTACTCTTTCCGGGGGCGCGTGTCTTCGTCAACATTCCACAGCGCGGCTATGTGGGTGTCGGTATTGTAAAGGATCATAAACGGCCAGTGAGTGAGTTCGTGGTCAACGTCAATGGAAATGAGATCCCGATTCTCAACGCACCATTGGCCGCGAAGAATATGGCAAAGCATCAGGACGATCCAGAAAAATGGTCCTATCTGGTTCGCGTAGAATGGATCAAGACCGTTTCCCGTGAACAGGCCTATTGGGAGAAGGGGCTCTTTGCTGTGCAGCACACGGCCTGCCGATTGCGGAATCAGTTCACCATCGAGAAGCTGACGAAGCATTTCGAGCTGAAGGACTGAGTTTCGTAAGGATGGTCATACCGGCTGCTGATGCCGAACTTCATCCCAACCGCCAGCAAGAACATGAGAGTGCCGGTGAGACCGGCAATACGCACTGATTTGAGGAAGGCTGGCCATGACCGTGCATGTTGTCGTGACGTATGCGAATGGGGTTTTCACTCCGAAAACGCCGGTGGATTTGCCCGAGAACTCCACGTTAGACGGGTATTTCAAGCCCACTTCCGCGGATGACGCAAACCGTCCGCCGGTCGGGTCACGAGAAGCGATGGAGGCCTTCATCCGTCGTTGTCGCGAATCCCCCCTGCATTCCGGTGCTGTCTGGAATGGCGGGGATGAATTGTATGATCGCTTTTGACGCCAATGTTTTCATCTATTCGATGGACGACACTGAACAACGCAAGCACTTGCCAGCGCTGGATTGCCTTGCGGCCCACGCCGGCGATCCTGACCCACCGCGTCTGATGTGGCAGGTCGCTTGCGAAACGCTGGCATGGATGCGGCGACGCCAGTCACAGGGTGAGTTCACTGCTGAGGAAGTCGAGCTGACATTTCATGAACTCGTGGTGACTTATCCGCTCGTGATGCCGACATCAGACTTGCTGGAAGCATCTTTCGACTTGCGTCGTCAATACAGCCTTTTCCATTGGGACAGCCTGTTGCTCGCCGCGTGCATTACCGCAGATGTCGACACGCTATACAGCGAAGACATGTCACACGGAATGACGTACGATTCCGTCACGGTCATCAATCCGTTCGAGGGTACTTGATTCATCATTCCTTTCGAGACGCCCACCATGCTGCGCTCCCTGCTCTGTTTCGTCGCCCTGTCGGTCACGGCTGTTGGTTCCGCCGCGGACCCCGCGCCGCTGAAGCTTCTCTTCCTCGGCGACAACCATGCACATCGCCCGCAGGAGCGGTTCGTGCAGTTGCAGCCGGTGCTGGCGGCGAAGGGGATTGCGGTCAAGTACACCGACGACCCGAACGACCTGTCGAAGGAGACGCTCGCCGGGTTCGACGGGCTGATGCTGTACGCCAACATCGACAGCATCAC
Organism: Planctomycetaceae bacterium; assembly: GCA_034439795.1. Classification (GTDB taxonomy): domain Bacteria; phylum Planctomycetota; class Planctomycetia; order Planctomycetales; family Planctomycetaceae; genus DSVQ01. The sequence continues at coordinate 606 of JAWXBB010000645.1, read as the reverse complement.
GCCGGCGCAAGAGCAGGCGCTGCTGGACTATGTCGCGTCGGGGAAGGGGTTCATCCCGTTGCACTGTGCGTCGTACTGCTTCCGCAATTCGCCGAAGTTCGTCGAGCTGGTCGGCGCTCAGTTTCAGAAGCACGGCGGCGAGGTGTTCCGTGTCGAGAATGCGCTCCCCGAACATCCGATCATGAAGGGTTACGATGGCTTCGAAAGCTGGGACGAAACCTACGTCCACACGAAGCACAACGAAAAGGACCGCACGGTTCTCGAATACCGCGTGCAGGGCGGGCAGGCCGACGGCAAGACGAAAGAGCCGTGGACGTGGGTCCGCACGCAGGGCCAGGGCCGGGTGTTCTACACCGCGTGGGGCCACGATCAGCGGACGTTCGGCAATCCCGGCTTTCACAATCTCGTTGAGCGCGGCGTCCGTTGGGCCTGCGGGCAAGACCCGGCGGTCGCCGGGGCGGTCGTCGATTCCGGCCGGTTCGACGTTCCGCAGATGACCGCCATCGCGCCGGGTCTGCCGTTCGAGTACGACGAAGTCGGTCCCAAGATTCCCAACTACACGCCGGGGCAGCGCTGGGGCGTGCAGGGGGCGGCGCACACGAAGAT
>JAWXBB010000644.1:0-5057 GCA_034439795.1 Planctomycetaceae bacterium | reverse complement strand
TCCAGCCCCGGCCACCCACTTTCCGCGCCTTGAAATGCGCTATAAGCTGTCGCGGATGACCTTCCCGCAGTGACGCCTCTCTCGAACGGGAACACGGCATGAACACCTGGATGCAGCGGCTCTCGATCGCGATTCTCGTTGGGTCCGCGTCTTTGTCTGGCCTCAGCGATGCGGCTTCGCGGCCGAATGTCATCGTGATCGTCGCGGACGATCTCGGCCTGCAGCTCGGCTGCTACGGCGACACCGTCGCCAAGACGCCGAACATCGACCGGCTCGCCGCGGAAGGCACCCGGTTCACCCGCGCGTACACCACGACGGCCAGTTGCAGCGCCAGCCGGTCGGTGATCCTGTCCGGCCTCTACAACCACGCCACCGGGCATTACGGCCACGCGCACGCTGACGGCCACTTCAGCACCTACGAATCGGTGAAGTCGCTCCCCAACATTCTGGGCGAGGCCGGTTACCGCACTTGTCTGGTTGGCAAGTACCACGTGTCCCCCGACTACATCTACAAGTTTGAGGCCGAACGGCAGGAGGGGACGCAGGGGTCTCGCAACACCGTCCGCATGGCCGAGAACGCGAAGGCGTGGATCGCCGAGAAGGACGACCGTCCGTTCTTCCTGTATTTCTGCCCGACCGATCCGCATCGTGGCGGCGATGCCAGCCGGTTCGCCAATTCCGCGGACTATGCGGGCATCGAGTCGGTCGTGTTCCAGCCGGAGCAAATCCGCGTGCCGGCGTGGTTGCCGGACCAGCCCGAAGTCCGCCAGGAGCTGTGCGAGTATTACCGCGCCATCGCCCGCATGGACGCCGGCATCGGCACGTTGACGCAGGCGCTAAAAGACCTCGGCCAGTGGGACAACACGCTGGTTCTGTTCCTCGCCGACAACGGCCCGCCGTTCCCCGGCGCGAAGACGACCTGCTACGAGCCGGGCATCAACCTGCCGTTGATCGTCCGCGATCCGAAGCAGACGAAGCGGGGCATCACGTCGTCGGCAATGGTCAACTGGGCCGATCTGACGCCGACGATTCTGGATTACTGCGGCGTCAAACCGCCGGTTGCGCCGCCGCTGCGTCCCGCGGAGAACACGGGGAAGCCGGCGACCGCGGGGAAACCGCAACCGTATCAGTTCCACGGCCGGTCGTTCGCGGGGATCATCGGGACCGAGCAACCCGATGGCTGGGACACGCTGCGGGCGTCGCATCAATTCCACGAGATCCAAATGTATTACCCGATGCGCGTCGTCCGCGAGGGGGACGTCAAGTACATCTTCAACATCGCCAGCGGGCTGGAGTATCCGTCGGCCTCCGATCTGTATGCCAGCCCGACGTGGCAGGGGGTCGTCGCCCGGAACGACCCGCAGGAGTACTACGGCCGCCGCACGGTGGCGGCGTATTTGCATCGCCCCAGGCACGAACTCTACGACCTGAAGGCGGACCCGCACGAGACGAAGAACCTCGCCAACGATCCCGCCATGACCGCGACGCTGAAGCGTCTGCAACAACAGATGCAGACCTGGCAGAAACAGACCCGCGACCCGTGGGAGACGAAGTGGAGGTATGAGTGACCCCTGAGGCGAGCCGGGAGCGTCAGCGAGCGGAGTTCGCGTTTCGCTCCGGTCGCTGATGCTCCCGGCTCGCCATTACTTCTACCGATACAGCCCGTGCTGGCGAATGTACGCTTCCACCGCCGCGGGCGTCTGGTAGCGGATGCTCCAGCCGCTGGCGACGCGCTGGCGGAGGTCGCTCGCGGAGATGTCCAATCCCGGCATGGTGACGACGTCGCAGCGGTCGCCGAAGCGCCGGCAGAAGCCCCCGACTGACAATGGAGCCTCGTCCCCCCGGTTGACCGCGGCGATGCGGGCCAGTTGCGTGATTCGCTCCGGCTCGCGCCACGTCCCGAAGTCGCGGACGGAGTCCGCCCCCAGCAGCAGCCACCAATCGTTGCCGGGATGCTGCTCGACGAGCTGCGACAGCGTGTCCACCGTGAACGACGGCCCCGGCCGTTCGATCTCGACCGGCAGCACGCGGAACCCGGTGTGTCCCGCGGTTGCCAGTTGCAGCATCTCCAGCCGCAGATTCCCCGACGTCAACGTCCGCTGCGTCTTGTGTGGCGACACCTGGCAGGGAATCCACCAGACCTCATCCAGCCGCAACTGCTCGCGGACCTGGTCGGCCAGCACGAGGTGCCCCAGATGGACCGGGTCGAACGTTCCGCCGTAGACACCGATCCGCATCCGTTGATCCCTACAAAGAGGTGAGAAGACCGCGAAACCGCAAGCGACATTCGGACCCACGCTTGCGGTTTCGCGGTCTTCTGCCGGTGCGACCTCGCCGACGCTTCGGGTTCGCGCGCGCCGCGTGTATCGTAATCGTGAAATGACCAATGACCAAGGTTCAATGATCAAAGACCGCCGGCAATCATCGTTGTTCACCGCCGAGGAGTTGCCGCTGAATCCCACAAAGTGGGAGTTGGCCGACGACGCCGACCGGATGTATGCCGAGGTGGTGTTCAACCGGCCGCTGTCGACGGCGTTCCATTACGTCGTGCCGGAGAAACTGCGCGATCTGATCGGGCCGGGTCGCCGGGTGGAGGCGCCGTTCGGCGGCGGCGACCGGGCGACGATCGGGTTCTGCGTGAACGTAACGCGGACATCGCCGACGTCGCGGTTGCTGAAACCGTTAGTGGCCGTGCTGGACCGCGAGCCGCTGATCGACGCGCATCTGCTGGAGCTGACGCGGTGGATCGCGGAACGGTATCTGTGCGGCTGGGGGCAGGTGCTGTCGGCGATCATTCCCGCGGGGGTGAAAAGCCACGCCGGGACGCGCGAGGTGACGTTCTTCGCGCTTGCACCAACTGCAGTGGCGACGTGGCCGGAGATGAAATTGCCGCCCAAGCAACGGGCGGTGTTGTCCGCGTTGGCGACGCGCGGAGCGGCGATGCGGGTTGATGAACTCGCGACCGCGGCCGATTGCGGCGTCGGACCGATTCACACGCTGCGCGATCGGGGGCTGATCGTGCCCGAACGTCGCCGCACGATGCCGGAACTTGGCGATGTCGGCATGATCGAGACGCCGACGGAGTTGCATCTCACGCACGAGCAGAGGGACGCCCTGGAGGCTGTGCTGGCCGCGCTCCGCGAGCAGCGGTTCGAGTCGCTGCTGTTGCACGGCGTCACCGGCAGCGGCAAGACAGAGGTCTACATCCGCGCGATCGAGGAAGTCGTCAGCTACGGCCGGCAGGCGATTGTCCTCGTCCCGGAAATCAGCCTGACGCCGCAGACCATCCGCCGGTTCCGCAGCCGGTTCCCCGCCGTCGCAGTGTTGCACAGCCATCTGACCGACGCCGAGCGGCACGCGCAATGGCGGCAGATTGCGACGGGGTCGGTGCAGGTCGTCGTCGGCGCCCGCAGCGCGGTGTTCGCCCCGACGCCGAATCTGGGGCTGATCGTCATCGACGAGGAGCACGAAACGTCGTTCAAGCAGGATTCGACGCCCCGGTATCACGCCCGCGAAGTCGCCCGCCGACGCGCTGAGTTATTGAAGATCCCGCTGCTGCTCGGGTCGGCGACGCCGACGTTGGAATCGTGGCTGCGCGTGCAGCGCGGACAGGATCGGCTGCTGTCGTTGCCGAAGCGCGTCGCGGGCCGGCCGTTGCCGCCGGTGGCGATTGTCGATATCCGCGATGACCCGATCGTCAATCAACAACGCGCCCTAGGGCGGGCGTTGCTGACGGCGATGCACGCCGCGCTCAAATCCGGCGGGCAGATCATTCTGTTTCTCAACATCCGCGGGTTCGCGCCGCTGGTGCTATGCCGCGGCTGCGGGCAGGCGCTCAAATGTCCCGACTGCGATCTGACGCTGACGTGGCATCAGCAGCACGGCCGGGCGGTTTGTCATTGCTGCGGCCACGAAACGGAGATGCCCGCGAACTGCCCGAAGTGCCAGCGGCCAGGCTTCCGTTACTTCGGCCTGGGAACGGAGAAGCTGGAGCAGGAACTGAAATCGCTGTTCCCCAACGTCCCGGCCTTGCGGATGGACAGCGACACGATGCGCGGCCGCGGCAGTCACGATGCCGCTTTGGAAAAATTCCGTCACGGCGAAGTTCGCATTCTGCTCGGCACTCAGATGATCGCCAAGGGACTCGACTTCCCCGACGTCACGCTAGTGGGGGTCGTCGATGCGGACACATCACTCCGGCAACCCGACTTGCGGGCGAGAGAGCGGACGTTTCAGCTCATCGCCCAGGTGGCCGGCCGGACGGGTCGCGGCCCGCGCGGCGGCCGCGTGCTGGTGCAGACGTCGTGCCCCGACGACCCGGCGATTCTGTTCGCGTCCCGGCACGACTACGTCGGCTTTGCGACCGCCGAGTTGCAGGAGCGCGAAGCGTGCCAGGCCCCGCCGTATCGGCTGGCAACGCGGATCATTCTCCGCGGCAAGACGGAATCGCACGTCGAACAGGACGCGGACGCCCTCAGCGAGTTGCTACGAGCGACCGAGCCCGTGAAGCAGCAGGCCGTGCGCGTGGCGGGGCCGGCTCCGTGTCCGATCCTGCGGTTGCAGGGGCACTACCGCTATCACCTGCAACTGCTGGCCCGCGACCTGGAGCCGATGCGAACCGCCTGGGAAGCGGCGGCGTCCCAATACAAGCCGCACAAAGAGGTGGAGTTCGCGGTGGACGTCGAACCGCTGAACTTCCGCTGATCCGAACGCTCAGACCGCCTGCCGGAAGCGCCACCAGCCGACCGCGAAGAACGTGGCTGCGAAGCCGAGCAGCACGAAGCAGTAGTCGTGCACCAGGATGGAATCGACGCGGTCTTTCGTGAGGACGGCGTCAAACGCCTGCAACGCCCACGCATGTGGCGTGGCGAGGCTGACGGTCTTCATGAGGTCCGGCAGCCACGCGCGGGGGATGAAGCAGCCGCTGACGCCGCCGAGGATCAGCACCATCGACGTGCCATACGCGGAGACCTGCTGGTCGGTCTGCACCCACGCCGCGAGCAGCAGGCCCAGCGACGTTGCCGCGGCCGATGTGCAGAGAATGACGGGAATCAGGT
>JAWXBB010000643.1:0-21717 GCA_034439795.1 Planctomycetaceae bacterium | reverse complement strand
CGCCCTCGCTCACGCTTCGGGTTAGTGCTGCTGGCGGTCATCGCCCGGCGAAGCGCTCGGCCCCCTCACCCTAACCCTCTCCCCCGAAGACGGGGGCGAGGGGACCGATCCCAAGAACCCAATAATCAATCCCTGACTTTGTCTTCCTTCGCGTCCTTTGCGCCTTTGCGGTTTTCCAATCCTCTTGGTTTTCGATCGTGAACCGGAATCGCGCGTCCATGGACGGACAACCGACATTGTCGTTGCCTCAAACACCGCAACGCGTCGGCTTGCTCGCCGGGGCGGGGCGGTTTCCGATTGTGTTCGCGGAAGAGGCCCGCCGGCAGGGATATCACGTAGTGGGCGTCGGCGTCATCGGCATGGCGGCGCCGGAACTGCGCGACGTCTGTCATCAATACTTCGAGAACCCGCTGGCCCAGTTCGGTCGCGCGATTCGCTGTTTCAAACGGGCCGGCGTCGAGCGGGCGGTGATGGCCGGCAAGATCGAGAAGACCGTTCTGTTTCAGCCGTGGCGGGTCTTTCGCCTGATGCCCGATTGGCGGACGGTGCGGATGTGGTATCGGCACACCCGCCGCGACCGCAAAGACGACACCATGCTGCTCGCCGTCATCAGCGAATTCGCCCGCGACGGCATCCACTTCGATTCCGCCCTCGCCTTCTGCCCGGAGTTGCTCGTGAAGCACGGCTTCCTCACCAAACGTCGTCCGACCGACGCCCAGTGGAAAGACATCCGCTTCGGTTGGGAACTCGCCAAGGAAATGGGCCGGCTGGACGTCGGCCAGTCGGTCGTGGTCAACGATCTGGCGGTGCTGGCTGTCGAGGCCATCGAAGGGACCGACCGCTGCATCCGCCGTGCGGGAGAGCTGTGCCGTCGCGGCGTGTTCACCGTCGTGAAGGTCGCCAAGCCGCAGCAAGACATGCGGTTCGACGTGCCGACCATTGGGTTGCAGACAATCAAATCGCTGCACGAAGCGGGCGGGCGGGTGCTCGCCGTCGAGGCGAACATGACGATCCTGCTCGATCAGGCGGACGTCATTGCGCTGGCGGACAAGCTGGGGATCGCGATCGTCGCGGTGTCCGCCGAAGAGCTGATGCAGGTGGTCGCCGCGTAGAAACGAAAGACCGCGAAACCGCAAGCGTCATTTGGACAACGCTTGCGGTTTCGCGAGTCGGCTATAATAAAAGCGCGGCAAGGTCCCCTCGAAGCTCCCAGCTCCTCCTTGCCGCGCTCAGCACAACGGGAGCAAGCCCCCGCGGTGCAGTTCGCAATCAGATTGTGTGGTCGCATTGGCTGCGACTCCCGAAACATAGGTCACACGCGTGGGCAGTCAAACCGGATCGGACTCGGACGCCAATTTCGCGGAGGGATTTCCCGCCGCCGACACTCGCCGAGAGGGCAGGTCCGCCGCCGTATCTGCTGATTCTGATGCCGCTTGCAACAATCACGTGGGGACCGAACACGCCGGGTTAACCCTTCTGGCGTGGCTCCGGAAACAGCCTCCGAATTCTTCCTGGACGGAGTGCCGCAAGCTGGTCGCTGCCCGTCGGGTGCTGGTAAACAACGTCGTCGAGATTCACGAAGCCCGCCGGTTGAAGCGCGATGATGTCGTCGTCGTGGGCACAGCGGGGACGTCGCCGTTGCAGCCGCAACAGATCGAAATCGTCTACGTGGACGGCGACATTGTCGTCGTCGAGAAGCCGCCGCACGTCGTCACCACCCGGCGGCCGGAAGAGCAGCGCTGGCCGCTGGCGAAACGGCAACTTGCCCCGACGCTCGACGAACTGACCGCCGCCGCGCTCGCACCGGCGTCACGTGTTCCGCGCAGCAACCGTCACGGCCGGAAGCCATCGCCGACCATCGCTCCGTTGTTTCGCGTCCAGCGACTGGACCGAGAAACGTCCGGGCTGGTCGTGTTCGCCCGCACGGCCGACGCCTCCAAACGGTTGATCGAACAATTCACCGCCCACACCGTCGAACGGGTGTACTTCGCCGTGGTCAACGGCCGTCCGGAGTCGCAGACCGTGTCCACCGCGTTGGTTCGCGACCGGGGCGACGGCCTCCGCGGCTCGTCGCGCGACGGCAAGTCGGGCCAGGCGGCGGTGACGCATCTGAAGCGGCTGAGCAGCGTCGGCCCGCTGTCGCTGATGGAATGCCGGCTGGAAACCGGCCGGACGCACCAGATTCGCATCCATCTGTGCGAGATCGGCGCACCCGTTTGCGGCGAGCCGGTGTATCGGCACCGGATCGGTGAAACCGCTCAGGCAGACGATTCCGGCGCACCGCGACTCGCGCTGCACGCCGCCCGGTTGGGGTTCCGGCATCCGATCACGGGGGAGACGAAGGCGTTCGTGTCCGCGTGGCCGCAAGATCTGGCGACGTGGACCGCATTCCCCACCGGTTAGCCGGTTCGGCCGGCGAGTTCCTGCGTCCGCTGAGCGAACTGTTCCAGCAGATTCGTGGCGCTGCCGGAGTCGATCGCCGCCCGAGCACGGGCGACGCCGTCCGGCGCGTTAGCCGCGAGCTGACACGCCACCAGCGCCGCGGCCGTGTTGGCCAGCACGATGTCGCGCGACGGACCTTCTTCACCGGCGAGCACTTGCCGGATCACCGCGGCGCTTTCGGCCGGAGACGACACCCGCAACGCGGCGACCTCGCAGACCGGCAATCCCAGCGTCTCCGGCGACCACGTCTCGCGCCGCACCTGACCGGACTCGACCACGAACACCGCCGTCTCGCCCCACAGGCTGACTTCATCGAGTTCGTCGTTCCCACACACGATGAGCGCCCGCACAGTGCCGAGTTCGGCCAGCGCTTCGGCGAGCAGCTGCGCCAGATGCGTGCGTCCCGCCCCGATCACTTGATATTCGGCATTGGCGGGATTCGTCAGCGGGCCGAGCAGATTGAAGATCGTGCGGAAGCCGAGTTGCTGCCGAATCGGCGCGGCCGACTTCATCGCGGCGTGCAATCGCGGGGCGAAGCAGAAGCCGAGGCCGATTTCATCGATGCACTGGGCCGTTTGTTCGGGTGTGAGATCGAGCGACACGCCGAGCGCTTCCAGCACGTCGGCCGAGCCGCTTTTACTCGACGCGCTGCGATTGCCGTGCTTCGCGACGGTGGCCCCGGCCGCGGCGGCGACGAAGGCGGTGACCGTGCTGATGTTGAATGTGTGCAGCGAATCGCCGCCGGTGCCGCAGGTGTCGAGCAGGCCGCGGCGGCGACACGGGATCTTCAGCGACCGGGCCCGCATCGCCCGCGCGGCCCCGACCAGTTGCGGAACCGATTCCCCGCGGCACCGCAGCGCCGTCAGAAAACTCGCGATCTCCGCCGGCTCGCACCGCGCGTCCATAATCGCCGCGACGGCCTGTTCCATCGCCGCGGCGTCAATCGTCTGTCCCTCGAGCAGCGGCACCACCACGCGGCGCAGATCGTCGATCATCGCAATTCCCTTTGTTAGCCGCGACCCGGAGGCTTTGCGCAGGGGAGCGCTGTTCGGAGCGCGCATGACGCGATGTGTGCTCCACCCCGCGCTCCCCTGCGCAAAGCCTCCGGGTCGCGGCTAACCGTTCTGGATTCGTGAAACCGATTGAACTCCTCATCGCGGAACCGGTACGATACCGAAGTTGCCCCGAAACCGGCATTCAGGAAGCTCGTGCCGTGGCCCACAAAGTGATGATCGACGCGGATTCCGGCGTGAGCGACGCCCTCGCGATCGCGCTGGCGCTCGTCGATCCCGATCTCGACGTGCTGGCGGTGACGGCCAGCGGCGGCCGCGTGTCCGTGCAGCAGGCGGCCCGGAATCTGATGACGTTGATCGAGGCCGTCGATCCCCCCAAATGGCCGCGGCTCGGCGTCGCGGACTCTCCCGACTGCGAATTTGAGCAGGCCCGGTTCAGCGAGCAGGTGGGGGACGAACTGCATATCTGCCGCCAGTTGCACGGCGAAGAGGGATTCGGCGACTGGCCCGTCGGCGACGCCGCGTTGCACCATCCCCGCAGTGCGGCGAAGCTGCTCAGCGAGACGACGCGCGAGCATCCGGGCGAAGTCACGCTCATCACATTGGGGCCGTTGACGACCGTCGCCCATGCGCAGGAGTTGGACCCCGAGTTCTCCGCCCGGCTCAAAGGGCTGGTCGCGTTTGCCGGGGCGATTCATTCCGGCGGCGACATCTCCCCCGTCGCCGAGTTCAACGTCGCGTTCAACCCCGAGGCGGCCCGGCACGTGCTGCGGCGTCCGGCCACCAAAACGCTGGTCCCGCTGGACGTCGGCCGCAAAGCCGTGCTGACGTTCGAGAACGTCCAGCGGTTGAAGCTGGACGACGGCGAACCGTGCAGCCGCTTGTTGCAGTCGCTGCTCAATTTCTCGCTGCGCGCGCATCACGAAACGCTGGGCATGGAGGGGATGTGGCTGATGGACATCGCCGCCATCGCCGCCGTCAGCCAGCCGCAGTTCTTCACTCGGCAAAGCGTCGGTGTGGACGTGGAAACCTCCGGGCGATTGACGCGCGGAATGACCGTCTTCGACCGGCGTCCGAGACCATCGTGGCGACCGAACATCGACGTGCTGACCGATGCCAATTCCCAGGGCCTGCTCGACTACGTCTCAGCCATTCTCGGCCGCGGTCGGTGACAAAACCTGAACGGACGCACCCATTTCGTTGGGGCCGTCCAATCGCTGCGTCCCCTAACAGATTGTGCGAAAATACCCTCCCAAACGCAGACCGCCGGTTTCCTTATCTTCGGGTGGTCGATATAGTCCGAGGGAGAGACCCCCGTCGCGGGAGCACATCTGATGGCTGCCTTTCTCGTCCCGCTCGAATCCGGCGCCTGCGTGATTCCCCTGGAAAAGGCGATCTTATTGATCGGCCGCCAGGCGGATTGCGACGTGTCGCTGACCAGCAGCCGGAAGATTTCGCGGAAGCATTGCTGCATCGCCGTCGTCAACGAGGCGGTGGTCGTCCGCGATTTGGGAAGCACGAACGGCATCTCGATCAACGGCGACAAAGTCAGCCGCGAAGGCCGGTTGCGGATGGGGGACGAGCTGTCCATCGGCGACGTCCGCTTCCGTTTACAGCGCGAACCGACGTCGCCGCCATCGTCCACCGCGCCGACGTATGACGACGTGTCGACCGGTGCCGTCCGGCCGGATCGCGCCAAACCGACAACGCCCGAGCCGCCGGCGAGCATGGACTTCCCGGTCGCGCTGGCGGATGACGGGCAGGACTTCGTCGTCGAGGCGACCTATGCCAAGCTGCGCCCGGCCGATGCGCGCCGCGACTCCGGGCCGCTGGCTCCGTTCAACGCCGACGTCCGCGAAGCCCTGCCGCTCCCCTCCGACAGCGTTTGAACGGCCTGGACCCGTCCGTTCGCGTGGCGGCGGCTTCTGCGGTACACTCTCGGCGAAATTCGCCCCGCGTGTCCGTGTGCCGAGACCGTGATGCCCCCCGTCGTCGCCGACTATTTGCAGCAGAACCGCGACCGCTTTCTGGACGAACTGAAAGCGCTGCTCCGCATTCCGTCGGTCAGCGCCGACCCGGCGTATCAACCGGCGATGCAACAGGCCGCCGAGTTCGTCCGCGATCAGTTCCAACAGATGGGCTTGAAGACCGAAATCGTGCCAACCGCCGGGCACCCCATCGTCTATGCGGAATGGTTGGGCAAGCCCGGCGCGCCGACCGTGCTGGTCTACGGCCATTACGACGTCCAGCCCCCGGACCCGCTGGACCTGTGGACCACGCCGCCGTTCGAGCCGACAATCCGCGACGGCAAGATCTACGCCCGCGGTGCGACGGACGACAAAGGCCAGTTCTTCACGCACCTCAAAGCCGCCGAGGCGTGGCTCAAGACGACCGGCGTGTTGCCGGTGAATCTGAAATTCGTCATCGAAGGGGAAGAGGAAGTCGGCGGGGCAAACCTCGACAAGTTCCTCGCCGATTGGAAGCAGAAATTGAAATGCGATGTCGCGGTCATCAGCGACACCAGCCAGTACGCCCCCGGCGTCCCAGCGATCACTTACGGCCTGCGAGGCATCATCGCCTGCGAGATCGCGCTCACCGGTCCGAAGCGCGATCTGCACAGCGGCATCTTCGGCGGATCGGTGACGAATCCGGTCAACGCCCTCTGTCGCCTGATCGCTCAACTGCACGACGAACACGGCCGCGTCAAAATCCCCGGCTTCTACGACGACGTGCTGCCCTTGACCGATGTCGAACGGAAGCAGTTCGACGTGCTCCCCTTTGATGAAGAGGCGTATCGCCAGGAACTCGGCGTCGCGGCGGTGAGCGGCGAGGCCGGATTTTCAACGCTGGAACGCCGCTGGGCACGCCCGACCTGCGATGTCAACGGCATCACGGGGGGCTACCAGGGGGTCGGACCGAAAACTATCGTCCCCAGCAAAGCCTCGGCGAAGATTACCTGCCGGCTGGTGCCGAATCAAGATCCCCCCAAGATTACCGCAGCGCTCGAACAATTCCTTCGCGACCGGTGTCCGCCGGGTGTGACGTTGCAGTTCACCGACTTCCACGGCTGCCGGGCGTTCGTGTTCGACACGAACAGTCCGTACATTGCTGCCGCGAAAGCGGCGGTCCGCGATGGCTTTGGGGCCGAGCCGGTCCTGATCCGCGAGGGAGGCTCGATTCCCGTCGTGCTGGCCCTCAAACAGGTGCTGGGCGTGGAGACGTTGCTGCTCGGCTGGGGGTTGAACACCGACAACCTGCACAGCCCCGACGAACATTTCACCGTCGCCGATTTTCAGCGGGGCATCGTCAGCAGCGCGGCCTTGTGGTCCAGACTCACCGCCCAGTGATGGCCGCCAGACTTCTTCAGACGCTCCTTCGATCAACGGATGATCCATGCTCGATCTGCAATTCATCAGCGACAACCTCGATGCCGTCGCCGCGAACTGCCGCAACCGCGGGGTGGCGGTCGATCTCGACCGGTTCAAATCGTTGCGCGAACGCCGCAACGCGCTTATCGGCGAGGCGGACCAGACCCGGCACAAGTCGAAGGAACTGTCCGGGCTGATTCCCAAAGCCACGGCGGCCGAGAAACCGGCACTGGTCGAACAGGGCCGCGAGCTGCGCGAACGGATTGCCGCGCTCGAAGCCCAGCAGAAGGATGTTGACGCCGAACTGCGGGCCGTGCAGTCCGCGATTCCGAACATGACGCATCCCGCTGCGCCGATCGGGCCGAATGAGACCGACAGCAAGACCGTTCGCACCTGGGGCGAGCCGCGGAAGTTCGACTTCGCGCCACTCGATCACGTCGCCCTCTGCGAGAAGCACGACCTGCTCGATCTCGATGCGGGGGCCAGGGTCGCCGGACACGGGTTCTACTTCCTCAAGAATGAAGCCGCCCTGCTGGAATTGGCGCTGGTGCAGTATGCGGCCCAGATCGCCCGCAAGCGGGGGTTCACGCTGCACATCACACCGGACCTCGCCCGGATGGAGATTCTGGAGGGGACCGGCTACCAGCCCCGCGGCAACGAGACGCAGATTTACAGCATCGCCGGCACCGACCTGTGCCTCGTCGCCACGGCGGAGATCACGCTCGGCGGAACGCTGAAGGATCAGATTCTCGACATCAACCAATTGCCGCTGCGGCTCGCAGGCATCTCGCACTGCTTCCGCACGGAAGCCGGCGCGCACGGCAAGGCGACCCGCGGCATCTATCGCGTGCATCAGTTCACGAAGGTGGAGCTGTTCGCGTTCACGGCCCCCGACGTCGCGGCGTCCGACGCCATGCACGCCGAGATCGTCGCCATCGAAGAGGAAATCTTCCAGGGCCTCGGCATTCCGTATCGCGTGATCGACATCTGCTCGGGCGACCTCGGCGGACCGGCGTACCGCAAGTTCGATCTGGAGGCGTGGATGCCCGGCCGCAACGAGTTCGGCGAGATCACATCCGCGTCGAACTGCACCGACTTCCAATCGCGAAGGTTGGGCATCCGGTGCAAGTCGCCGGACAAGAAGGGAACGCAGTTCGTCCACACGCTCAATGGCACCGCGGTCGCCGTCACGCGGGCGCTGATCGCCGTCCTCGAAAACGGTCAGGAGGCGGACGGCAGCATCGTGATCCCCGAAGTTTTGCGGGCGTGGGTGGGACAGGACCGGATTGGGTAGCAGTTCCCGTCGTTCTTCACCGGGGGGAAAGCGCGAAACCGCAAGCGTGCGCACGCTTGCGGTTTTGCGCTCTTAACGATTCTGAACTCATTCATGAACATGCTTCCCCTATTTGTCCTGCAACTGATCGCCGGCATCAGCCTGATGTGGTGCCTTGTGCCGCGCGACAAGATCACCGCGGGGTTCTTCCGCATCCAAATGTTGCTCGTGTTGGGGCTGGCCGTGCTGGTGCTGCTCGTCGCCGGCCGCGTCCCCTTTGATGAGATGCAGCCGTTGTGGAGCGGCATCGGCTGGCAGCGCATCCTCATTGGGCCGGTGGCGATGACGGCATACCTCGGCTCGGTTCTCTGGACGCTCGAACGTCGGCGCGCGGGGACGGCGTGCATCGCGGTGATTGCGGCACTGTCGTCCCTCGCCGTGTTGATCTCCGCCTGGGGGACGATGCAACCGAACGGCCTCGGCTTGATGTCGGCCTACTCGACAGCGGCCGTGCTGGGGGGTGTCGTCACCAGCATGCTGCTCGGGCACTGGTATCTCACCGCGCCGACGATGTCGATCGCCCCGCTGACGCAACTGACGTGGTTTCTGACCGTGGCGGTGATCGTGCGGTTGCTCGTTTCGGCCGTTGGATGGAGCATGGCGGCGGATTCGATTCAGGGGTCGCTGCTGTGGACGTGGTTCGCGTTGCGCTGGTTGGCGGGCATCCTCGGTCCGCTGGTGCTTTGCGGAATGACGCTGCGCATCTTACGCTATCGGAATACGCAGGCCGCCACCGGCGTGTTATTCGCGGCGGTGATCCTGTCGTTCATCGGCGAAATGTCGGCGGCGCTGCTCGCCAGCGAACTCCACCGCCCTTTGTAATCGGAAGCCGCGGGGTTCCACCTCCGCGGATCATCTCTTCGGATATTCAAGTTGCAAGTCCGCTTCGACTGTCCCAAATGCCTCCACACCGATGCGTGCGAGATCGCGCCGTCTGCGGCGGCGGTCGCGTGCCGGCATTGCGGCTGGACGCGGGGCATCGAACCGGACCGGTTGATCGCCGACGTCCCGCAGCAATGCCTCGTGTGCGGCTGTCACGATCTGTGGCGGCAGAAAGATTTCCCTCCCGCGCTCGGGCTGGTGATGGTCGGCCTCGGCATCGGGCTGAGCACCATCGCGGTCGCCTACATGCAGCCGGTGTGGGCGATCGGCATCCTGATGGCGTTCGCGCTCGCCGACATGGGTTTGTTCGTCGTCATGCGCGACGCGCTCGTCTGTTACCGCTGTCACGCCCGTTATCGCAGCACCGGCACGCTCGGCGAACGGCCGAAGTTTAATCTCGAACTGAATGAACGCTACCGGCAGGAGGCGGCCCGGCTGAAAACCGATGCCGCCCGGCCGGCGACCAACGCGCATTAACCCTTCAGCGCTCCGTTCCCACAACCCGTCTGCGAACACGATTGACCGGGACGCACCCCTGTGGATGTCCGCCAGTCGCGACTCGTTGAAGATCTCGCGGGCCTGTTCCGCGGCGAACTCTTCGTCGATCCGTTGCGGCGGGCGCTGTACGCCAGCGATGCCAGCCTGTACCAGATCGAGCCGTTCGCCGTCGCCTGCCCGCAGGATGCCGACGACGTCGTCATGCTCGTCAAATACGCCGCCGAACACCGTCTGCCGCTGATTCCGCGCGGCGGCGGCTCGACGGTGGCAGGGGGTAGTCTCGGCACCGGCATCGTGGTCGATTTCTCGCGGCATCTCCAGCACATCAGAGAGATTCTGTCGGATACCGTCCGCGTCGAGGCCGGGGCGACGTTGTCGCAACTCAATCGTCAGCTCGCAGCGCTCGGTCGATGCGTCGCGCCCGACCCGGCGAATGCCGAGACGACGACGATTGGCGGCATGATCGGGGTCGACGCCGCCGGATCGCGGGCGCTCGCCGTCGGTTCGATGTACGACGCCGTCGCTTCCCTGGAAATCGTGACCGCCGACGCGGCCCGCTGGGAGACCGGCAGCGAGAGCATCGTCGAAGCGGTCGACGCCGATGAGCGACCCACCGGACCGCAACGGATTCTGCCGGCGTTGCAGCAACTGCTCGATCGGCATAGTCACGCCATCCGCGACGCCGTGAAGCCGGGTCTCATGCGACCGGGCGGCGGGTACCGGCTGGAGGGGGTGCGGACTTCGGCGGGGCTGCATCTGCCACGGCTGCTCGTGGGGTCCGAAGGGACGTTGGCGCTCGTCACCGCGGCGACCTTGCGAACCGCGCCTCTGCCGGCCGAGCGCGGAGCGTTGGTTGCCGTGTTCGATTCGCTGGAGGCGGCCGTGCGGGCGGTGCCGCGGCTGATGACCGAGCGGCCCACCGCGTGCGATCTGCTCGACCGGCGGCTGTTGAATCTGGCGCGGGACCTGTTGGACGAGTTGTCGGCGCTGCTCCCGGCGACATCGGCCGCGGCGTTGATTGTGGAATGGACCGCGCTGTCGCATCGGGAATTGCTGCACAGTCTGGAACGCTATCGAAACCTGCTCCGCGATCTCGGCCCCGGCTGCGAGGTCCGTCGCGAAGCCGTCATGCCCGACGATGTTGACCGGCTCTGGGCACTGCCGCGGCAAGTCGTGCCGCTCTTGCAGCGAATTTCGGGGCACGAACGTCCGTTGCCGCTGGTGGAGGACATCCTCGTTCCCCCCGCGCAGTTGGAAGAGTTCGTGCATCGTTCGCAGCGGATTCTGCAGCAGCACGGCATCACGGCGTCGCTGTACGCCCACGCGCCGATGGGACAGGTGCATCTGCGGCCGTTTCTCGCCCCGCCGTCGCCCCACGATGGCGCGCAGCTTCGCGATCTCGCCGAGGATCTGTATCAGGCCGCGTGGGAGCTCGGCGGAGCCATCGCCGCCGAGCACGGCGCGGGGCTGTCGCGCTCGGGCTGGATGCGGCGACAGGCGGGACCGTTGTATCCGATTTATCAGTCGGTCAAAGCGATCTTCGATCCAAACAATCTGCTCAATCCCGGCAAGATCGTGACCGACGATGCCGACTCGCTGCCGCGCAGTTTTCGTCCCGTCGGAGCGGAGGCCGGCTCCGCCATCGACCTGCAATTGTCCTGGACGATGCCGGAGATTCGCGCCGCCGCCGTCGCCTGCAACGGTTGCGGCAATTGCCGGACGACGCAACCCAGCCTGCGAATGTGTCCGGTATTTCGCGACTCGACGGATGAAGCCGCGAGTCCCAGGGGCCAGGCCAATCTGGTGCGGCAGTGCCTGACCGGATCGCTGCCGGTGCATGCCCTCGGTTCGCCGGAGTTCAAGCCGCTCGCCGACCTGTGTTTCAACTGCAAGCAGTGCCGGCGGGAGTGCCCGTCCAATGTGGACGTCCCGCATCTGGCCATCGAAGCCAAAGCCCAGCACGTGGCACAGTTCGGTGTGACGCGGTCGCAGGCGTGGCTGACGCGGCTGCTCAACGCGGCCGGTTTGTGGAACCGATTGTCGCCGATCGTCAATCCGTTGCTGTCGCAGCGCACGTTCCGCTGGTGGCTGGAGCGCGCGACCGGGCTAGCGCAGCAGCGCAAGCTGCCGCCGTTTGCGCGGCGGTCGTTCCTCAACTCGTTGCGGCCGCCGTACACCGTCCGGCCGGCGACCATCGACGACCGCACGGTGGTGTACTTCGTCGACTACTTCGCCAATCATCACGACCCGGAGCTCGGCTGGGCCTGTGTGCGGGTGCTGGAGAAGCAGGGGCTGCGGGTTTACGTCCCGCCGCAACAGCGCCGCTGCGGGATGGAGCTGATCTCGGCGGGCGACCTCGATGCCGCCCGCGTACTCGCCGAGCACAATGTCCGCCAGCTCGCCGACCTCGCCCGCGACGGTGCGACGATCGTGTGCAGCGAGCCGACGGCGGCGGTCTGCCTGCAACAGGAATATCCGCTGTTGCTCGGCACCGAGGACGCCCGGATTGTGGCGGATCGCACTCTGGAAGCCGGGGCCTTGCTGGCCCGAGAAGAGAGCCAGGGCCGATTCGCGACGGATTTTACGGCGGTCCCCCTCACGGCCGGGTATCATGAACCGTGCCACCTGCGGGCGTTGGGGCAGCCCCGCACGCTGTCCGATCTGTGCAGTTTGATTCCCGACTTCCGCGCTCCTAGAATTGAGGCTGGCTGTTCGGGAATGGCCGGCGCGTTCGGTTTGGACGCGGCGAACTTCGCACAATCGATGCGGATCGGGCACGATGTGTTGCAGGCGCTGGGCGAACGTCGGCTGCCAATGGGATTGACGGAATGCAGCAGTTGTCGGATGCAGATGGAACAACCGGGCGACCAACCCACGCTGCACCCGCTGAAGGTGCTGGCGGTGGCGTACGGCTTGCTGCCGGAGTTGCGTCGCCAGCTGTTGCCGCTCGAACCGCGTCGATGACGATCAAGGTGCGGTTGTTCGCGCGGGCCCGCGATCTCGCCGGTGCGGATTGCGTGGAAGTCTGCGTCGATGCACCGGCGACCGTTGGCGACGTGCGGAAGGCATTGCTGGACCATTGTCCGAAACTCGCGCCGCTGGGTCCGCACCTGTTCGCCGCCGTGAATTCCAGCTACGCCGACGATCTTGATGTCATCCCCGTCGGTAGCGAGGTCGCATTTTTCCCCCCGGTGAGCGGGGGCTGAGGTTTTTGTAGGGTGGGCCGAGTCTTCGAGTCCCACCACGACATAATGGCCAATGTTCAATTATCAATGACCAATTCCATTCTTCACTTGGTCATTGATAATTGAACATTGAAACTTGACCGTGGTGGGACTCGAAGACTCGGCCCACCCTACTGAAGTGTCCTGCAATGGTCCGTTTGACGCACGACGAAATCGATTACCACGCCGTCACCGAGGCCGTGCGCTCGCACGCTGCCGGGGCCGTGGTGTTGTTCCTCGGGACCGTGCGGGAACTGACCGCGGGGCGGCAGACCGTGTCGCTCAACTACGACGGTTATGGCGTCATGGCCACGCGCACGATGCAGCAGCTCGAAGTGGAAGCCTGCCGGCGGTGGCCCGTGGTCGCGGTGGCGATCGTGCATCGACTGGGGCATCTCGCGTTGGGGGACATCAGCATCGCGGTCGCCGTGAGCTGTCCGCATCGCAAGCAGGCGTTTGAAGCCGGGCAGTTCCTCATCGACGAGCTCAAGCGGACCGTGCCCATCTGGAAGCAGGAGCATTGGGCCGACGGCAGCACGGAATGGGTGCATCCCGGCACCGGGGAAGTCGTCGCACCGGCGACCGTGGAGGCTAGCCGATGACCGAACCGCTGATCGACTCTTTCGGCCGCGTTCACGACAACCTGCGGATCAGCGTCACCGACCGCTGCAATCTGCGGTGCTTCTACTGCATGCCCGAAGAGAACGTGCAGTTCATGCCCCGGGCCGACCTGCTGACGTTCGAGGAAATCGAGCGGGTGGCCCGCATCACCGCGACGATGGGCATCACCAAACTGCGGCTGACCGGCGGCGAACCGCTCGTCCGCCGCGAGCTGCACAAGCTGGTCGAACTGCTGGTCGTCATTCCCGGCATTCACGACATCGGCCTGACGACCAACGGCCTGCTGCTGACCGATCAGGCCCAGGGGCTGTACGACGCCGGTCTGCGGCGGATCAACGTCAGCCTCGACGCGCTCAGCCCCGAAGCATTCAAGAAGTTCACCCGTCGCGACGGTTTCGAGCAGGTGCTGTCCGGCATCCGCGCCGCCCAGCGGGCCGGCTTCGAACCCGTGAAGATCAACGCCGTCTCGGTCCGCGGCATGACCGAAGACGAGATCGTCCCCTTCGGTCACTTCGCGCGCGAGACCGGCTGCGAGGTGCGGTTCATCGAATACATGCCGCTCGACGCCGAGAACCATTGGGAGCGCGGCAAAGTGCTGTTCGCGCACGAGATCCTCGAACGGCTGTCGCAGGAGATCCAGCCGCTCCTGCCGCTGCCCGATCAAGACCCGCGCGCCCCGGCGACCGATTACGAATTCGCGGATGGCGTGGGGCGGATCGGCTTCATTGCGTCGGTCAGCCAGCCGTTCTGCATGAGCTGCAACCGCATCCGCCTGACCGCCGAAGGCAAGATCCGCAACTGCCTGTTCAGCCTGGAAGAAACCGACCTGCGGGACATGCTCCGCGGCGACGGCCGGGACGAGGACATCGCGACGGCCATTCGGGACAGCGTGCGGGTGAAGAAGGAAGGCCACGAAATCAACACGGCCCGCTTCATCCAGCCGCTGCGGCCGATGCACTCCATCGGCGGGTGACCGACTCTCGCAGGGCCGGCCGAGTTCGGTTGGCTTGCACGGCGCGTGCGACCCCGCTAGCATCGCTCGAACATTCTGACGCATGTCAGATTATGAACGCGATCTCCCGCCCGCCATCGAGGACTCCCGCCATGCTTCTGCGCCGTCGCGGCTTCACGCTCATTGAACTGCTGGTGGTGATCGCCATCATCGCGATCCTGATTGCGCTCCTGTTGCCCGCCGTCCAGCAGGCCCGCGAAGCCGCCCGGCGGACGCAGTGCCGCAACAATCTCAAGCAGATCGGCCTCGCGCTCCACAATTACGAAAGTTCGATGACCGTGTTCCCGCCGAGCAGCACGAGCGGCTTCGGCCGCGGCGTGTGGAATTGGCCCTCGACCGGTGTGAACAATCCCATCATTCATCTGCACAGCTTCGCCAGCCTGATCCTGCCGTACATCGACCAGGCCACGATGTACAACCAGATCGACTACAACGTCTCGTCGCTGGCCCCCGTCAACCGCCCCATCGCCTCGCAGGTGATCCCCTTCTACCGCTGCCCGAGCTACTCCGGCAAGAGTTTCAGCACGGACCCGTTGTACGTGACGACGGTCGGATACAATCAGTTCGCGATCCGGAATTATGTGGGCTTTGGAGCGCGGACGGTCCTGGGGCTGTCGGGGGCCGTGCCCGCCGAGGGGTTCATGTATCCGGGATCGCGGACCCGATTCCGCGACATCACCGATGGAACGTCGAACACGCTCGCCATCGTGGAAACGCGCGAAGAGACCTCGTCCGTGTGGATCGACGGCACCACCGCAACCGTCGCCGCCCGCTGGTTCAATCTCAGCGCGCCGCCGACTTACGCGGGGACATCCAATGCCATCAACTACAAAACCTATTTTCCGGGAAGCGTCTTCCCGAACTCCATTGGGCAGATATATGGTCCTTCGAGCCAGCATACCGGAGGCGCCCATCACCTGCTGTGCGACGGGTCGGTCCGTTTCATTTCCGAGAATCTCGACGTCGCCCTGTACGATGCACTGGTGACCCGCGGCGGCGGCGACATTGTCGGCGAGTTCTAGAAGCGGTTTCAAAACTCTCTTCGGATTGTTGCCATTGGTAGCGGATCATGGGTCGCAGGTCACATACGCCGAAGGCGTTCGATCACACAGCCCAGGGTCGCGAGTCTGCGAGCGCACCCTGGGAGATATGACGCCCGAAGTGCATCGACCCTGAAAGGGTCGCATCACGGGAAGCCACAACCGTGATGAAACCCTTTCAGGGTATTGGCCTCGTCATGATCGCCACCCAGGGTGCGCTCGCAGACTCGCGACCCTGGGCTGTGAGATACAACGCCTTCGGCGTAAAGAACAAGTGGTTTCGAAACTTCCCCTAATCCTTTGACGCCCAGCGATAGCTATCCCCGGGCTTCCCATTTCTCATAAGGACTCAAACCATGATCGCCCGCGGGACGATCGCACTGCTGCTGCTGGGTGGATTGGCCGCCGCCGCTGACAAACCCGACGTCGTCCAGGGAAACTGGCTCGGTGAATGGAAGGGCAAAGGGGGCATGGGGGGCAAGAACGTCGCCGAGATTTACGGTCTCGGCAACGGCGAGTATCAGGCCACGTTCACCGCCTACGACAGCGGCGAGCAGGACAAGGGGGTCTTCACGTTCTCGATCCGCGGCGCGAGCGTCAGCGACGACAAAGTCGTCTTCACGCAGAACATCGACCTCGGCCTGTTGGGATCGTTTAGCTTCGAGGCCGACGTCGAGCAGAAGAAGCTGCTCGGCAAATACTCCAACGGCAACCGCTATCAGGGCACGATGGAACTGAAGCGGATCGAAAAGACCTCCGACGCCATCGGCGCGAAGCCGCTGCCCGGCGCGATCGCGCTGCTCGACGGCCAATCGCTCGACAACTGGGACACTGTCGGCAAACCTGCGGACGGCTGGAAGATCGCGGACGGAATTCTGGTCGCACCGAAGTCGGAGCTTTCGGAACTCCCTGCCGAAGGGCATCTGGCGACGAAGGCCAGCTTCAACGAGGCCCAGATTCACGTCGAGTTCCGCGTCCCCTACTTGCCGGAGAAGCGCGAGCAGGAGCGCGGCCAGGGGGGCGTATTCCTCGACGGCCAGTACGAGTTGCAGATCGTGGACAGCTTTGGTTTCCCCCGAGAGAAAAATTTTTCCGGGGACTACGTCGATGACGACGCTTTGGGCGCAATCCTCGGGCAAAAGCCTCCGACCGAGCAGGCGGCATTGCCCCCCGGCGAATGGCAGGCCTTCGACATCACGTTTCGCGCGGCGAAGCGCGACGCGGAGGGGAAAGTCACCCGCCCCGCGGAAGTCACCGTGCTGCTCAACGGCACCCAGATTCACGACCGCGTGGAATTGTCGAAGCCGACGGAGGGCGCGCCGACATTGAACCGGGCGAGCCGCCCCGGCCTGATTCTGCAGAACGGCGGGCAGGCGGTTGAATACCGCAACATCTGGTACGTGCCGCTCGATGCCCCATCACTCAAATAGCCGGGAACAGATTGACGATCCTTCGTCGAGAACCCTACAGTGCCCCTTGGACTCCGATTGCGTCCGGGGGGAACATGATGTCGTCAACACTCGCCGCACAGTCGAAACGAGCCGGGCAATATGCGCGGGAGGGGTACGTCATCGTTCGCGGCTTGTTCACGGCCGACGACCTCGCGCCGGTGATCGCCGAGTCGGAGCGGTTGCTCGCACGGAAGGATCTGATCGACCTCCGCAATTTGCGGTGTCGCTGGCAGAACCACTGTCAGACGGGGGAATGCCGGTTCGATGCGTTCGATCCGATCATCGACCTGAGTCCTGCCATCGAACGGTTGGCCCGCGATGTTCGGTTGCTGGACGTGCTGCACGACGTCTACGGCGAACCGACCTGCCTGTTCAAGGACAAGCTGATCTACAAACCGCCGGGCGCAACGGGGTACGGACTGCATCAGGATTACATCGCGTGGCCCGGTTTTCCGAAGAGCTTTGTGTCGGTCGTCGTGCCGCTGGATGCCGCCACGGCGGCGAACGGTTGCACGGTGGTCTATCCGGGGCGTCATCGGGAGAGCTGCCTGTCCGCGGCGGACGGCGATTACCACGAGTTGCCGCTGACGACGGTGGATGAGGCGACCGCGGTGCCTTTGGTGTTGGAGCCGGGCGATGTCGGCGTGTTCAGCGGATTCACGCCGCACCGCTCGGAGGCCAACGCGTCCACGCAATGGCGACGGCAGCTCTATCTCAGTTACAACGCGCTGTCTGACGGCGGCGATCAACGGGACGCGCACTACCGCGAGTTTCAGGTTTGGCTGAAGAAGAAATACGCCGAGTACGACCGTAACGACACGTATTTCGATTGAACGGTCAAGTGACCCGGACGCTTGGAGCGTCCGGGTCACTGGCAACCAGCGAGCGTCATTCATGACCGATTCCGATGCCTCCCGACTCGCGTTGCTGACCGCGCCGATTTGTTGCAGCCTCGATCAGCCGCCGCCGGGGACGCGGTTTCATTGTGCGATCAACGTCGCCGATCTGGCCCGGTCCGTCGAGTTCTATCGCATCCTGTTCAGCGTGCGACCCGCGCGACAGGAAGTCGATTACGCCAAGTTCGAGCTGTCCCGGCCGCCGCTGGTGTTCTCCCTGATTCCGCAGGCTCCCGGATTGAACCGCGGCTTGCGGCATCTCGCGTTTCCCGTGCTTCACCCGGCGGAGGTCGAAGCCCTCGGCACGCGGCTCGCCACCGCTGGCTTGGCGGTGACCTGGCAGCGAGACGCCCTTATCGACGATGCCCGGCAGACCGCGGCGCAATGCGTCGATCCCGACGGCAACGCGTGGCGCATCAGTTGCCGCTTGCAGGATCTCGCCACGGTCAATGCGACGGATGCTAGCTCCGGCAATGGCAGTGCGGTCTCTGCGCTGCCAACGCCGAGCGTGGGGTGGGAGCATCGCATTCTGTCACCGTGCCCCGAGCGCATCCCGCACGTTGACGGCAGCGTGGACGTCGTCCGTCTGGAGGGGACGTTCAATGCCGACCTGACGAACGGACAACGGGCCGCGTTGCTGTCCGAAGTTCATCGCGTGCTGAAGCCGGGCGGCATCGTGCAGGCCCACGGCCTAGCCGCGAACCGCGTGTTGCCGACGTGCCCGGAATTACACGGCGTGGCCGCGCTGGTCCGTCGGGTTCCCGTCGAGCCCGAGCCGCTTGAGGAGCTTCGTGCCGCCGGCTTCCATGACGTCCAGATCACGAAACTGCCCGCGAAAGCCGTGTTCCAGTGGGACGAAGTGCAGTTGCGCGAACTGAAACTGTCGGCGTGTAAGCCGGCGATTGCCGATGGCGCCGCGAAGACCGTCGTGTATCGCGGACCGGGCGTGCGGATCGTCGCCGATTCCGGGCAGGTCTTTCATCGGGGTGTGCCGACGACGGTCGATGCCGCGACGGTCGCCACGCTGCAATCCGAACCGTGGCGCGGTCAATTTCTGTTGGTGGACGCAGCCGATTGGCACGAAGCCAACGAGCCGACGCAGCGTTGTGGAGCCTCGGCATGACCGCCATCAGCGAAACGTCGTTTCGTCTGGAATTGGGGCTGTCCGTCGCCCGGCTCGACGCTGCGGTCGCGTTCTACACCACGCTCTTCGGCACGCCGCCGGTCCGGCAACTGCCGGGCTTCGCGCGGTTCGAGGTCGATGACCCGCCGGTGGCGCTCGCGTTATCCGTCGGCCCCTCCTCGGCCGGAGGGGCGCTGAACCACGTCGGTTTCCGCGTGGAAGATGCGGACCGCCTGCTCGCCGTGCAGCAGCGGCTGGAGCAGGCCGGCATCGCGACCGAGCGCGAAGACGACGTCGAATGCTGCTACTCGCGACAGACAAAGTTTTGGGTCGCCGATCCCGACGGGACATCGTGGGAAATCTATGTGCTGGAAGACGAGTCCGCGCAGACGGCTGACGACGATCATCAGTCCGCCGCGCCGCCCGTGGTCTGGGGCCATTGCCGCGACGAACCGTTGGGCCTGCCGCTGCCGTTGGACGACGCGAGCGCCGATGAGATTCATCTCGTCGATCCGGCTCTGCCTCGGGAACAACTGCGTGCCGTGCTGCGCGACGCCGTGCGCGCGCTGCGGCCAGGTGGAACGCTCTCGCTGCGGCTCTCCACACACGCTCCGGACGCACTCTCTGAACTCTGTGCGACCGTGGAGGGCGCCGGGTTTCTCGGCACGCAGATCGAACGCTTCCGCGCGTCGACAAATGGAGCCGCGTCAGTGGGGTGGGACGTCGCCCTCTCGGCCGTCAAACCGCAATCGGCCGACGATCGGAATTCGTACGTCGTTCTCTATCTCGGCCCGGCGGCGGAAATCGAGTTGGCCGACGGCCTCCGATTGCCGCGCGGCCGGCGTGTGACGGTTAACTATGCCATTTGGGAGTTGTGCCGGTCCGCCGGGCTTTCTTCGGCGTTCACCGCCTTCCCACGGTAGTGACGCGTCGGAAATCGACTATACTCGAACGCAGCGGCCCCAGGACAACGGCAACGTGCCGAGCCGAACCGCAGGCACTTCAACTGGTCCACGCACGATGCAAACGGCCACGCGGCAACCGGAACAGTGTGCGGAATCGCTCAAAGCGCTGAGCGATCCGACCCGGCTGCAAATCATCGAGCAACTCCGCGCGGGGCCGTTGAATGTGGGCGAACTGGCCGCCGCGGTCGACACGACGGTGGTGACCATCTCGCACCACCTCGGCATTCTGTACCACGCGGGCTTCGTCCGCCGAATGAAGCAGGGCCGGTTCGTCGTGTACAGTCTGGACAAAGAGGTCTTCATCCGCTCGTCGCGCGGCGCGGAGCTGATCGATCTCCAATGCTGCCGCATCGAAATGGCGAAGTAATCGACATCGCGGAAACTCTGCAAAGAGGCAGGGACTCGAATCCTGGATGGACTTACGCCCCTGCCGGTTTTCGAGACCGGAGGCCGATCCGCATCGCGACCGAGGCGATCGCACGAGCTGAAACCCCGGCAGCGCGTGACGGGCCAGACACTCGCTGTAAGCCGTGACGTGGCTGGGCAGGCCCCGATGAGCTGACGTGTGACGCAGTCCCCAGCGCTGGGTTGGACTGCTTCTTCACAGGGCCGGGGGTTACACTGCCATCGAAGGGTGCCGTCACGCCAGCCGACGCGGATTCTTGGCGAGTCGCCCAGATCGTCGCACCCAACAGGAACTGCTCGCATGAGTGCCCCCACCCGCACTGAACGACAGACGGCCCTGGACCGTCGCGACTGGTTGAAGTTCGCGGCCGCCGGATTGGGCTTCGCGAGTTGCGGTGCCAGCCAATCCGCGCTGGCGCAGGAGCCGCCGCAGGTCGCCGGCGGTGGACGGCTCACCATCACCGACGTCAGAGCCATCGTCACCCAGCCCTCGCGATCACGCCTGGTAGTCGTCAAGGTCCAAACCAGCGACCCCGGTCTCTACGGCGTCGGCTGTGCCACGTTCACGCAGCGGGCGCGGCTGGTCGAAGCGGCCGTCAATCAATACCTGCGGCCGTTCCTGCTCGGCAAGGATCCGACGCGCATCGAAGACATCGCGCAATCGGGGTTCGTCAGCTCCTACTGGCGCAACGGGCCGGTGCTAAACAACGCCCTCAGCGGCGTCGATCAGGCGCTGTGGGACATCCTCGGCAAGCGCGCCGGATTGCCGCTGTACCAGCTCTTCGGCGGCAAAGCGCGCGACGCCGTCGACACCTACGTTCACGCCTCGGGCGAGACCATCGAGGATGTCCAACAGGCCGTCGCGACGCATCGCAGCAACGGCTTTCGCCACGTCCGCGTGCAAGTGGGCGTGCCCGGGTTGTCCACCTATGGCGCGACGGCGACCCGCCGGGATCAGGACGACGTGCCGGCGAATCGACGCACGCAAGTCTGGGAACCCGCGCCCTACGTGCGCATTGTGCCTCGGCTGTTCGAGCACCTGCGCCACAAGTTGGGCGAGGAAATCGAACTGCTGCACGACATCCACGAGCGCACCCCGCCGATTCTCGCCATCCAGTTGGTGAAATCGCTGGAGCAGTATCGACCGTACTTCGTCGAAGACCCGTTCTCGCCGGAAGACGTCGGCTATTTTTCGGTGCTGCGGCAGCAGACCGCGACGCCGATCGCCATGGGCGAGCTGTTCAACAACCCCAACGAATGGCTCCCGCTGGTGAGCGGGCGGCTGATCGACTTCATTCGCTGCCACGTCTCACAGGTGGGCGGCATCAGCGCGGCGCGTAAGATTGCCGCGCTCTGCGAAGCCTTCGCCGTCCGCACGGCGTGGCACGGTCCGGGAGATACATCGCCGGTAGGTCACGCCGCCCACGTGCATCTCGACTTGTCG
>JAWXBB010000642.1:0-17159 GCA_034439795.1 Planctomycetaceae bacterium | reverse complement strand
GTCTTGCCGTAGACGCTGCCCCCCTTGACGCCGCAGCCGGTGAGCGACGACGACCACGCCGACGCGAAGTGGTCGCGGCCGAGGCTGGAGTTGATCCCCGGCGTGCGGCCGAACTCGCCCAGCGTGACGATCAGCGTGTGTTCGAGCAGCCCGCGGTCCTGAAGATCGTCGATGAGCGTGCTCATCACGTGGTCGAGCTCGGTGACCAGCTCCAGGTGCGTCTCGAAGTTCTGGCCGTGGCTGTCCCACCACGCGCGGGCCACTTTCACGAACGGCACGCCGGCTTCGACGAGCCGGCGGGCGATGAGGCACTGCTCGCCGAACTGGGTCGGGCCGTATTTGTCGCGCATCGCCTGCGGCTCCTGCGCGACGTCGAACAGCGCCTCGCTCGACATCAGCCCGCGGACCCGCTGATACGCGCTGGTGTGGCTGTCGACGGCGAGATCCTTCCGACCCTGTGCGAAACGATTCGCGAGAAACGCCCGCAAGTCGGACCGGTCGACGTGATCGGCTTCGGAGAGCGCTTCGAGCTTGCGGATGTTTTCGGGGACCATCTGCTCGGTGAGGAACATCGGCGCATACCGGCCGCCGAGGAACCCCGACGTGCCGGTCCGCCGGCCTTCGGTCGAGGAGTACATCGACACGTAATCGGGAACGGGGCTGTCGTTGCGGCCGAGCTCGTGGGCGATCATCGCGCCGAGATCGGGGCACGGCAGCCCCTGATCGACGGCCCGGCCGGTCTCCATGATCTTCGCCCCGCCGCCGTGATCGGCGTTGCGGGTGTTGAGCGACCGGACGAGGGCCGTGTGCTGCATCCGCTGCGCGAGCTTGGGCATCAATTCGGTGATGTGGACGCCGGCGACGTTGGTGGGAATCGCCCGATACGGCCCGCCGGTCGGCCGCCCCGGCTTCGGATCCCACGTCTCCAGTTGGCTGGCCCCGCCCGCGAGCCACAGCAGAATCACGTGCTTCTGCTGCTTCTTGAGTTCGCCGGCGAACAGCGGCTGCTTGAGCGCGTTCAGCCCCGTCATGTCGGCCGCGAACGCGCCGGTCACCGCGCCGGCAGCGCCGAGGAAGTGACGGCGGGAGAGATCATTGATTCGGGGCATCGTTGGTTCCTCGGATCGCGAAGAGGTTTATCCACAGATTTCGCAGATGACACAGATTGAAAACAAGCAATTGCGCAAAAGCCTCTGAACCTCGGCCTGATCGGCATGACTTCAATCTGCGGAATCTGTGAAATCTGTGAAATCTGTGGACTGCCTTAAAAACAGATTTTCATCAATGATTGAATCGGAACTCAGGGCTGGCGACGAGCGCCCACAGCGCCTGTTGCCACGCGGCCGGTTTGCGGTCGGCGCGGGGGGCGAGGTAGCGGCGGAACGTGTCGATTTCGTCGGTTGTCGGCGGGCGCGACAGCACGGATCGGAACGCGGTGACGACGGCGTCGTCATCGGACTGCGTCTTCAGCACGCCCACGAGCCGATCATCGGCGTCTCGCAGATACTCGGTCTGCACGCGGTCGCTGTTGCTGAACAGCAGGGCTTCGGTCACGCTCACCTGGAAATGTTCGCCCGGCTGTTCGAGCTGCCGGGCGAAGTCGTTCGCCTGGCTTTCCAACTGCTCGCGCTGCCGGGACCAGTTGGGGGCATCGAGCACGGTCGCGAATTGCGTCGGCGGTTGGGACGCGACGGGAAGCGACACCGCAATCTGCTTCGGCGTCAGCGGGCGGATGATTCCGACCGCGAATGTCTCCGCGGACGGCGGGTCGCCGGATTGCGTCCATTGCGACGACCGGGCGTAGACATCGCTCAGCACGATCCCGCGGATCAAGCGTTGCACGTCGTAGCCGTGGGCGATGGCGTCGCGCTCCAGCCAGTCGAGCAGTTCGGGGTGGCTCGCCGGGTTGCTGGAGTGCATCTGATCGGCCGGATGCACCAGCCCGCGACCGAGCAGCCGGGCCCATACGCGGTTCACCAGCGACCGGGCGAAATAGCCGCGGTTCTCCGGTTGCAACGCGAGATTGACCAGTTCCCAGCGCGGCCGGAACGCCGGCTCGGCGGGGGCGGGCACGTTGTCCTCGCGCTGCTGCCGACGGACTTCCTCGTCCGCGGCCTTCTTCTGTTCGGCGGTCCGCTCCACGACCGGCTCGGCGATCTCCGCCCCGGTGAGGAACATCAGCCGGGCCTGCTTCTCGACCCCCGCAGTCGTCGTGAACTTCACCTCGGCGGTCGCCTTGTCGGCGAGCCGCTTCCCCTTGGTGACGTACGTCCGCGCGAAGAACGACGACAGGCCGAAGTAATGGTCCTGCTTCCAGTCGTCGACCAGCGGGTGATCGTGACACTTCGCGCAGTTGATGCTGACGCCGAAGAACAGGGCGCTGGTGTCGTTCGTCAGTTGGTCCAACTCTTTGGTGCGGGCTTTGACGAACTGCAACGCACCGCGGTTCTGCGGGTCGTCCTCCTTGGCGGCCAGCATGTCCGAGAACATGCGGTCCCACGGCCGGTTCTCGCGGGCCGACTGCAGCAGGTAGTCGCGCCATTCGCCGTTGCCGTCGCGTGGCGGCATCAGCAGGGCGTCCCATTCGTTCTTGAGATGCCACGCGAAGTCGGGCGATGCGAGCAGCCGGTCGACCAGCCGTTCGCGCTTTTCCGACGGGGACATCGCGGCGAAGTCGTCCTGCTCGGCGACGGTCGGAATGCGGCCGGCGAGATCGAGCGTCGTCCGCCGGAGCAGCGTGGCGTCATCAGTCCGTGTGGCAGGGACGACCTTGCGATGGGCCAGCTCATCGCCGATCAACCGGTCGATGACCTCGGGAATCGACAACTCCGGCGACAACAACTCGGCCGCCCCTGTCTGGACCGCGATCAGGCCGAGACACAGTCCGGCAAACAGGACGCGGCGGTGTCCCAGCAAGGGCATGGCAGGCCGGCGGGCAGGGGTCGGGGGCGGGATCGCGAGGCCATCGAATATAATAGCGTTTCTTGATGGATCGGGCAAGACGCGGGAGGAACTCCAGCGAAGTTCGGGCGGATCGAGGTCACATCGGACTTCCAGACATCCGAAGAAGAAAGGCGAGTCTCACGCAAAGGCGCAAAGCTCGCAAAGGGAAGACTTGGGTCCAGCAACTGACACCGAATCCAACGACTGATTTTCCTCATTGATGCTCTGTCAGTTCCCTCGATTGGATCGACTTGGCGATGCCAATACATCCTGACTTCCAGCCGTCTTCTTCCTTTGCGAGCTTTGCGCCTTTGCGTGAGACCATCTTTTCTCCTCACAATCCGCGTTTCGCCCGATTGGCCGCCGGGGTGGACCACGCTAGGATACTGGTAGTACGGATTGTGCCGGCGGGAGGCGTGCATCATGTGGCCCTGGTTGATTGGCGTCGGCGTGGTGTTGGCGATCGTCATGACGGCGATTCCGATGGCCCGGGCCTATCGCCGCTGCGAGGCGCGCGAAGGTCTGCGGCTGTTCCGGTTGCGGCGCGAGATGCTGGAGGCCCGGTTCTTCGATCTGGCCCGCACGCAGGACAAGCCGCGCGGCCTGCGGTGGATCGAGTGCGACTGGCAGAGCGCCGTCACATTCGCCCGCGAAAAGGAATCGGGGCTGCTGACCGCGTTCGTCGCCGTCAACATCCGCTTTGAAGCCGTCGAGGGGGGCGACATGGAGGGAGTCGCGGCCGTCGCGACCATCCGCGAAGCCGCCGCCGTGTTCCACTACCGCCAAGGCGTCTGGGGCACCGGCGGCCGGGCGCTGTTCAACATGACCCCGCAAGACGCCGTGCGGCAACTCACGGGTCAGTTCGACCCGCTGCCGAGCGATCTGTTGGTGGCGCGGTGAAGACCCCGGAAGCCGCGGGATAGCATCCCGCGGTCGAATGTCGAGCGACTCTCCACCGCGGGATGCTATCCCGCGGCTTCTTCGTGCCTCACTGACACCTGATGCCTGACACCTCTGCCTCCCGCTGTTACTTCAACTTCCACTCCGCAGGACGACTCGTCTTCGGCTCCGGGTCGGTCAAGCATCTCGCGTCGTTTCTCGCGCCGTGGTCGCCGCGGAAAGTGTTTGTGCTGAGCGATCGCGTGCTGGAGCAGGCGGGCGTTGTCGCACAGGTTCTGGAACCGTTGCAAGCCGCGGGACTGAATCTGCGGGTCTGTCTCGATGGCGAACCGGAACCGACGTTCGCCGTCGCGGACAAGGTGCTCGCGGCCGCGCGCGACTTCGGGCCGGATGCCATCATCGCCGTCGGCGGCGGCAGCAACATGGATCTGGCGAAGATCACCGCGTGCATTCTCACGCACGGCGGGAGTTATCGCGATTACGTCAACTTCGGCAAAGTCCCCGGCCCGGTTCTGCCGCTGATTTGCCTGCCGACGACGTCGGGCACCGGCAGCGAGGTCTCGCACGCCGCGGTGCTGACCGACCAGGCGAACCACATCAAGGTCAGCATCCTCAGCCACTACCTGCGGCCGGCGGTGGCGGTCGTCGATCCGATGTTGACGCTGTCGTGCCCCGCGAAGCCGACGGCGGACAGCGGGATCGACGCGCTCACGCACGCCATCGAAACCTTCACCGCGACGGCGTACGACCAGATGGAAGTCCCGGTGACGGAGCCGTTCCCCTACGACGGCAAGCATCCGCTGGGGGACATGTGCGCCGAGAAGGCGATCGCATTGATTGGGCAGCACCTCGTCACCGCGGTCCGCGAGCCAAACAATCTCGCCGCGCGGGAGGGAATGTCGCTGGCGGCGACGCTCGCCGGGCTGGCGTTCTCGAACGGCGCGGTCGCCGTGGTGCATGCCTTGGAATATCCGTTGGGCGGTGCGGTCCACGTCTCACACGGCGCGGGCAACGGCCTCTTGTTGCCGTACGTGATGCGCTTCAATCTGCCGACGCGGACCAAAGAAACGGCCCGCATCGCCGCATTGCTCGGCGAAGACACCACGGGAGTGACGGACGCCGTCGCCGTCGAACGGGCCATCACCGCGGTCGAACGCCTGCGGGCGGCGATCGGCATTCCGAACCAACTGCGCGAACTCGGCGTGACCCGCGACCAGTTGCCGACGTTCGCCGCGAAAGCCTTCGGCATCAAGCGGTTGATGTTGCTCAACGGCCGCCGCCCGACGGAAGCGGATTTGTTGGGGATTCTGGAAGCGGCGTGGTGATCGTGCAAGAAGCCCAGGGATAGCAATCCCTGGGCTTCCGACTGGCTGCTACGAAATCAAATTCGGTGCTTCCAAAATTTCAATGACCTCTCGTGCCCGAAAGATTCGACCGTAGGATCGGCCGGGCAACTCTTCCAAAATCCCGGCTTTCACGAGTTTTCCGACATTCAGGCTCGCCGAACGGAACGTCACATCCAAGCGGTCAGCCGCCTGTGAGATGGTCAGATATGGCCGCCTGAAGAGTTCATCGATCAGTCGCAGCAACAACGCCGACGCCCGTGCCGTTTGCAGCTGCGCCCGATACCGTTGCCAGAGCCCGAGTAACGCTTCGGCCCGTTGGACCGCGTCGCGCGATTGCTCGGCGACTCCGCGCAAAAAAAACGACAGCCAGGGAACCCACTCGCCCCGTTGACTGACGGCGAGCAGCCTTCGGTAGTATTCGTCCCGATGCCGCTCGAAATACGCGCTGAGGTAGAGCATCGGTTGCGGCAAGACCTTCTCGGTGCACAGCAGCAGTGTCACCAGCAGTCGCCCGATGCGACCATTGCCGTCGAGGAAGGGATGGATCGCCTCGAACTGGTAGTGAATGAGCGCCAGCCGAACCACGAACGGCAGGGGGGATGGGGCATGCCAGAATTTTTCGAGGTCGCCGAGCGTTGTCATCATCTCTTCGGGAGGCGAGGGGACGTAGGTCGCTTCGTTGAGCGTGCAACCGGGGGGGCCGATCCAATTCTGCGACCGCCGGAACTCGCCGGGGGTGAGATGGTCCCCAGCGACGCCGTCCATCAACTGCGCATGAATCTCCCGGAGCAACCGCAGACTGAGGGGCAACGTGTTGAGCCGAGCAAGACCCTGTTCCATCGCGAGGACATAGTTGCGGACCTCACGGACATCAGATCCGACTGCCGGGGCCGCCTGGGAGGCCTCGAAGTAGAACAGGTCCGACAGGGAGGCTTGCGTCCCTTCAATGCGACTGGAGAGAACCGCTTCGCGCCGCATGAAGGGTTGGATGAGCAAATAGGGATTCGGCAGCGTCCGCCCGATCCCTGCCAGTTCACTCAATCCCCGATCGGCCGCCGACACTTCCCCAGCGAGTTCCCAAGTCAGGGGGATGTCTGGGGGAAGCGAGTTCGGAACATATGCCCAGTACCCGCGCTCGTGTTTGACGAGTCGGCCCGCCGTATGATCTTGGAAATCCGCCCGTTGCATCGAATGATACTTTGTGATCGCAGTCCGGCGCCAAATGATATCATTTGGCGATAATGTATCATTCCTGTGGTGAGAATGGTACTTTTGCGATCACGATGGGCGTCACTTTTTCAGCGCCGCGTCCGCGAAGTCCAGAATCTTCGCCCAGAACTTTTCGTTGAGCGTGTGCTTCTCGTCCAGGCGGTATTGCAGCAACGTGCCGAAGTTGGGGCCGACAATGGGTTCGTCGTTCTGCACGAGGCCCGTGCCCACGACTCCCTTCGCGCCGAGCAGCTTGTAAACCGGGTCGGCGGCGCGCAGGCCGTCCAGCGACCGCGGGAAATTCGCCCAGGCGTCTTGCGCGCCTTCGGTGTCCAGCAGTGGCCGCGGGGCGATGAGCGCGACCAAGCAGTGCTGATCAAACGGCAGCCGGTCCTCCTGGTCGTTGAACTCGGTGAACTTGTCGTTGAACCAGTGCGGGAACGCGCGGTTGATCCGCTCGACCTTTTCCTGCTGGCTGTCCCGGCTGAGGGCCATGCCTCCGGTGCCGGATTGATGCGGCACCACCAGCGCGAACCGTTCGTCCATCGCCGCGGCGAACAAGGCGGTCTTGCCGCGGCGCGAATGGCCGATGATGCAGATGCGGTTCGGGTCGATGTCGGCGTCGGTCACCAGATAATCCGCACAGCGGCTGAACCCCCAGGCCCACGCGGCGATCGTCCCCCACCGCGATTCCGGCGCGGCGGGCAGGTCGGGATAGAACGGGTGGATGCCGTCGGTCCAGTCGTGCTGATCGGGGTCGAGGTCGCTTTCGTGGAACGTCGCGAAGGCATACCCGCGCGACAGGATGTACGGGGCGCACCAGAAATCGGCGTCACCGCCGCGCGGCGGCGCTTTCCCACAGTTGGCGTGCTGCCACGACGTGGTCGGCGTCACGGCTTCATCGAACACGGTCTCCTGATTGCCGCACTTGTTGATCCCGAGGAACACCGGCAGCCGGCCCTTGGCATTCTTCGGCACGAAGACCGCCAGATGCAGCCGCGGGGCGTTGTCCGGCAGGCCGTTGAAGCGGATTTCGATTTCCTTCAGCCGGGCCTGTCCGTCGAACACGGAATCGACGGTTTTCGTGACCTTCGCCGTGATGCCGAGCGGCTTCGGTGCAACGCCGTACATATAGTGCTGGAACAACTGGAGCAGTTCCGGCCGTCGCTCGGTCCGCCATTGCTCGGCGGTGGTCACCGGCCGCCCATCCCGCATTTTCAGCGGATCGGGCAGACCCGATTGCTGGGGAAGTTGATCGACCGTCGGAAAATCCGCGGCGGTGAGGGCGTCGGATCGTGACATGATGAGGACCAGGGCGCCGATCAGCCGGGGTGTCAGTCGCATTGCGGTGTCTCCTGAAGATGGCCCGTAGTGTAACAGGTGACGGGAGGTTGTCATGCGGGTGCATCTCGATTCTGGGTGGCGCTGGTTGCTGGCCCCCTCGCCCCCGTCTTCGGGGGAGAGGGTCGGGGTGAGGGGGTGTGCGCTCCCTGTCGTGTCCAACACCAACCCGAAGCGTAAGCGAGGGCGAGGGCGAGCGCTCGCCCTCGCTGACACTTCGTGTTGGTGTTGCTGGGGATCATCGCCCTGCGAAGCGTTCGGGCCCCTCACCCTAACCCTCTCCCCCGAAGACGGGGGCGAGGGGACCGGAGGAGGAAGCGACACAGAATGGAGGCGCACTTCCGTTGTCATCCGCTCGCGAAACCGGGGTGGCAATTTCCCGACGGACGCCGCATCATATTTGGACATCAATCCCACGACCATCGTCGCCGGGCGGCGACTGCGGTGCGTTCATTGATGGCGACGCCAGTTCCTCACAAGGTTTGACTGTGATCGAACGCCCGGAAGCGACAGCGGCCCCGCGTACAGGCGAGAAATCGCCCGAGCGGCTGGCCGCCAAGGTGCAATCGCTGCGGATGCCCCCGCCGCAACCAGCGCGCGGCGGCGGGTTCGTGCCGTGGATGCTGGTGATGCTGCTCGCGGTCGCCGCGACGTACACCGCGCTCGGCGGGATCGTGCCGTTTCTGCCGAGGCCGTTTGCCGACGTGGCGGTGAATGCGTCGTCGGACACGGACTCGGCGACGACGGCCACCGCGACCGGCGAGGCGACGACGTCGAAGTCCTCGACCGCTGCGCCGGCCGCGGCAGCGGGGCAGATCGTGCTGGAGTCCAAGGGGTACATCATCCCCGAGCAGCAGATTCTGGTCAGCCCGCAGGTGAGCGGCCGGATTCTGGAATTGAACTTCGACGCCGGGCAGCAGGTGGTGGAGGGGGCGGTGCTCGCCGTCATCGACAGCACCGAGTATCGCTCCGAATACGAACGAGGCGTGGCCCAGGTCGAGGCCGCACGGCAACGGAAGAACGAAGCCGAGCAGGGGAACCGGCCCGACGAAATCCGGCAGGCCAGGGCCGAGTTGGCGGAAGCGAAGACGCAGCTCGACCAGTCGAAAAGCACGTATGATCGCAAGCGCGATTTGTTCGAGAAGAAAATCGTCACTCCACAGGATGTGGAGGACGCCCAAAGCAGTTATCGCGCGCTGGTCTCACGCGTTGAAAGTCTGACGGCGATGACGCAACTGATGATCGACGGCCCCCGCGACGAACGGAAGCGGATCGCCGCCGCCGAACTGCGGGCCGCGGAGGCGGAGTTGTCGCGGTCCAAATGGCGGCTGGACAACACCGTCATCAAGGCCCCGATTTCGGGGACGATCCTGAAAAAGAACGCTGAGTTGGGGAACCTCGTGAACCCGATCGCGTTCAACGGCTCCTACAGTCTCTGCGACATCGCCGACTTGTCGAAGCTCGAAGTGGAGCTCGACATCCAGGAGCGGGACATCGCCAAGGTCCAGAAGAATCAGCGCTGCCGAGTGCGGGCGGAGGCCTTTCCCGAGCGGACGTACGACGGCTACGTCTCGCGGTTGATGCCGATCGCCAACCGGGCCAAGGGCGCGGTCCCGGTTCGGGTGCGACTCTCCGTCCCGCCGGAAGAGCAGGGCCGCTACTTGAAGCCCGAGATGGGCGCGACCGTCACGTTCTTTGCGGAGACGGTCGATCCCGCGCCGCCGGCGTCGTCCGCGGAGACGACCGATGCGGCGAGGTAGCGGCGGAATGACGAATGCAGAACCACCAAGTTTGTATTTACCCCGAAGGGGTTGCATATCAAAGCCCAGGGTCGCGAGTCTTCGAGCGCACCCTGGGTGGCGGACACAATTGTGACTCTTTACCCCGCAGGGGTTACATAGACCGAACGGCCACTCGATGATGGAACCCCTTTGGGGTACTTGGCCGCTCAACAACGCCAACCCAGGGTGCGCTCGAAGACTCGCGACCCTGGGCTGTGTTATCTAACGCCTTCGGCGTAAATACGTTGCCATGTTCCGCCAATGACCGCACGAAATTGGAACGACATTCGACATTCCTCGATACCGACCCTCCCTGTAACCGGAATCGCCTTTGATGTCCGACACTGAAGCCTGCGTGCGAGTCCGCGGCGTTCACAAGTCCTTTCGACGCGGCAGCGAAGTCGTCGAGGTGCTCAACGACCTCACGCTGTCGGTGCCGGAGGGGGAATTCGTCGGCCTGATGGGCCCCAGCGGCTCCGGCAAGACGACGCTGCTGAATCTCATCGCCGGGCTCGATCGCCCCACCGAGGGGGAAGTCTGGGTTCGTGACCATTGCATCTCGTCGATGAACGAAAGCCAGCTCGCCGGCTGGCGGACGCGGGGCATCGGCTTCGTGTTCCAGTTCTATCATCTGCTGCCGGTGCTGACGGCGTACCGCAACGTCGAACTGCCGCTCTTGCTGTTGCCGCTGTCGCCGGCCCAGCGCCGCGAGCAAATTCTGAACGTGTTGGACCTCGTCGGCCTGTCCGACCGG
The DNA here is from genome assembly GCA_034439795.1 of Planctomycetaceae bacterium. GTDB lineage: Bacteria > Planctomycetota > Planctomycetia > Planctomycetales > Planctomycetaceae > DSVQ01. Next base: position 6,885 of record JAWXBB010000642.1, on the reverse strand, counting down.
CTGCATCATCGCCCCGGCCAACTCTCCGGCGGCCAGCAACAGCGCGTGGGGATCGCCCGGGCCATCGTCACCGATCCCGACCTGATCGTCGCCGACGAGCCGACGGGCGATCTCGACGCGAAGTCGGCCGAGGAGATTCTCAACCTCCTCGGCGAACTGCAACGGACGCTGCAGAAGACGATCGTGATGGTCACCCACGACCCCCGCGCCGCCGCGCGGGCGGACCGCGTGGTGCATCTCGAAAAGGGGCAGTTGGTGGATGAGCCGACGCCGGTGGCGGTGAAGTGACAACGCAATGAAGAAGCCCAGGGATTGCTATCCCTGGGCGTCCTGCGAGTGAACAACCATGAACTTGTTGCGCCTCGTCCTCGACAACCTCTTCCGCAACCCATTGCGGACGATCTTCACGTCGCTGGCGACGATGGTGATGGTGCTCGTCGTCACGGTGGTGTTTTCGATTCTCTCATTTCTGTCAACGGCGACGACGGAGAAGGCCCAGAATCTCAAGGGGATCGTGACCGAACGCTGGCAGATTCCCAGCCAGATGCCGTGGGCCTATGCGAACGGTCTCGCCGAAGGGGGGCCGCATCGTCCGGGCGATCAGCGCGTGGACCCCCAGGACGCGATGACGTGGAGCTTCTACGGCGGCTCGACCGACCCCGATCCGAAGAAGCGGTCGATCAACACCATTCTGTTCGCGTTCGCATTGGAGCCGCGCGACCTGACCGAAATGATGGACGGCCTCGACGATCTGCAAGGGGAGCAAAAGAAACAATTTGACGAAGTCGTCGCCAAGCTGGAGCAGACGAAAACCGGCTTGATCGTCGGCAAGGAGCGGCTGGCGAACATCGGCAAGAAAGTCGGCGACAAGGTCAAGGTCTACAGCTTCAACTACCGCGGCATCGACCTGGAGTTCGACATCGTCGGCGAGTTCCCCGAAGGCCGGTACGATCCCTCGGCGGCCATGCGGGCCGATTATTTGCAGTCGGCGATGGACGCCTGGTCGCGCGAGAACGCCGGCAAGCCGCACGCGATGGCGGGCAAGTCGCTGAACCTCGTCTGGCTCAGGCTCAAGGACCGGCCCAGGTTCGACCAGGTCGCCGACCAGATTCTCACCAACCCGTCGTACAGCAGCCCCGCGGTGAAGTTCGAGACGGCGTCGTCAGGGATCGCGACATTCCTCGAAGCCTACCGCGACCTGATCTGGGGCATGCAGTGGCTGCTCGCCCCGGCGATTCTGTTCACGCTGTCGCTGGTGATTTCCAATTCGATCAGCATCAGCGTCCGCGAGCGGCGGATGGAGTTCGCCGTGCTGAAGGTGCTGGGTTACCGGCCGTGGCAGATCTTGTTCCTCGTGCTGACGGAGGCCATCCTGGTCGGCGTCCTCTCCGGGACGGTGAGCGCGGGCGGAACCTACCTGATGGTGAATCACATGCTGGGGGGCTTAAAGTTTCCGATCGCGTTCTTCGGCACGTTTTACATCGCCGCCGCCGCGTGGTGGTGGGGCGCGGCGATCGGCGGAGGCACGGCACTCGCGGGCAGCATCGGCCCCGCCTGGGCCGCGCGGACCGTCCGCGTCGCCGACATCTTCGCGAAGACGGCGTAACGGGGAACGTGGTGTGATTTGTGTGCCACGGCTGTGTCAGCCGTGCGAACGCTTCCACACGATAATGATCTGTGTCACGCACAATGCGAGAAGAGGTTTGTCCACAGATTTCACAGATGACGCAGATTTGAATAGAGGGAACCGACGTGATAGGGCAATCTCTCACTGAGTTCATTGATTTCCAATCTGCGGAATCTGTGAAATCTGTGGATCAAATGCTTTCGCTTTCCAGGATTTCCATGTGATGGTTGGCTTTTGGTCGTCCCTCGTCGGGAGCATGGTCTTCCTCTGGGCGCACCGCCCGGAGACGCTCGGCGTGCTGGTGCTGGCGATCGCGCTGCTCGCGGCGATCACCCGCGTGCCGTTGAGTTACAACGCCCTCAATCTCGTCGTCCGCTGGCGGACGGCGGCGCTGACCGTGCTGGCGTTCGTGCTCGTGGTCGGCCTGCTCGTCGTGATGCTGGCGTTCGTCAACGGCATGTATGCGCTGACGATGACCAGCGGGCAGCCGGGCAACGTCATGATCCTGTCCGACGGCTCGACCGATGAGGCCTTCAGCAGCCTGGCCATCGCAGACGTCGGCGACATCGAGAATCAGCCGGGCATCGTCCGCGAAGACGGCAAGCCGCTCGTCAGCCGCGAAACGTACATCGTCGTCAACCAGCCGCTGATCGACGCCGCCCCCGGTCGGCCGAAGCGCCGGTTCCTGCAGGTCCGCGGCGTGGACGATCCCGCCATCAGCGCGAAGGTACACGGTCACACGCTCGCCGAGGGGGGCCGTTGGTTCTCCGACGCCGGAGTGGGCCCGCTGCCCAACGCGAAGCCGGACGACGCCCCGGCCATCGAAGTGCTGCTCGGCTCGGGCATTGCCCGCGAGATGGGGCTGGATCGCAAGCCTGAAGTCATCGCCCGCGCGAAGAACAAGGATCGCCTCGACGCCGGTGGCACGTTCTCGATCAGCGACCGGACGTGGCTGGTCGTCGGCGTGTTCGAGTCGTCCGGTTCGACCTACGATTCCGAAGTCTGGGCCAAACAATCGCTGGTCGGCAAGATGTTCGGCAAGGAAAACTACAGCACGCTGGTCGCCCGCGCACCGGGAGCGGCCGAAGCGCTCAAGCTCCGCGAGTTCTTCGTCACCGATTACACCAAGGCCAAGCTGGCAGCGATTGTGGAGACGAAATACTTCGAGGGCATGTCGCAGACCAACACGCAATTTCTGGTCGCCGCGATGATCGTCGCCGCGTTCACGGCCGTCGGCGGCGTGTTCGGCGTGATGAACACCATGTTCGCGGCCATCAGCCAGCGGACGCGCGACATCGGCGTGCTCAGGCTGCTGGGCTTCAAGCGTCGGCAGATTCTGGTGTCGTTCCTGCTGGAGTCGATGCTGCTCGCACTGATCGGCGGGGCGCTCGGCTGCGCGCTCGGCTTCCTGTTCGACGGTGCGACGGCGAACAGCATCGTCAGCAGCGGGCAGGGGGGCGGCAAGTTCGTCGTGCTCAAGATGCAGGTCGACGGCACCGTGCTGTCGACCGGCATGCTGCTCGCATTGTTCATGGGCTTCGTCGGCGGGTTGTTTCCGTCGCTGTCCGCGATGCGGCTGAGCGCGCTGGATGCGCTGCGCTAGTTTCCGTAGGAGCCGGGGCGTGTCGCCCCGGTCTTGTCTTCGTCGAAAAGAGAAGACCGGGGCGACACGCCCCGGCTCCTAAAGAGTGTCATTTCGCCCGGCGGATGACCACCAGCGTCGTGTCGTCCGGCGGCAGCGGTCGGCCGTGGAAGTGTCGCACCGCGGCGCTGATGTGCGACACCAACTCCGCCGCCGGAAGCGCGGCGTATTGTTCGATCATCTCCTGCAGCCGCTGGTTGCCGAACATTTCGCCGTCGGCGTTGCGGACTTCGATCACGCCGTCGGTGCCGAGCACCACCAAATCGCCGACGTCGAGCCTCGTCAATCCGTCATCGTGCGACAATTCGAGCGACGGAAAACCGAGCGGCGTGGTCGTCGGGGCGATCGGGTGATAGACGCCGGTCCGCAGATGGTAGATGCCCGCCGGTCCGTGGCCAGCGTTCCACGTGCGCACCTCGTGCCGATGAATGTCGAGGCCGACGAATAGAATTGTGATGAAGCGGCCGTTGGTCAAATCCTTGGCGATGCTGTTCCGCAGGACTGCGAAGAACTCGCGCGGCGTGGAGACCGTCTGCACCAGCACGTGAACCATTGCGCGGACCGACGCCATGATCAGCGACGCCGCCAGCCCGTGGCCGCTGACGTCGCCGATCGCGAACCCCCAGCGGCCGTCGGGCAGCGGAAACCAGTCGTAATAATCGCCGCTGACGAACTCCGCCGGCTGCCACCACGCGGCGACTTCGTAACCGGGAATGTCGGGCAGCTTGTCCGGCAGGAACGTCGATTGAATCTTGAGGCCCATCTCCAGCGTGTGACGCAGCACGGCGGCTTCGCGAGATTCGTCGAGGAACCGCCGCCGTTCCAACGCGACGGCGACGTGGGCCGCGAACGCCTGCACGAGGCGTTCGTCGAGCGCTGCGAACCCCGCCGGCTTGTTCAACAACTGCAAGACGCCGAGCAGCCGCTGATCGTGCGGCGAGATCACCGGCGCGGCGAGAATGTTGCGGGTCGTGAAGCCGGTCTTGCGGTCGGTGCCGGCGTCCCATCGCGGATCGCTCGGCGGATGCGGGACCGACAGGAGTTGCCGTTGCGTCGCGACCCAGCCCACGGTTCCGCGGTCGAGCGGGTGCCGGATTTCCGCGATCTCCAGTTCGGTGACCACGCGGGTGTAGAGTTCCTGGCGGGCCTCATCGACGAGAAACAGGCTGGCCCGCTCGCAGCCGACGGCGTCGCACACGCCGTCCGTCGCGATCTGCAGAATGCGTTCGGGATCGTGCTCGCCGCCGAGCTCGAGCGCCAGCTCCAGCAATCGCGTCAGCGGATCGGGAATCGCGGTGTCGGTCATCAAGCAGTCTCTGTAGGAGCCGGGGCGTGTCGCCCCGGTCTTCTCTTCCTCACGTATCGATTAACAATGTCTCCGCCGCATCGGATGTTGCCGGATGCCCGAGCCGGGCGTCCAACCATGCCGGATCAACGAACCGCCGCAGCAGCCACCGCAGCGCGTGCTCGACCTGCTGCTGCGTACCATCATCCAGCGGGCGATCCCAATGAAATCCGTCCGCATGTAATCGCCCCGGCCACTGTTGTTTCTCCGCAATGGCGTTGACGCGGTCCAGCACCCGCCGCGACCAGACGAGTCCGTACAGCGTGGAGAACTCCTGCCAGACGCGGTTGAGGGGATCTGTCGGCCACGTCGTTTTCCGCAGTCGCCGGAGGCCAGTCAGCGTGCCGAATGCCAGAATTAGCACGGCAAACGTCACCGCAGCGAGGCCCTCGTCCCCGGAGGCTTTGTGCTGGGCCGACGACGCTGCAATCGTCGCCAGGCTCGCCCCGCACAGGATTGCGGAGAACGTCAGCGAACCGCCCACGTAGTTGCCGAGGCTCATTACCGCGACGAACAGATAAGCGACGAGGTGCGGTGTCTCCAGTTGTAATGGGCGATGCCAGCCGCCGTGCAACGCCAGCGTAATGACCGGCCAGCAGAGCACGACGATCATGGGGGCGATGACGAAGCCCGTCCACGCGCGGTTCGTCGGTCGCCGTGCGCCGAGTACCAGCATCGGCGGGCAGAGGGACAGCACGGAGGCGACGTAAGCGAAATGCGTCAGTTCGCCGATCCAGCGGAGGTTGATCTCCATCGTGTAAGTAAGAGTCGCCAGCCACACCAGCCAGACGCTGCCCACGAGCAGACCGCATGTCGCAGCGGGTTGTAATGTGGTCCCAGCCAGCGCTCCGCGGAGTCGGGCGAGCCGGACCAGGCACCCCACCAGCACGAGGGCGGTCAGCAATGGCCACAGCAAAGCGGGCACAGTTTCGGGACTCGCCAGGGATCTGCGTAGTTTGCGGAAACGCCAGCAAGCCTTCGGGTTAGTTCAACACCGGCGGCCGGGCAAAACATCATAGCAAACCCCCGTCGTTACCGTCCCGATCATCGCTGCCGTCGGTCCAAACGGACCGGCAGAATCGCTACGGGCGGCAAGGACGCAACTGGTCTTCACAGACCGCGGAAACAACGCATGTTTTCTATTCAACGCGGGTCACCCCACCCGAAAAGTAGGGGCAGTGAGGCAACGGCTCGGCCGGGGAAAACCCGGCGGAGTCCGCTGGACAAGGGGTCCGGCGGCAATCGGTTGCGATCACATCACGTTCCCTTTCCGCCTGGATGTCGAGGAGTCTTGAGATGAAGTACGCATTGATCACCGCCGCGCTGGTGTGTTTCGCCAGCCTGAACAGCGCCGACGCCGGCCTGTTCGGTCGCAACAACAACAACAACTGCTGTGGCGCTCAGCCGAGCTGCTGTGCTCCCGCCCCGACGTGTGCCGCCCCGGCCGCGTGTGCCCCGACCTGTGCCGCCCCGGCGGCTTGTGCCCCGGCCTGTGCCGCTCCCGCGGCTTGTGCCCCGACCTGTGCCGCTCCGGTCGCTTGTGCTCCGGTCTGTGCCGCTCCGGCCCCGACCTGCTGCCCGCAGAACGCTTGCTGCGGCAAAGCCAAGAAGCAGCGCTTCTCGATGAGCGGCTGGATGAGCAAGCTCCGCTCGAGCCGGAAGAACAACAACTGCTGCAACGCCGCCCCGAGCTGCGGTTATGCCGGCCCGACCTGCGCCGCCCCGTGCGCTCCGAGCTGTGCGGTTCCCGCCGCGGCTTGCTGCCACTAAGTTGAGGATGACCCCGTCCCTCCATCCTGCCCCCGCGGCCGCAACCGCGCGAGGGGATGGAAACGGGAACGTGAGACGACGTCTGGGGGAGCGAATGCTCCCCCAGACAAGTCTCCCGCGAGTCTGACAGCGCTGATCTGACACCACGGATGATCGATCGCTGAAAAAGGTGACGAGCTCCCTGCGGGGACCGGCACCTTTTTTCATTTGGATGCAGGCACCGGATCGGATCGTCGAGCGCATTCTGGTTAGCCGCGACCCGGAGGCTTTGCGCAGGGGAGCGCTGCGTGGAGCGCGCCATGCGTGTTGTGCGCTCCGCCCCAGCGCTCCCCTCCGCAAAGCCTCCGGGTCGCGGCTAACAAAGTCAACCGGTCGGATGACTACCGGCCCGACATGACCCACGTCACCTGCGGACCGCACGGGTAAGCGCCGTTCGCCGGCCGTCGTAGCGGGGCCGGCGCAGTGACCGTCAACCGGGCGACCGCTTCGGACTTCACGTCC
>JAWXBB010000641.1:0-7038 GCA_034439795.1 Planctomycetaceae bacterium | reverse complement strand
GAGATCGACGGGTTCGAACAATTCGGGACGGAGCAGCGGGGGCGGGACGGCGTCCGGGGAGGGCGGCACGAACATCGGCTGGGGCGGACGTTCGAAGACCTTGATCCCCGAATGGTTCGACGGAACCGTGTGCCGTTCGGTGGTCACGACGGACGCGATCGCCCCGGCTTTTCCCGGATGCTCCAGGCGAGTTGTTTTGACCGCCGAAACCTTGGCGGCGTCTTCGTGAGCGGCCGGAGCATGGCTCTCCAGCGCCGCGACGCGGCTCTGAAGATCCTTGATGGCTTCCTGGAGCTGACCTATCTCGCTAACGGCGGCAGTAAGTAGTTGCACTAGCTCCGCGGACATGGCTGGCTCCCTACGACAGAGATGGCGAAAGGGTCTTCAATGGCTCGCGTGGTATTCTATGGCCTGCTTCAAGGTTGGCCAGATTTCAAGACAGTTTTTTTTCGAACCACGAAGAAAATAGGCGTTCAGGTGGTGCGAAGCGACTCCTGGGCCATCCGAACCTCGCTTCGCGCGACCGCGGATCGTATCAATGATCACGAACCAGTATCTAGATTGATCATCGAAAATCCTTGGCTATCAGGGTTTTACCCGCTGAGACTCCGAGGAAACCGCTGCCGCGTGACGCTGTCGGGCGCTGAGCAATTCGATGAGTGCGACCCCGTCGAACTTGGAACACACACCCAGCACGCCGCAAGCCTGGACCTCCGACGCCAGTTCGGGAATGGTCCAACCCGACAACGCAATCACCGGAATGGGCGAGACATCCTGAACAACTTCCGCCAACGCTCGAGCCCGGTCTGGACTCCAGGGATCGGCGTCAACGAGCACCGCGTCCACGTCATCACTCGCGTATTGTACGACGGTGGCCCCAATGTCAATGAGCGTCTCGCCGAGCATCGCGGAAAAGTGATGGTCGGCCATGCGCAGAGAAACCGCGAGCCCCGCCAGCGAACTCTGGTCCGGAGTGGTTTGCTCCCACAGCCACAGTTCCTCGCGCGACGCCGTCCACGGCACTGCGTGCGCAGCGCGACTCTGCACCGCGGCCAGTTCGTGCTGCAATCGTTGGCCGGCATGCCACCACGGCGTGACGAGAGCCGGCGGCCACGCGCGGCGCGTGCGCTGATCCGATTCGCACCACGGCCCGGTCACGCAGACCACGCGACACAGCGGCAATTGAGCCAGCATCTCGGTGATCTCCGACGCGGTGAACTCCTCCGACCAACTTTGCCAGATGACGGCGAACTCGATCGGCATGCGAAACCGTCCCGATAACTGTTGCTCCCGAAACTCCGATAACGTCTCTACCCTACGCCAGGATCGCGCATCCGTCTGGGACAGGAGTTGGTGCCAGAGCGATTGAAACTCCGCGCGTTCGGAATGGCCCAGGCTGAGATACGAACCTGGCACGGGGGACGCAGTCATCGCGATCCCTTTCGTGCAGGCTTCTCGATGGCTTTCGGCTCGGTTGATGTTGTCGGTGCCTCATAAGAGGCACGCAACTTGACGAGCCGGTCGGCGAGCGGGCGGATTTGATTCACGCGACAGACCGTGCGGAATTCGCAATAGCCCGTGCAATGCTCGTCGGGATTGTCGACGACGAACTCGCCGGCGCGAATGCCCTGCGCTAATCGGGGCACGACTTCATCGACCAACCGTTCCAGCGTTTGCCACGCCGCGGCGTCGATTGGCTTGAGCGTCTGTTGCGAACGCAAACCCACGCCTCCCTGGAAGCCGGTCTCTTTGAGACACCAGTAGCCCAACTGGAATGGCAAGGCATCGGCGGGAGCGAGTCCCAAGCGTCGCACGGCCAAGGCGTACAGCATCAGTTGCAACGCGCGGCCGCTGCGGACGTCGTCTTCGGAAAACTTCGGTCGCCGGCCGGTCTTGTAGTCGATGACCATGAACGCGGGCCGGTCGTGATACTGGCCCACGTCGATCCGGTCGATGCGTCCACGGACCTGGACCCTGTTCGATGTCTCACCGAACGTGAGCGTGCGGGCCTTCGCCTCTTCGGGAGCGCCGGGGACGTCGCCGAAGGGAAACTCCGTGTCGAGCACCTGCCATCGACCTTCGGCGACGGTTTGGATCTGTTCCGTATAGACATCACACTGTTCGGCGTACGCGGCGGCCCATTGGTCGAGCAGTTGCCGTTCGATGCGCGTCAAGGCCCGTTGCAGTTCGGTGACCGACACGGCCTTTTGCAAGCGGTCTTCGACGAGATCGCGGAAACGGTCGGCCAACTCTTCGCCCGCGTGGCCGGCGTCGATGTCGGGGCTCAACTTCGACAGCACGGCATGCACGAGGCTGCCTCGTTCGCGATGATTGGTGCCGTCTTTCACGGTGGACACCGGTTCGATGCCCAGCCCGGTTTCCAGCCAGAAGCGGAACGGGCAATTCGCGTAGGCTTCCAGTTCCGTCGCACTGAACTGACGCTGCTCGCCGAATCGTTTCGCGACCGCTTGCCGATTCGCTTCAACCGCCAATCGGCCTTCATAGGCTGTGAAGCCGGGCGTGTGAAAGCGCTGTACGGCCATCGCGACCGCGGCGGCGACGTTCGCCGACGTGCTGCGCGACGCTGGTTGTTCCCAGATCGTTCGCAACCAGCCGGGACGACCGGTTCGCGCGGCTTCCCAGGCGGCGAGGCGTTGATCGGTCGCGGACAGCATGTGCGTCGCATCGGGGACGGGATCGAGTTGCCCCTCGCGATGTACCGGCAGACTCTGGTCGGTGAACAACGTTCGCAGCGCGGTGACGTACGGGCTGGGAAACGTCGGATGGCCGCGCGTGTCGATCGCCGAGTACGTCAGCACCAATCGGCGCTGCCAGCGTTGCAGCAGCGTGAAGAACAGGAACAGATCGTCCTGCTGATGCTGCGCGGCGTGCCGCATCGGCAAGCCGGCCTGCGACAACCGGCGGCGCTCGGCGTCGGGGAACAGGCAGTCATCGCCGCGGCCGCGCGGGAAGCTGTCCTCAGTCAGGCCGACGAGGATCAAGACCGGCGCGTCGAGATGCCGGACTTCTTCGACGCCCAGCACACGAATCATCCCCGCGGCTTCGTCGTCCGGCTCGCGAAATTCACTGGCCAACAGATCGCGGAATTCAGCGAGAAACTCGACCAGATCGAGCGCCGGCGGCGATGTCGTCCGCAACGCATCGGCCGCCGCGGCGTCGCGCAGCGTGCGCTGCAGGCGTTCCCAGAGTTGCACGTCGGCGACGTCGAGTCTTGTAGGGTGGGCCGAGTCTTCGAGTCCCACCACGTCGGTGGCAGCAGTGGTGGGACTCGAAGACTCGGCCCACCCTACAGAAATCGCACCGAACTGTTGCGCGAGGTCCGCAATGACGTCCAGCCATTCCGCGAGCGGTCGCAACTTTCGCAACGGCTCCGTCACCTTGGCGTACCAGCGCAGAAACCGTCCGGCGGCGGCATGCACTGCCGGCCAGTTCGTGTCGCTGCGCAGCGCGGCCTCGTCAGCCTCCGTGGACGCCTCTTCGACGCCGGCCGAGGCGCTGCGCGGCAACACCTTCAGGATCGCCCGCCGGTCGCTCGACAACCGCAGTCGTCGCAACGATGTGGCCACCGAACTGCGGTCCTCGGCCATTGTCGCCATGTGGGTGGCCGGGGCTGGAGCGCTTCGCGAAGCCCCGGTCTTCGGCGCGGATAAGACCGGGGCTTCGCCCAAGGCGGCTCCAGCCCCGGCCACCCTGGGACGGAAATACGATGAGTTGAGCACGGCCTGCAAGCGCTGGAACGACCAGTCCTCCAGTTCAGCGAGCAGCACGGCGATGACGAATTTCACCAGACCGGCTTCGCGAACGGGCGGGCCGGTGTCGCACCACGCGGGCAGGCCGCGGGCTTGCAGGCCCTGCGTCCAGCGAAACGCGTCGGTCGTGGCTGAACTCACGCCGACGATGATGTCCTGCGGGGCATAACCATTCTGCAACAGCGCTTTGATGCGGAGCGCGACCGCGGAGAGTTCGCTGTCGGGGCCGGATGCCGCGACGAGCTCGATGTCGTCGGCAGCCACCGGCGTCTGTTGCCGCAGGTTGCCGAACAGACCGCGACGGAGAGTCTGTCGGGCCTGGGGTTCACCAACGACGCCGTCCACGCGGACGATGTCGGCCGAGGGGAATCGCTTCCGCCACGCTAGCTCGGTTTGCGTGGGCTTCGCGAACAGGTCGCGGCGGTCGTCTGCCGGGTCGCCGGGGATGGTGAGCGTGAGTTGCTCCGAGCGGCGCGACAGCTCTTCGAGGATCTCCGTCTGCGGCGGCGTGAAGTCGGCGAAGCCCACGACCGCGACGTGCGTCCACTGCGGCAACCGCCGGCAATGCCCGTCGAGCAATTGCGTCCGCGCGAGCCAGAACCGGCCTTCGGTGTCGTACCAATTCTGTTGCAGCAGCACGTCCTGATAGCGCTGATAGAGGCCGCCGATCTCGCGATCGCGCGCGGCAGTCTCCGAATGGCGGTCGCAGATGTCGAGAAACCGCTCGGGCCAGATTTCGTCCCGCTTCAGCTCCGCGATGAACGACTCGACGATGTCCAAAAACCCCGCGGTGTGCGCCACGGCGGAGAAGTACGGCAAGGCATTGTCGTGGATCGCGTCACGCACCAGCCGACGCAATAACAATCGACGAACCATCGACGAGATCGCCGTCGCCGGCCGGCCCGCGGCCCGCAACAACGACTCGGCGAACCCGTCGAACGTGATGATGCCCGGCGACACGCACGTCCCGCCGAGGTCGCCGACCAGCCGTTGCAGCACGGCCCGCCGCGATTGGGCCGTCGGCGTGATCCACAGCCCGCGCCCCGGATCGCGCGCGGCCTGAGCGGCCAGCAGCGAACGCCCATACTCCGCCCGCGCGGCCGCCTCCAAAGCGGCGGGGTCCGTCCCGATCAGCAATCGCACAGCGGCGGTCATGCACGGCTCCGTTGGCACGTTCGCAATGGTAGCGTGTGCGACGGAGGGGGGCGAGCGGGGGAGTGGATGATCGCGTGACGTGAATGACGGCCGGGTGGCGGGGCCTAAGTCTTCGTGGCCCCGTATTCTGCACCGAGTGGCGGCCAACTCACGGCGGCAAGCCCATGTCGTTCAGCACTTGGGCGAACCGCGGGTCTGAGCGCAGGCTGACCATAGTGGGGTCGACCTTCAGCCAGACCACGGACGAGTCGCGCTCGTCGAGGGCCTTCTGCAGCCACTCGAATGCCGCGTCTGGCTCGCCGAGGGCCGCGTGAATCTGCGCGATCGAAAATGCGAAGGCGAATCGGCCCGGCGAAAGTCCCTTCAACTGTTCCAAAACTCCTTGAGCCTCCCCCCTTCTGCCGGCCGCCGCGTAAGCGCATCCGAGCATCGCCATGTTGCGCGGATGTCTTTGTCCGCGGTCAACCGCTGCCTTTAATACTTCGATGGCTTTCTCAGGCATCCTCTTTTGAAGATAGGCCAGTCCGAGTTCGCGATATGAGAAGGGAAAGTTGGGGTCCAGCTCCAGCACCTTCTCTGCCTCAACGATGGCTCGATCGGAATCGCCCATCCAGTTGTAGCACATCGCGAGCTCGTGTCTCCGGGCCGGCGAGAGCGGGTCGAGTTCCTGGCCTCGTCGGATGGCCACGAGGGCCTCCGGCAGCCGGTTCTGGACCGCCAGCGAAAAGCCTTGGAAATTCCAGGTGAGGGGCACGCCTGGATCGAGTGCGAGGGCCTGCTGCAACTCGCGCTCGGTCGCCGTCCAATTCCAGTCGTGAAACAAGTAAATCACCGCCAGCGCGGCATGCGCGTCCGGCAGGTTCGGATCGAGCTTCAACGCCTCAGCCACATAGGTTCGGGCGTCCGGGAACGTCTTTTTGGGCCCCTCGTAGAGCGTGCCGCGCAGGATGTAGCATCGCGCCACGGCCGAATAGGCCAGGGCGTACTTGGGATCCTTGTCGATCGCCTGCTTGCCGGACTTGATGCCGGCCGCCACACCTTCGGGAGTGAATTTGCCCAAGTGGTACATCGTCTCGCGGTACAGGTTGTACGCGTCCCGGTCCGCCGTGCGCCGGCGAGTCAGCCGCCGCTGCTCTTCGTCGCTGAGCCGGAGCCCCAAGTTGGCGGCGACGTCTTGAACAATTTGGTCTTGCACGTCCAGGTCCAGCGTCTCGCCGCGTTGGCAAGTGTAGGGCTTGCGCCACAGCAGGTTGTCCTCGCGGGCGTCCACCACTTCCGCGGTGATCGTCATGACATTCCCCTGCGTTCGCAGGGTCCCCGTCACGATCAACGGCACGTTCAGTTCCCGTCCAATCGTCAACGTGTCCGGCCGTTGCCGCGCGTACCGCGAGACGGAGCTGGGAGGCCGGATCTTGAGGTCGCGGCGACCCACTTGCCGGAGGCTGTCGCTGATGTGGCCGGCGAGGGTCTCGCTGAGCATTTCCGTCGTCGGATCGCCTTCGGTGTAGACGAATGGCAGGACGGCGAGGGCGTCGATGGCCTTGGTCTCTTCCGCTGGTTTGCCGGGATCGGAAGGCTTGCCGTCTCGTGTGAGGAAGTATGCAGAACCGCAAACGGCTCCGATCAGCACCAGAGCCGCGCCAATGCCGACAATCAGCCGCGGACGTTGGCGAGTTAGAGCGTGCCAGTGAAGGCCGGGATCAGTCGCTGTCGTCCGCAGGCCGAGGGACAGATCGCGCGCGGAGTGCAGCCGCTGGATCGGATTCTTGACAAGGCACTGACGAATTAGCCGCGCCAACTCGACGGGCATCTGCCGGCCCGACACTGACAATTCCGCCGGCTCTTCGTGCAGGATCGCGTTCATGGTTTCCACGGCCGTATCGCGTCGAAAGGCCCGCTGACCGGTCACCATCTCGTAGAGCACGCAACCGAGGGAAAACAGGTCGCTGGCGGCCTCGGCCGACCGCCCGCGCACCTGCTCGGGCGACATGTAGCCCACCGTCCCCAGCACCGTGCCCGCGTCCGTCGCCACCGGGTCGTAATGCGCGGTCTGCGATTGCCCGCTCGGCTGCGTGGTCACGCGCGCCAGGCCGAAATCGAGAATCTTCACCCG
>JAWXBB010000640.1:0-18438 GCA_034439795.1 Planctomycetaceae bacterium | reverse complement strand
TTTGCCCTCCTGTGCGAGCTTGTAAAGCGTCGACTTCGAGAGCTTGAGGTAGATGCCAAGGTCTTCGATCGTCATCACCTGATCCGCCGCTTTCTTGGCGCTGAAATGGCTCCTGCCCGTGGAGGTGTTCGCAAACGCGATATGTTCCTTCAGAAGCTAGAAGAGATTTCACAGTTGATGGCGGTTGATGTCAATCAATAACTGCCGTTCCGACAGGACGGAGACGGGGAACTGACTATACGCTGTCAGTGGAAGAGGAGTGAGAGTGCAGGTTGTTGTAAGCGATTGCTAAGGATTTCGGTGGTCCAGTTTGCTGCAGAGCGCCGGCGACCAGTTTTGCAACGTTCGCCGCGTCGAGGTTAGTGCCCGCGTCACCTGCCCTTGCTCGAAACCACTCTCTCGTCTGATCGCGTTGCGCCCAGCAACCGCAACATCCCTACTCACTCATCCGAATGCGCTCCTTCGTTACCACCTGCCTTTATGTCCGTGCAGCCAGTTTTTCACCTCGCTGGGTTCTATCCACCGATCGCGGTCCGGGTCACGCGGCGGAGAAGGAGGCGCGGGGTTTCCCGGCACGATCTCCTGGACCAGCTTCACCCCGCATCCATGTGCCGCAACGCAACTGTTGTAGAGCGCATCGAGCCAGTGGTTCTGCCGGCGAATGCGTTCCCATTTCGTCACCACGCCTTTGCCGGCGACAAACTCCTCGGTCTTCGCCTCGGCAGTCAGGTGCTTCGCTAACGACAGGTGCTCCTGCGGTGGCGCTCTGTAAAGCGTCATCGCGCCAGGCTTGCCCATCGGTGTGCTCAGCCGCTGATGCACCCAGGTTTTCCAGTGGTCGGCATCCGCCTCCAGGATGTGCAACTGCTGAATCGGCACCCATGACGCGTGACATCCCTCGCCGATCAGTTTCACAACCGAACCGGTCTGCGTTGTGCGCTCTGCCCATTGCTGCTTGTACTGCTGGCCAGTGCCACGGCCGAAGGCAGGCCGGAACCGCTCGCCGGATTCCCGACAGAATGAGTAAATCACATCAGTCATGTAACCGGCGTCGACGAACACCTGGCCGGGCTGAAGCTTTCTTCCATCCAGACCGCCACTTGGCCATCCCTCGAGCATGACATCCTTCAACTCGCGCAACGCCACCATGACGCCTTGTTCGACACCCAAGCTGTCGCTCGCAACTTCAACTCGACCATATTCGACGATGTGACCGTCGGCCTGCGGCGTCCAACCGACGACAATCCAATGCAGCAGGTACTTACCAATGTCGATGCCTGCGGTGATCAACGGCATGTTCGCCGGCACAATACCCTTCGGCACGTCGATCATGCGCGCAGCGAGTTCGTGGATCTCCAGGGATGTTTGAGTCAGCTTGGTGGGGACGACGGGAATGCACCACACAAACTGACGCAGTTCACGATCGGCGGATTCCTCGTCCGACGAGCGCGACGCCCGCCACTCATCGGCGGCAACCTCGCCAGCGGTGAGGAACAGATTGTTCACCGCCGACCAGCGGAACCCTAAGGTGTCAGTGTGTGGCGCATCGCCGACCACAACATCGCTGCTATCACCACTTTGTCCATCCACCGACTGGCCGTCGTGGAGAAGCATGGCGTGATCGTTGGCCAGGATGCGCTGTTCGTTGCTCCAGATCTGCGAGCAGGAGGGACATGAGAACGCGCCGGCGGTCTGCGCGGCCCCTTGGCTTTCCGCTCCCTGCCAACCGGTCAGATGCTCCCGCTCTGGACGGACCCACGCGTGACAGATCGGGCACGGCAGGGCGATTCGGCTCTTGGTCCCCTTGGTGTATTCCTGCCAGGTTCGCCCGGTCTCAGTACTGACCGTACATTCCATATAGATACGTTTGCGGCTGCCATACGCGCGGGTTCGCGCTTCGAGCTGCGTGATCTTGTCGCTCTCCCGACTGCTGACCCCCGGCTTATCCATCCCGTCCGTCTCGGTGATTACAACCACCCGGGAAGTGAAGCCTGCTCGGCTTTTGTCGCTGCCCCCGCCGGACATGAACTTCAGGGTGGCGCCGTTGCCGAACTGCAGATATTCCACAAGTCCGCCCCGGCTGCCGCTGCCCTGGCTTGGGAGCAGTTCGCGAAATCTCGACTGCGCGATCACTGGAAGAAGGTCCTCTTTCCATTTGTCCGATGCCATGTCCATATCTGGAACGCCGCAGATGACGGTCTCGCCGATCTCGAAGAGGTGATACAGCAGCGGGATGATGAAGCAGGCCAGCGTCTTGCCGGACTGCGTCGGGCCGGTGCCGACGCACCGGGACCAGCGTCCGGAGTCCACCGCGTCAAACCAGAGCGCCGTGTATGGCTGACGAGCGCAGCGGAACCGCCGGCCTACGAAAGGTCCGGAGGGAATGACGATCTCCTGCTCGGCAAACTGCCGCATCGAACGCCGGCGTCGAGGCCGCGATTGCTGCAGGAACCAGTTGAGGTCATCCCGCGTCGGGTGTTGCTGCGCCAGTGTGTCCATGGCTGTCTCCAAACATTCGATCCATCTCGTGCTGGGCATCCTCGATTGCTTCGTAAAGGATCTCGACCGCGCCAGTGCCGAACTGCCGTTGCAGGGCATCGCCAGCGCCGCGAAGGATTGCGGCGATCCTGCCCAACGCATCTCGTGCCTCATCGCGCGGCAGCAAGCCACGCTCTCGCTCCAGGCGATCCAGTCGTGCAAGCGCCGCACGCTCTTCCCGATAACGTTCCAGCGCGGGACTGCTCCCGCCCCCTTGCATGAGCGAATCGCCATCTGCGTCCCGTGCCAGTTTCAGGGCATTGTCCGCCAGGAAGTCGTGCAGCGCCCGCGCGAGCTTGGGCAGATTGATCGCCGGTCCGCCGAAGGGCAGGCCGTATCGCTCGGCCTGTTCATTGATCACCTTCGTCTGCCTCCCCGTCATGGCGCGCCAGTGCTTCTGCGGGATCGACTCGTAAAACTGCCAGCGGAGCCGCTCCTCCTTCTCTTTCTCATGCCGGCGCAACGCATCCCGCTCGTCCCGCGTGAGATCGGCCCGATTCATCACCTTCTGGTAGGCGCGTTTGACTAAGTCGCTGTCCACGCGCGCAGCCGCGCTGACCGAGGGCGCCGGGCTTGCCGCTGCGGCTTTGAGGGGAGGTTGTTTATCACCGTTCTGTGGCATCTTACTTACACGGTAGATTCACCACCTGCCGTGTGAAACCGATGGAAGTTTTGTCCCGAGGCAAGGCCGGCAGGCCCAGGAAGGAACCATGCCCCCCGGGGGGCTCCCGCTTGCCACCGTTGGCGACGTGTTGGCCCACGCCGCGTCCGTTGGCGCTCCCTTGTGTCGCCATGCGAACGTTGGTCCACGCGCACGGGTGTCCCGCCCACGCGATGCGGCTGCGACGGAGACGCGAGTTAGGTTGGGGCGACTTAATCGGCGTCATTCAAATCATTCCTATCAGTGCCGAGATTACATCGGTTTAATGCTTGATGTGTTCGGCGAAACGAGCAACTGTGTGTCCATACCAAACGGAAGGAACACGCGATGAAAACGACCAACACCACGAACGCCAACCGACGCCTGGAACCCAGAACCAAGGTGGTCTCCACCGCCGACGGCGAGCCCGGCACGGTGGTGCGGGTTTCGACCTACCGCCGCAACGGGATCGACGCCTGGTCGTACGTGGTCGACACCGCAGACGGCCGCGAGGTCTGGGACGCGGGCGAGTTGTTTGTCCCCGCGACCGCGAAGGCCTGAACCACCAACCCCAAAGGAGAATGCCATGACCAAGAACAACGACAATGCCAGCGACATCGAGATCGGCGAGGACCTTGAGATCACCAAGACCACGCGACGCCACAGCGTCGGCGGCTCGTGGGTGTCCGGGACGCTCAACGCACACCGCTTCGAAGCGCTGGTGTTCCCCGAGCACGCGGAGAACCCGGATTACGAGATCGACGACAGCCGCATCAGCAAGCTTTGGATTCAGCGGATCGCGGACCGGACGGTGACCTTCAACTGGGACCGCGGCGCCGACATCCAGGCGAGCGACGAGATGACCAAGCGGATCGTGGATTTCTTGTGCGCGGGGCTCGCCGAGTCGACCTACGGGCATTGAATGAAAAGGAACGCAGCGATGAACACGAACCAGACCATTAAGCGAATCGCCCGAGAGCACCTGGGCATCAAGACGCTTGAGACGCGCAAGAGCGACGCACTCGACTTCCACCAGGTTGCCGTCCGGTCGTTGGCCGCGGCACTGGACGCCGCCTACCGCGCCGGACGAGACGCCGCGAAGCCGGACAACGCCGTTCCCAGCACGGCCTTCACCATCGGCCAGCGCGTCGCGTGCGTCGAGTTGGGCGAGGACGGGCACATCGTCGGGTACGAGGACGACGGGTGCATTCTGATTGTCGATCTGGTCGCCGGTGGGACGGTTCACGTCCCCGCGGCCGATTGCTCGGCGAAGTAGGCAGACAAGAGAACCAACGGAGCAGTGAACATGACCATCACATTCGAAGTCATCGAGTTCGACAACGCCGGCGACGCGATCCAGCACTACGAAGCCAGCGGATACGGTGACGGCGTCATCGCGCTGGACGCGAAGTACTACGTCACCAAGCGCGCCGAGACCGATCGCCTCGCGGAGGCGGGAATCGAATTCGCATACGTCTTCGATCACGAGATGCCGGACGGCGAGCATCGAATAATGACCGTTCCAGTGAACTGACCCACCATGAAGCCCCGAACAGGGGCTTCGGTGGTTTCCGGGGTACATCGCCCCGACGGGATGCCGCGCCCGACCAACGCAGCGAAGGGTCTGGCCAACCCAATCATGGCCAAAGGAAATTGTCCTATGTCGAAGAAGAACAAGACCACGTCGAAGTCGGCGAGCACGCCCGTGTCCGATCCCGACCTCGTTCCGCTCACCCAGGCGATGCCGCGTAAGACGGCGGCGAAGGGCAAGGGGTCGAAAGCCAAAGCGGCTAAGGCGAAGGCCGCCGACGCCAAGCCCACGAAGCTGTCGAAGCCCGCGAAGGCCGACAAACCCAAGCGCCCCAGCGGACTCGATTCCGCCGCGCAGGTGCTGAAGGACGCCGGCACGCCGATGCGCTGCAAGGACATGGTGGACAAGATGCTGGCGGATGGGCTGTGGAAGACCGAAGGCAGGACGCCCGCCGCCACGATCTACGCGGCCATCCTCCGTGAGATCACCACCAAGGGCGGCGACGCGCGGTTCAAGAAGACCGACCGCGGGCTGTTCGCCTTCAACGGGAAGTGAGGTGACGCGATGCGACGGAACATTCGAGATCGTCAGATCACCTTCAACCACCAGGACGGATGTCTCGTCCGCACCGTGACGGGTGCGCCCAACGTAACCGGGGCAGTGCGCATCTATACCCACCGCTGCGAACTTGAGGTCTTCGAGAAGGTCGCCCACGCGATGGAGGAGACGCCGGCGGAAGGTGAAGGCACGACGATGCCTGCGATCGTCGCCGCTGAGAACCTGCCGTTCACCCAGGTGGACGTAGCGCTCGCGTTCCTGCACGAGCGCGGGATCGTCGAACGCCGGCATCGGCGGAACTACCCGGCGAGCCGGAACGTCCACCTCGACGCGATGGTCGAATGGCACGCGCTGCGGGAGGAGCCGAAGACCGCCTGACATCACGCTCCCTCCGCTGCAGAGCCAGCCCCGACGACCGTCGGGGCTCGTCTCGTCAGTCTCCAAGCAACTATCGCTAGCCACAGTCGTTTGAGGTAGATTGCGAGGCCGAAGCTCAAGGGGAAAGTAATGATGCAAGCGATTCTGGTGCGCGTCGGCGTTGACCATTCGTATGGGCAATGGAATGCGCCTGTCGATCCTCGAACTGGCGCGTTTGAGTACGTCCCCATTCCGGAGAAGTCCACCACGCTGTTCTATGAGAACTGTGCGAAACCGTACTCGCTGATCGAACCCCGCTTGCGCACGTTCGCAGCACGCAACGGGCTGGATCTCTTTCAGGATCTGCGATGTTCGGCAGAACTTCTTCAGCAGAATATGCACCTCGACCCAGACTTCGACCACCTGACCTATGGCGACGACGGTGATCGGCGCGGTTCTCACATTCGGCAGCTTCAGCGAGACGACATGCTCGTCTTCTACTCCGGGCTGCGTCCGATCGTGCCGTGCGAGCACCGGTTGATCTATGCAATCATCGGCCTGTTCCGAGTCGCAGAAGTGGTGGATGCCTCGAAGATTCCATCCGATCGATGGGGTGAGAACGCGCACACTCGGAAGATCAAACGAGGTTTGAGCGACATCGTTGTTCGTGCTCAACCGCGCGGTTCGGGTCTGCTGCAGCGATGTCTTAAGATCGGCGAAATGCGAGACAAGGCTTATCGAGTCACGCCATCCCTTCTCAGCGCATGGGGAGGCCTTTCGGTTAACGATGGATACATCCAACGCAGCGCCCGCCCGCCGCGATTTCTGGATGCGGGTAAGTTCGCGAACTGGTTTGAGGCACAAGCTCCGGAGTTCACACATGGGCACCTCCACGGATGACAACTCGCATCGGGTCGTTGTAGTTCATCTGCGCCAGCCCAATCGGCGAGACCCGAATGAGCGGCGTAGTGATCCGTTTTGGGAGTTCGGTAGCTTTGGATGCACGCGTTGCCACATCAAGAATCTGATGAATCCGAAACGCATCGACGAACTCGCCGGCGTCCGACTTGCTTTCGCTCAGGGTGGTCCGGAAGGACATCGGCTCGTGCATCTCACACCCCCGGTGAAGGTGGTGCGCCACAAAGATCGTTGTGAGCTTTGCTGGGCGACAATCGAGAAGCCCTTCAAGTACGAGTTCGCGCCTATCCTGGCCGGACGAGATGGGACAAATGCGTTTCCACTGCTTCGGAAAATGCTGTCGAGAGTCGATCGCACGACGCTCCCTGCGAAGTTCTCCAGTTGTTTCCGATCGCGACGCAGACCATTGCGAAAAGAGCTTTCGCTGGAAATCATCCGCGTGTTCGACACCGCCATGTCGAACGCCACCAGCACGATGATCGCAACTCGCTACGAGGACGCACTTCCCGTCGCACCGAATAAGATCGACAAGGCGCGACGCAAGACCTATCAGTCGTTGCTCGCAGAAGCTGCTGGTAAGCCAAGTTCCAAACACGAATGCACCTCAGATGCGGTTGGACCAAAAGCTGGTTTCGTGACGGCAAAATCACGACGATGCTGAGTGACGCTGGGCCTTCTTGCCTGTGAACTTTTCCCACCGCTCGATGATCACGTCGCAATAGGGCATGTCGAGCTCCATCAGGAACGCGCGCCGGCCGGTCTGCTCAGCGGCGATCAGCGTCGAGCCGCTTCCACCGAAGAGGTCCAGCACGTTCTCCCCGAGGAGACTGCTGAACTGCATTGCCCGCACCGCAAGCTCCACGGGTTTCTCCGTCAAATGGACCATCGATTGCGGATTGACCTTCTTCACGCTCCACACGTCCGTCGCGTTGTTCGGCCCGTAATACTTGTGCGCTGCGCCTTCCTTCCAGCCGTAGAAGCACCACTCGTGGTTGCCCATGAAGTCTTTGCGGGTCAGCACCGGATGTCCTTTGACCCAAATGATTGCCTGCGCGAAGTAGAGTTCATGTTTCTTAAGGAACGGCGGGTAGTTGCCGCAGTTGGCATAGCCGCCCCAGATGAAAAAGCCACGTCCCGGTTCCAGCACGCGAGAAATGTTCCCAAACCATGCGTCCAGCAGTTTGTCAAACTGACCATCAGTGACGAAGTCATTCGCGAGGGGCCGGTCCTTGGCGCGGAGTTTCTTCTGCGTCGGTTTGGCCTTGCCGGGATGACGCGCCACGTCCATCTTCTGGTGGTGGGTCGTGCCCTGAAACGAGGAGAGTCCGGCGGCGATTGCGTTGTTCGACCGTGGCTCGACCTTCACATTGTAAGGCGGATCGGTGTTGGCCAGGTGGATGCGAGCGCCATCGAGCAGACGATCGACGTCCTCGGGTTTGCTGCTGTCGCCGCACAGGAGCCGGTGATTCCCCAGCACCCAGAGGTCGCCGGGCTGCGTGATCGCTTCATCCGGCGGTGCGGGAATGTCGTCCGGATCGGTCAGGCCGCCGTTGACGTCGCCGGACATTAACTGCGCCAACTCTTCGGCGTCGAAGCCCAGGAGCGTGAGGTCAAAGTTCATCTCCTCCAGCCCAGCAAGTTCAAGTGGCAAGAGATCAAGGTTCCATTCGGCGATGGTCGCCGTCTGGTTGTCGGCGATGCGATAAGCCTTCACCTGAGCATTGGACAAATCGGTGGCGACGTGCACGGGGACTTGGGTGAGTCCCAGCTTCTGTGCCGCCTTCAATCGCGTATGCCCGACGATGATCACCCCGTAGGCGTCGACGACGATCGGCTGGCGAAAGCCGTATTCCTTCAGCGACGCAGCAACCGCCTCCACAGCGTCGTCGTTGATGCGCGGGTTGCCAGGATACGGTTGGACCTGATCGATCGGACGCAATTCGATGGTCATGGATGGCTGCATGGGAAGTTTCCTTCACGAAAGACAGTCAGTGGATAATGGTTGGCGTTCACACGGCCATCGACGGCTCGACAACGCCGGGACGTACCGAAGGCCGGAGAGAGGCTGGCCGCTCGCGTCTGCCACTCTGGCACCTTCGCCAGTCGCACCGTGGGCCGCCGAAGCGCGAGTTGGCTGGGTGGCGGCCGCCGCCGCGAACGACGCAACGTGGGCCAACACGGGCGGAAAGGCGGCAACCAAGTGCGTTGTAGTTCGCTCGCGGTTGATGGGGGCTTGAGCGCGCCCGCCGGGCCGTATCCGTGCGGTAGCCGCCCGGTATCCGCGTGGTATCCAGGCGGTCGGGAGCGCAGAAGTGATTTCGCAGCAATGCGTTGCGCGCCCGTAGTCAGCGTATCCGGGCAAAACCCACTCCACCCCATACGCTGCGCCCATGCGCTATCTACTATTAACGCTCCCCTATACCCCTCTCGCGCCTGCGCACCCGCGTAACTTTCCAAATGGGTGGATACGCCCGGATACGGCGCACAACGTCTTGCCTGTGCACAAGATGCAGCAGGTCGTCTGCCCGGATACGCATGGATACAGCCCGGATACCGCATGGATACGGCGCTCAATTGCATTGTCGCACCCCCGTGTAGACCGGGAACTGCTGTCCGCGCGGCCCGCGCTTGGCGGCGCTGATCCCCTTGTTTGCGTTCACCAGAGATTGGCCGAAGTCAGCTTTCGTGCCCGGTTCAGAGCCGCGGTCCTTCGACCACGCGCACCAGGCTTCGTACAGCGACTCCTTCTCTGTCCAGATCGAGTCGTCGCCCGTCACCTCACAGCACTCGTCGAGGAAGCCGAGGACTGGTGAGACGATCCGCTCGAATGCGGCGACCATCGCGGCGCTGCGAGCAGGCAACGTAAACTTCCCGTTGGCGCGCAGACGTTTGAGTCCCTCCAATGCCCAGACCGCGACGCCCGGCGCCTCAAGTTTCAACCGCGTCTTCAGCGTCGTGTCCTCGCGCCCGGCGTAGCTGTTGCGGAAATGGAGCAGTCGCAGCCGCGTTTTGATCGCGCCTGCTTCATCGGGCAGCTTCGGCAGCTCGTTGACGGCGATACTGAAACGACAGAAGAGTCGAAGTCGCGGCAACTCATCGATTCCCTTGCGATCGATCGCTTGTGGGTCGTTGCCGGTGATCGATTTCAGCACCTCCAGCGCCGCCTTCGAATCGGTGTGCGATGCGACGTGCGCATCCGGAAGTATGGCGGCGAGTTTGCCGACGAGCGGCGCCAACCCGAATCGCGACGCCAGCTTGGTGAACGACGTCGTCGCGGCCTGGCCGTCACCGAGCACGGCGCCCAGCATCTCAAGCACGGTGCCCTTCCCGCTCCGCGGCGGACCAACCAACATCAATAAGCTTTCGTATTGGTTGTCCGGCACGAGATTCAGACCGAACCATTCCTGCAGGAGCGCGATGCTCTCGTCGTCGCCGTCGAACACCTGCTGCAGGAACGCCAGCCAATTCGGGCAGACGGCGTTGGGATCGAAGTCGTATGGGCAGGCAACGCCGGCGAACCACAGCGGCGTCGTCGGAATCAGATCGATGCGGTCGTTTGCAAGCTTAGCGGTATCCAGGAGACCATTGCGGAACGCGACGACATCCGCCGGCTTTGGGCTATCGCGTTGATCGAGCCACTGGGGTAAGTCGCCATCGACCAAGGCGCCGCAGGCGGGGATCGCGCCAGTGACTTCGCTTACGATCGCCGAGCGCGCGATGACTCGGCGGAACTCTCCCGTCGGCTCGCCGGTTTCCGAGTCTCTCACGGGCGTCCAAAGCCGGTCGATGTGCTGATAGACGTCGACGCGGGCCACTTCGTCGGGCAGTTGTCGATAGCCGTGGTCAAACGCCCACCACTGTTCACGTAACCGGCGCAAGGTGAGTTCACGACCCCCGGTTCTTCGGGCACGAAGGTAATGCTCCGCCAACCGCATCGGCTCCGGGAATTCGATGATGTCGTCGGGGCGCGGCGTCCAAACCCCGCCGTCGCGCGTCGTACCGCCTGACGGCGGCGCCGGCTCGATGCCAAGCGACCGAGCCGCCTCCTTCACCGCAGCTTTCACGTAGCCGCCGTGCTCCAGATGGACATAGACATCAAACGCGTCGTGGACACCGATCCCGCTCTTCACCTTGCCGTCATTGAGCGGATCGTTGCTGGAGAAGTGGCAGCTGCGGCCGTCTTTGACGCTGACTGAAGCGCTCTTTCCGCCCGGACGAATGAACCGATCACCGGAGCGCGTGTAACAATGCCGTTCAAGGATCGCATCGATCGGGTGCGCCTGATTGAATTGCTCGATCACGCTGCCGGCGCCGTTGCGGCTCGCTGCTGCGCGACGTTGATGCGCCGTGGCAGCTTCACGTTCGATTCGCTCTCGCTCCTGGCGCGTGTGTGGAGCACGATCCAGCTTCCGTGCTGCGGCGGTCAATGCATCCGCGCGGGCTTGCGGGATCAACGGGATCTGAGTCAGATCACCACTCACCATCTCGTAACGGTTGCCGGATGGATGGAGGCTGGGTGACGCAAGGATGTAACCACCTTCGGCGCGTGTCTCGATGCCGATTCGGCGACCGGTCTTTTCCGTCTCATCGACGATCCACGCCAGCTTGGCGTTCTCACCCGGCTCGGGGCACCGGCAGAAGACGTGATATCCGCCGCTCCCGCTCCGCTGGACGGGAAGGCCCACTGCGAGATCGCCGATCAGGATGCGCCATTCCTCGTACAACTCTGCGGTTTCGAAGTCCAGGACAAGAATGTCGCCCGACACATGCCCGGCAACGATCGCATAGGACAGCGCGCTCCCCGAGCGGAACCAGGCGCAGGCAGTCTCCTCGTCGACGATGGCCTGCAGATACGGAGACCACGTTGGCTTCTGATTCTCATCGCGCGGGAGCAACCGGTTCAGCGGCCTTTTCGTTCGATGGTCGATCGGCAGAATGCTCACGCCCGATGCCCGGATGCGCAGTGCGGCGTCGAAGACATCGGTCGGTGCTGATGCGCCAGTGCCCGGGGTCGCCACGCTGGTGGGTTCTCGATGGCCGAAGTGGTGCTGTCGGTTCGCTTCCATGGCTTTGTCTCAGCGTGATTTAGCGACGAGGCGCTTCCACATGCGCCGTTGGGTTGACCAGAGCGGTTCTCCCGCGATCGGACGCAGGTCGTGTTCGATGATTGGATCGCGGCCTCGAAGCGTCTTCGGGAGAAACAGGATCGTTTCCTGCAGATCGGGCGCGAGTTGCATCAGGTTCATCAGTTGAGTGATCCGCGCCCGGCTCACGTGTCCAAGCCGCGCCAATTCGGCGTAGTCGCTCACCTCGCCGGCGCGAATCAATCCCTCGAGACGGAGGGCAAGTGCCATCAG
The DNA here is from genome assembly GCA_034439795.1 of Planctomycetaceae bacterium. GTDB lineage: Bacteria > Planctomycetota > Planctomycetia > Planctomycetales > Planctomycetaceae > DSVQ01. The sequence goes on along the minus strand of JAWXBB010000640.1, from coordinate 6,539 downwards.
CCGCGCGACGCGCGGCACGCTCGATGGTTGGGGCCTTACTGGCGCTTTACCTTCCCGCAGCTCCTTGCGACCATGGCCGGCACTGCGAAAGTGCACCATGCACTGAATGGTCAATCCGTCGTTCATGCCGCCTCCTTTAATTCCGCAGCAAACTGCGCCAGCCCGGCGATGCGGAACCGCAGGCTGATCGTGCCGGCCTTGCCGTCGTAATCGACCCGTTCCACCAGCAGGCGAATCAGCCGCGCTTGCTCGTACGGTGTGAGCGCTTGCCACACGGGGTCGAACTGCCGTAACGCGTCGACGGCGAGGGATTCGTCAATCGTCTGTTCGAGGGCCGCACCAATCTGCTGAACGATCTCCGTGAGTTGCTGCTCAGCGGCGGTGCAGTGCTGCTGGGCTGCCGCGAGTTCCGTTCCGGCGCTTCCGGTTGGGCGAGATGACAATCGTTCGATCGCGGTCGCATCTCTGGCGAGCTGTTTCTGAAGACGCCGCTGTTCCGCTTCGAGGTCGGCGACGGCCTGCTTCGCTTGTGCTCGCAGTTGCGCCAGCGTCTGGCGCACGACCGCCGGGTCGCTGCCGATGCGCCGGATCTGATTCACCACAAACTGCTCGATTTCCCCGGCGGGAATCGATCGCGAAGCGCAGGTATCCCACCCACGTTTCTGGGCCTTGGTGCAAACGTAATAGCGGTAGCGCTTCTGTTTCTGCTGCGAATAGGTGTGGAACATCGCGCAGTTGCAGCAAGTGCAGTTGAGGATGCCCTTGAGCAGTGCGCCGTACTTGTTGCGGACGAGCGCGCCGCCACTGCGACCGTTGCGCTTCAAGAGCGCCTGCACCTGCTGCCAAAGCGCCGGGTCGACGATTCCCTGGTGCTCGCCAGCATGGACCTCGGCGTGGTGACGCACCTTCCCCAGCACTGTGACGTTGGTGAGCAAGTGGAACAAGTCCGTCTTGCCCCATACTCGGCCACCCATCTGCCGGCCCGCTTTCGTGGTCCAGAGCTTGGTGGTCCAGCGGCGTTGGTTAAGCTCGCGCACGGTCGGAACCAGCGACTCCTGTTGAAGATAGAGCCGGAAGATGGACCGCACCTGCTCGGCTTCAGCTTCGTTGACGATCAGCTTCGGACCGGCGGGGCTGCTCAGCAGGTCGTAACCGAGGATGGGCTTGCCGCCAGCGAACTTCCCCTTGCGCCGGGCGGCGGCGATTTTGTCCCGGGTCCGCTCGGAGATGATCTCGCGCTCAAACTGCGCGAATGACAGCAGAATGTTGAGCGTCAGCCGACCCATCGAATGCGTCGTATTGAACTGCTGGGTGACCGACACAAAGGAGACGTTGTGGTTCTCGAAGATTTGCATCATCCGCGCAAAGTCCATCAACGAGCGACTCAGGCGGTCGACTTTGTAGACCACGACGCAGTCGACCTTCCCGGCCTCGATATCGGCCATCAGTCGCGTGACGGCAGGGCGGTCTAAGTTTCCGCCGGTGAAGCCGCCGTCGTCGTAACGCGCAGGGAGGCAGACCCAGCCTTCGTGCTTCTGGGCCGCAATGAAAGATTCGCCGCTCTCGCGCTGGGCGTCGAGCGTGTTGAACTCCTGCTGAAGCCCTTCTTCGGTGCTCTTGCGGGTGTAGATCGCACATCGCACGACCTTGGAAGCTGGCGGGGTGGGTCGCTTCATGCCGGCATCTCCCCGGCCTGGGCCAATCCGAAGAACAGGTATCCATTCCAGTGCGCGCCCGTGATGATCTTGGCGACCGCGCTGAGGGAGCGGTAGATCTGGCCGTCAAACTCAAAGCCCTTGGGTAATACCGTCACCGCCACCGTCCGGCCGCGGTACACGCGGGTGAGCACCGCTCCGGGCATCGGCAATCGGTTGCGACTCGAGCCCGGTGGGACGGGAACGGTGGCGTGCGTGGTCCCTGCCTTGGGTAACCGGGGGACGGTCGTGCGGATATCGGCGTCGCGCGCCAGTTCCATCGCCCGTTGCCGCGCCCGTTCCGAAAGTGAGCCCTCTGCCAGCGACTGGATACGCCAGGCCATGCGCTTGCATAGGAAGTCCCGATTTCCCGAGCGGCTGGGCTCGCCGAAAAGGTCGAGGTACTTCTGGCGCAGGTCTGCGACGCACATCGTCCGCAGCCGCGCGAGTTCGGGATGGATGTTGCTCTGGTTCATGCTCTCCGATCGTTAACTACGACGACCATGAAGGGGTGTTTCGCCGGACACCTCAAGGCAATTCCGCTCGGAATCTGAGGCAGATGACACAATGTCGGCGTCGTCTATCAACGCGCATCGGCTGTGCAATCGCCTTAGGCCCGTGGCAAGGATCGAAGCAACTTCGGGCAGTGGCTCCAACGCAATCGCGGGGTCGCGGTCGGGGGACGCCTCTGCAGATGTCTTACGCATGTAAACACTCCGGTTCGACGCGGGAGAGAATGCCACGTGCGTAAACCGGAAACAGTCGCGGCTGGCGCGAAACGAGAATCGCTCGGCTGGACCGAGGGAACAGAGGTGTTCAGCGGGTTGGCGTGAAACGAACGAACGAAACGAACCTGCCCGTTTCACGCATTGCGGCGAATAAACTTGTGGCGAGAGATCCGCTTGCAGGTCGGGCACGGCGAGCTGTCGGCTTCACCGGGAAATGTCTTGATGCAATCCAAGCAGAAGAACCAGGTCTTTCCTGAGGATGCGGGAGCAGCGGGAAAGGCATTCTTGGCGATCTCGTCAGTGCCGGCGGCAGCGCGGATCGCTTGGAAGTAAGCCACCGGCAACGCCCATGCCGCCTTTTTCACGTGGGTGCCGCCGTTGCGGCCGCGAGGTTCATCAAGATCAGTTTGATGGAGAAAGCCGCTGGCCAGCGCCTTCTTACGCACTGTGCCGGTGATCTGAAGTCGGCGCGTTTTGTCTCTTGAATGATCTTCCCCTGGACCGAGAAGCAGTTCGGCCTGCTCACCGGGCGAGAGCCATTTATCGACGTTTGGAGTCGATGGACTGTCCGATGCGGGCGCTTCAGCTTCCGGTGGTTGGGACTGGACAGTGGCTGGCCGAGTTGCACCCGTCTCCCGAATTGCGGCCGCGATGTCGCGGAGTTCGGGGGCAAGCGATGCAATACTCGGCGAGCCGGGATTCGTGGTTTCTTGCGGGGCGGATGCTGAGGATTGATTCGGAGATTCGGTAATCAACCGGGCTTGGCCGGGGGCGACGTTGCCATCCGTGCCATCCGGACCGCCAGTGATAATGGCGAGTAATTCGGTCGGCAGGCCGCGCGTGACCCCTTTGGGTTTCTCGAATTCGTGATCACCGCTAAAGTCGCGCTTTGCGAGTTCGCCTTCGCTGGTCAGCCGTGCTGCGACGTAGTCACCACAGATGACGCCAAATCCCTCCCCGTGACCCTGTCCCTTGACGTAGTCCTTGAACTGTTCTTCCAAGGTTGACGAATAATCGCCGATCACCCGCCAAAGCGTGAGGCGATCTGCTCTGCCGGCAATCCGCAGTGTGACCTGAAACTTGGCTTCGAAGTAGCCGCCTCGAATTCCGCGCCGAAACGCTTGCTCAAAGCTAGAGGATAGTCGATGCAAATCAATTTCCGCCCATTCCGGGGTGAGCCGCAAGATCCACGCACACACCGAACTTTCGAATGGAGTGAGTTTAGAAGGCACGCCGGTCACCATCCTTAGTGCGAACGATCAGATACGCAGGAAGATAAACACGGCACTTTGCGTGGGCAAATGGTATGCGGAGAGCGTATCGTGAAATACACGTGAGGGGATCGACATCGCGTCGGTCCCGCTCATCCAGTTGCCAGGCAACACCCCGGTCGCTAAGCGAAGGTCGTTGCGGGCATCGCCTTTCGAGGGACGCACATGCCTAGCAGCGCGCGACATTGCACCACTTACATACCGGGTTTATCTGGGAATTGGCTGCGGTGGTGGCCGCGGCAGTGCCGTGCGCTGTATATGGAATAGATGGAAGAGGCATTCCGGCAGTCCGACAGACTTGGCTCAGGCGGAAGCGATGGTCGGGCCGTAGGGGGAAACGCTGGGGAAGATGATCAGCGAATGCAAAAGTCGTGAAGAAGACCACTTCTTGCGCCGGTACATCGCGTCGTAGGCGACTTTGCCGACCAGTCACGCTTGACGGAGATATGGTCCACCGGGCGGCGGCACTAAATCGGCCATCCGATCGGCCCAAGCATCAAGCGCTCCCTCTTGGACCACTTCTGCGTTGAGGTATTGAAACGCGGCGACAGCGTCGTTGAATCGGGCGTTCGCCTGTCGGGGAGGAGAGACGATCACTCCAATTGGGAAATCTGGAAACGCCTGCTTAACGTCCTGCACGATCCACGCCGCGGCACTTACCTCTTTATCCAGCTTTCGCGTCTCGGGAATCTGAAATGACAACGCTTGTGCCGCGAAAATCGGCCTGCCATTTCCCACGGCAACATCAAACTGATGTTGCATGCGCCGACCCGCAAACGGATAGTCGTGTTCTCGTACCAAAGCGCTGCCGGCAACCCCGAACCGATTTCGAAGTTTCTCCCTAACGCGACTCTTTACAACACGCACAACGTCTGATTTTCGTTGATACCCGCGTTGGTTCACCGGATCTTCCGTCAAAAGCCGCTGCCCAACAAAAAACGCGAGATCTTCTGGACTCAGCACCGACGCACTCGGCTCGGTCACGTGGACCGAACCGCGCGGATGCGCCGCCAAGTCTCGGACGAACTCTTCGTCCCAATGACGCGCGTCGCGCACGACATCTCTAAGCCAGTCGATATCTGTCCGGGTGAAATGTTTGATTCGCGACCAGTTGTCGGTGAACAAGCGGATCATCCGGCCGTCACCAAAGGTGACAATGCCGATGTTCACGCGCTCGTCTTTCGCCGCGTCTGCAATGTACTGCACGATTGAGTAGTGGGATGCCATGGATCTGAGGTCCCTGTCAGGCGCTCAGTTCGTCTCGCCGACGCTCTAAGTATACCGCAAGTTCCGCCTTTTCATCAGGGGTCACGTCCCACGCTGCCGGTACTGCACCGATAGCTTCAGCAAGTACATCGTCCGTTACCCTGTTCAACCTTGGTTTTGCCCCCGCTAACTCTAGCAGAGACAAGGCGCAGCCAGCCACGATCTGTGCGTCCGGCGTTGCCGGGGGCACACCCTGAAGGCTGGCGACGGACCAATTTGGGCCGTTGGGGAAGAAATGCCCGTGGTCAAATGACCACACAAGATGTGCGCCATCCTGGTAGAAGAATTGGTGGTCGCGCTGGACGAGGGCGAGACCATACAGCAGAGCCAAGCTCGCGAATCGACCGCGGTTATCTGGGACCGTACCATGGGCGATACCTTGCCTGGTCTTCGATGCATCCGGCATGTACTTGGATCCGTGCGTAACCCCAGCAACAAAGTCCGCGAGTTCGGGCTGCCCATTGATCAGGTCTTGCGGAACGTTGACCAGCGCAACGGTCGGAACCGGTGCGTTCATCGCGGCGGCCGCTCTTCCCATCACTTGATCATTTGCCATCGCCCGCTTCAGGCAGGGATTTGCGATCGATTTGACCACGTACTCTTGGCCATCGGAACAAGCCATCAATGCGGGTTTCGAGATTGAGGAGAAACGGGTGCGCAGGTACGTGTGCGCGGTAACGGCCGCCGGCGCCGCGGCTTCTTTCGCAGCGATCAAGATTGTCCATTCGGCGGCAGTCGGCACAGCTTACTTTCTCCGTCAATAATGTAGGTCGAGTTGCTCGAGAGTACAAACGCTTGAACCCGGCAGTCACGGGTTCGCCGTGAAATCCATCGCCTTCGTGCCGATCATCCAGCACTTCTGCCTGACCGCTCGAAACTCCGGCCTGAACGACCGGGCGTTGCGCCCAAACACTCGGATGTTTTCCGCGATGCTTGGTCAGTCGATCGGGTCGGTGTCGCTCCCGATTTGCCAGTGGCGTCGTCTCCGGAAGCCGGATGGGGCAAACCGCTTGCCCGGTTTGACGAGAGGGAGGTGGAAACGGAGTACGGTCAGGCTCGTGAGGCACCGGCACGCGACAGCGCCGGCAACAGATATGCCTGACCTTCCCCACCGCGCCACCTCTCGACTCCAGGCGCGTGCGTCGGGGCTCGACAACGTCGAGCTAGTCTAGACTAGCCTCGGCCAGCCGCAGTGATTGCGCTTTAATGAAACGAAGAACAATGGGTGCCGAAAGGAACCAGGTTGTTAACTGGGAGGCTGTTTTCGGACAGAGAGTTTGAGAGGTCTCGCGCCGGTGGTGCCCACGACCGCGCGAACGGCGCTCGCGCCGCGCTTTCTGGCGCTCTCGCGCGTACCAGACCGAGAGCCGAACGCGACGTAGACCATTGTGGCTATTGGCGGAAAACGAGCAACCCCGAGAGCGTCAACTCTCGGGGTCGTCCGTTAACTGGTCGGTCGCGGATTTACGCGACGGGATACAAAGCTCCGCGGGTAGGACTCGAACCTACAACAAGCCGGTTAACAGCCGGCTGCTCTACCATTGAGCTACCGCGGAATGAGCGATACGAGGCTGCGAGAG
>JAWXBB010000639.1:0-11283 GCA_034439795.1 Planctomycetaceae bacterium | reverse complement strand
GTGTCGGCGTTGAGCTTGATGAAGCTGTCGCCAACGGTCGCGGCCTGGCCTTCATCGGTGCCGCGGTTCAGGCAGCCGGCCCAGGTGGCGTGGCCTTGATCGGTGGCGGCGGTGTTGCGGATCGTCGACCGTTCGCCGACGACCACGGAATTGCTCGAGCCGTCGGACATGTTGCTGATGCCCACCCGGCTGTTCTCGCCGAAGACGCCGCGATACAGCAGCGTTGTCGCCACCACGTTGTCGACCAATCCGCGGTTGTTGGTGCTGTCCCAGCCGACGACGCCGGGATAGTTCGACCGGGGGAACCGGTTGGTGGGCGCGACGGTCGTTCCCGGAGGCGCACCGGTGGTCAGGACGTTGGCGTTGACGATCATCGGACCGCCGGTGTCCGACGGGCAGCGGAACGCGGGCAGAGTCGTGTTGAGGCCCGTGATCTCCAGCGCCACGGGAACCGGCGTGGCGATCACCGCGTTGCCGTTCGTCGCGCCGTACGGGAACGTCGTCGAGAACCGCGTGGACAGATTGTTGTACAGCGGGGCCTGGTCGAGGCCCGGCAGCAGCATCGCGCTCCAGCCCCAGCCGGAGAACGGCAGGGCCGTGCTGCCGTTCGTGTGGCCGATCCACCCGGGCGGGAAGACGTTGAAGTTGTCGTGGTAGTTGTGCAGCGCGAGCCCGAACTGCTTGAGGTTGTTGCGGCATTGCGTGCGGCGGGCGGCTTCGCGGGCCTGCTGCACCGCGGGCAGCAATAGGGCGATCAGGATGGCGATGATCGCAATCACGACCAGCAGTTCGATGAGCGTGAATCCGGGACGGCGACGAGGCGATAAGTTCACAGAGCCTTTCGTTCACTGGGCAATGCCGGCAGGCCACCGCTGTCACCGGTCACATAACCGGTTGTCCCAGCGCGGCGCAGCCGTCATCGTTGGACGGTGTGTCTATGCGTTACAACGCGGAAAGCGAGTCTCGATCAACAAAGTGGAGGGTGGTCACCTCCGGAACACTATCAGCACATTGAACTGAGTGCGTGGACCGATGAGGCGAGCCTGGTTCAAACGCGGGGCAAAAAGCGGCGGGATTTAGGGCGGGCAAACAAAGGTCGGCGGGAATCGCAGTCAGACGACTGCCATCCATTCTCGGCGGCGATCAGCAAGTCGTGCTTGACCAGATTGACCAATTCTGCGATGCCTATCGCGCGCAGACAAGCTGTTCAGACTGCGGCTATTTCCATTTTCGTCAGGTTGTTGGGATATCAGTGGTCGCGCGCGATGAACGGATGCCAGCGATGCACATTTTCTTCTCAGTCGGCGAACCGAGCGGCGACCAGCATGCGGCGCTGCTCATCCGCGAATTGCGGCGGACAGCGCCGAACGTGCGCGTCTCCGGTTTCGGTGGACCGCGCATGGAGCAAAGCGGATGCCAACTGCTCTTCCCACTGACCACCCTCGCGGTCATGGGAATTCTGGCCGTCATTCCCTGCCTGTGGAAATTCTTCCGGCTTTACCGGCAGGCGTGCCGCTATCTCACCCGTCACAAGCCCGATCTGGTCGTGCTCGTCGATTTCCCCGGCTTCAACTGGTGGATCGCCAAGGCTGCCAAAAAACGCGGCATTCCTGTCGTTTATTATCTCCCTCCGCAACTCTGGGCCTGGGCGCCGTGGCGGATTCGCAAGGTCCGCAAATACGTCGACCTGGTCCTGTCCGGGTTGCCGTTCGAGACCGAATGGTATGCCCAGCGTGGGATTCCAGCGCTGTACGTCGGCCATCCGTTCTTTGACGAAGTCGCCGCGCATCCGCTCGACGACGCCTTCCTGCGGGAATGGACCACCAACGAACATCTCACGGTGGCGTTGTTGCCGGGATCGCGAAGGCACGAAGTCGAAAACAACTGGCCGCTGATGCTCGAAGCCGTGCGGCGACTGCACGAGCAGCATCCGCGGGTGCAGTTTCTCGTCGCCAACTATCTGGACAAGCATCGCCAACGGTGCCAGTCGGAACTGCAGCCGGCGGACCAGTCGCTGCCGCTGTCGTTCTTCGTGGGGAAGACGCCGGAGATCATCGAGTTGGCCGATTGCGCGCTGATGGTGTCCGGCTCCGTCAGCCTGGAGATGCTGGCCCGCGACACGCCGGCGACGGTGCTGTACCACACGACGTGGGCGAACTACGTCTTCGGCAAGGCAGTGGTGACGGTCGAGTACTTCTCGCTGCCCAACCTGATCGCCGGGCGGATGGTGATGCCCGAACACCTGAGCGTCGGCGACCCGGCCCCGGCGATTCAGCAGGTGACCGACGATCTGAACCGCTGGATCGGCGATCCCGAATCGTTGCACGCCGCCCGCCGTGAGTTGCAGACGCTGAAGCAGCGACTGTACTCGACCGGCGCGACCGAGCGCGTCGCGCAGATTCTGCTCGACCGGTTGCCGAAGACCATCCCCACGCCGCAATCGCGCGCCGCGTGACCGGCAACCTCCGCACGACCATCGCCTTCGGACCGCGCTCCGCCGAGCCTTCGGAAATGAGCTAGGTTTGACCGGTGAAGTGATTCGCCTCCCGTGGGTGCCATGCTTGCAGCTTTGGGCAAGCATGTCTTCGAGAACGGTCCGGGGATTGAGGCACATGCTTGCCCAAAGCTGCAAGCATGGCACCCGGAAAGGCGTTGGACTTCCATCATGATTTTCGCCGAAGGCTTGGCGCTGTCCGCCGGCTGGTGGGTGACCGCGGGGTTGTCCGCGTTGTTGCTGCTGTCGGTCTGCGCCGGCTTCGTCGCGGGGGTCTTGTGCGCACCCGTGTTTCAGGAATGGGGCTTGAAACGGGCCGCCCGGCACATGCAACGGGTGTATGAGTTGACGGCCTGCCAGTTGGAAGTCGCCGGCCGGATGTGCCGGATGTTGGGCGACTTCACCACTCAGGAACTCACCACGACCCAATGGGACCGGCTGGAGCGCGCGCGGACGAACCTCATCGAGACCTGGCAGTTGCTCGCCGACCGGCAACGGCCCCCGGCACAACTCGATGAGACCATTCCCGCCGTCATTACACCGTCGGCGTTTCATGTCGAGTGGCAACGGAGCACCGTGGACTCTGCCACGCAGCTTCCCGACCGGGCCGCGTTCGAGGCCAATCTCGATCTGATGATGGCCTGTTCGCGGCTGCACGGCCAACCCAGCGGCTTGCTACTCGTGCGAATGGACAAGTGCGACCAGTTGCAGAAGCGGTTTGGCGCCGACCCGGTGGCCCGGTTGCAGGCGAAGCTGGCGACGGTCATCGTCAAGTCGGTCCGCGATGAAGACCTCGTCTGTCGCTTGCAGCCCGACGTGTTCGCCGTGCTGATTCCGTCGCTGTCGCCGATCGCCGGATCGCGGGTCGCCGATGCCGTCCGCTCGGCGATCCGCCAGCATCCGTTCCGGCTGGACGAATCCGGCCCGGAATGCCTGGTGACGGCCAGCCTGGGTTATGCGTGCTGCCTCCCCACGGAGCCGGCCACGCTCATCGTGGACCGGGCGGGGGAAGCCCTGTCGAAATCGCAGGCCATCGGCCGCAATCAACTGCACGTGCACGACGCCACCCGCCGCAGCGTGACCCGCGTGGGATGATCCATCACAGCCCGGAGCGCCAGCGACGGCAATACTAACCCGAAGCGTTAGCGAGGGCGGACGCTTCCTGCCGCGCCCGAGTGTCCCGGTCACGGAGGCTTTGCGACGTGACTGGGCCGATAGAGCATGCGCACGGCCACGTCGAGGACTCCGTGGCCGTGACATCCGGCGCGGCAAGGAGCGCTCGTCCTCGCTCACGCTTCGGGTCAGTATTTGGGGCGCTCCGGTGACTACGGCGTTTCCTGCAACCGAATCCGGCGGTACTCCATCTGACCACGGTCCCCTTCGAGGCCGATCGGACCCGTCTCCGGCAGCTTCATCGCCGCCTCCAGCACTTCGCCGTTGCAGGTGCAGTGGGCGACGTTGTCCTTCACCGTGATGACCAGCTCGTTCCAGTCCTGCGGCTTGTACATCGTCAGCATCTTGTACGGCCCGGCGAGCGGGTAATCGCGACACTGCAACTGCGGCTTGCGGACGAACACGCCGCTGTCGGCGTTGGGCGTCGCGCGGAACTCCAGTTTCAGCACGCAGTTCTTCGGGAACTCTTTCGTCGTCCACATCTGCTGCACGCGACGTCCCTCCGGCGGCGTGGTGACGACGATGCGGCCATGCTTCGCGACGTAGCGACCATCGGTACTGGTGGTCATGCCGTTGAAGTCGGCCTGCTTCTCCTGCGTTTTCTGGTCGCGGAAGCCCCAACCGGTCAGGTCGCGACCGTTGAACAGGCTCACGAAGCCCGGTTCCAGTGTGAAGACATCATCGGCAGTTTCGACGAACTCCAGCGTCGCCAGAATCGGCCGGATCGCCGCCGCCCACTTGGCATAGCCCGCCTTATTGGGATGCAGCAGGTCCGGGAACTCCTCGGCCTTGGCGTCGCCCTGCTCGTTGGCGAACAGCGTCCATGTTTCCACCAGCGTGATCTGCGGATCGCCCTTCACCGCGGCGGCGTACAGTTCGTTGATCTTCTTGATTTTGTCCGCCGGCCGCTGCTTGGTCTCGGAACTCGGCATCACCTGACAGACGATAATCGGCACCTTCGGATTGTGTTCCTTGATCGCCGCGACGATCAGCTTGAAGTTGCCCGCGATCGTTTCCGGCTCGGCTCTTTCTTCGAGATCGTTGGTCCCCATCAGCAGCACGATCCCCTTGGGATTCAGCGACAGCACGTCCTCCTTCAGCCGGAGCAGCATCCCGCGGGTGGTGTCGCCGCTGATGCCGCGGTTGGCGACTTTCACGCCGGGGAAGCTGGCGGTGAAGTCAGCCTCCCACCCCTGCGTGATGGAATCGCCGAGCAGCACGAGCGTCTTCTGGTCCTGCTGGACGCGCTTCTGCCACGCCGACCGCCGCTGCGTCCACAAATCGCGGAACCAGTCGTAGCGCCGAATCGGCCCCGCGCCGGGCAGGCCGTCATCGCTGGCGGGCAACTCGACCGACTTCGTCGCGGCGGCGTCCTGTGCGACGGCGACCGGCACCAGCAAACTCATCAACAGCGTGAAGGAAAGCATGATGTGCGTCATTCCCGAGAGGAGGAATCGTCCTGCGGCGTATGGTGCAGAGTTGGCCGAAGGGATGCAACCGGGACGCGACGCCTCTTTCCCTCCGGTCCCCTCGCCCGCCGCTTCGGTGGGAGAGGGTTAGGGTGAGGGTGCCTTTCGGTTTTTCGTTGGATGAAAATGTTGCCTGACTCGGCGCAAAGGCCAAAGGCACCCTCACCCCCAACCCCTCTCCCACCGAAGCGGCGGGAGAGGGGAGAGAAAGGTAACTGCACACGCCAACGATCACGAACAGGGCATCCTCGGTGAAATGCTGAGCAGCCTCCCGACGGGTCCGCGAGGAAACGCAGAGGTCGGGGAACATTTTTTCCTTGCTGGACAATTCGCGTTTTGCGGGTAGGATTTATCTTGCACCTCAAATTCCTTCATGCTGCGCACGCAATTTGCATTTCGGTCCCGAGCCGCTTCGTTCGGCTGATCTCATCTCTTTGGCAGGAGCCGTCTCATGCGTTCCTCTCGGCACGCCTTCACGCTCATCGAGTTGCTGGTGGTGATTGCGATCATCGCCATCCTGATCGCCCTGTTGTTGCCCGCCGTGCAGCAGGCGCGCGAAGCCGCCCGGCGGACGCAGTGCCGCAACAACCTCAAGCAACTGGGGCTGGCGCTGCACAACTACCACGACCAGCACAATACTTTCCCCATGGTTGGCGGCTTCGTGGCTTCGCACGGCTGGGGCTTCCTGCCGCTGCTGCTGCCCGTCATCGACCAGGCCCCGCTCTACAACCAGATCAATTTCTCGGACTCCGTGGCCTGCGCCGCGATGGCCCCCGTGCGGAAGGCCAACCTGGCCGCCTTCTATTGTCCGTCGGATCCCGACCAGGTCTCGCGCAACAACCGGTCGCTGCCCGTCGCGGGCTGCCTGGGCGGTTCGGCCGCCACCGACGGCGCGTTTGCCGGCACATTCCTGGGCACGGTCACGCATTACGTCGGCAGCTATGGCGACGGCTTCAATAACATCCCCGCCGCGGCGACGGACCCCTATGGCGGCGACGGCGCCAAGGCCCGCTACGGCGCCGGCGGCTGTGCCAGCAACACCGCCGTCACCGCCAGCGCCGCCTGTCCCGCGCCGGGACAGGGTTATGGGGGCGGACCGAATCACCGCGGGCTGTTCAACTATCAGGGCAACACGCCCCCCGTCCGAATGCGCGACGTCATCGATGGCACCAGCAACACCATTCTCATGGGCCATACCACCAAGATCACCACCTCGAACAGCAACGTGTGGTTCTCCAGCACCGGCAGCGTGCATGGCACCAGTTTGCCGATCAACTTCAACCTGAAGCGGTGCAAGGGGACTGCGGGTGTGGCGGGCGCGGCCGCCGGGGAAGACCTCTGTGCCGGCACCGTCAGCAGTTGGATGGGGCGCGGCTTCGCCAGCCATCACGTCGGCGGCACGGTGTCGCTGCTGACGGATGGTTCCGTCAAGTTCATGAGCGAAAACGTCGACCTGTTCGCGCACAACGCGATGGGCAGCCGAGCCGGCGGCGAGACGCTGACGTTGAATGATTGAACGCCAGTCCGGCGTCCCCGGCTGGGACGACGGCGCTGCCGATCGCGGCGGCCCCGTGCGTGTGCCATAGAATTGGCCGCAACCGCGAAGCACGACCTGCCAACGCCCTGAAGTCCGCCCATCGGAGTGCGAATGACAGTTCCTCGAATCTGCATTCTGGCGGTCGTCGCCTCGGTGGCCGCTGCGTTCGCGGGTTGCGCGCGCAGCGACCGTCCGCCAATGGCCAAGGTGACGGGGAGGATCACGTTCAACGGTCAACCGTTGCCGCAGGCGAAGATTAGTTTCATCCCGCTGGGTGAGAAGCTGCGGCCGGCGATGGGCACGACCGATGAGCAGGGCCGTTATGTCCTGACCACTTATGACCCCGGGGACGGCGCCGTCATCGCCAAACATCGCGTGGCGGTGCAGGCCCGTGCGGCCTTTACCGGCAAAGTCCCTTCCCATTTGGGGGGCGCTTATCTCGAAGAGCAGGAAGACAAGGGCGAGCCGCTGATTCCGATGAAGTATTTCAGCCCCGAAACCTCGGAACTGCAGGCCGACGTGGTGAAGTCCCGGAGCGATCTGGATTTTGAGCTGACCGGCGACGCGCCGAAATCGAAATGAACGGCCGCTGATTCTTCGGTGCCATGTCTTCGATCCGGCCGCTGTCCGGGGCTTTACGTTTGACGCCCGGTCAGCCGTCTGCCTATCATCAAGTCATCAACGGCGATTGATCGGTCCTGCCGGTCGGCTGTTGTGCCCTCCTGAAGCCACCTGCCTGCCCACCGGGATCCTGCCTGCATGGTGATTCGATCACATTCATTGATGTTTGACCGGGCGGCCCTCGTCGTGCTGATGGTCGGTGTGGCCGCTTCGCTGCCCGCTCAGGAACCGAGCGTCGCAACGGTCTCACCAGCCGCCGTGATGCCGGGGCAGCCGACCAGGATCGTCCTTGGCGGCGGCAACCTCGCCGGTGCGAAGGCCCTGTGGATCAGCTTCCCCGGCGAAGTCACGCTGGCCGCCGACGTCCCCGAGAACGGCACCAAGGCCGATCAGGTGACGTATCAGGTGCAGACCCCCGCCGAGACGCCCGTCGGCATTCACGCCCTCCGCGTGCTGACCGACAAAGGCGTGTCGCCGCTGCGGTATCTGCTCGTCGACGATCTGTCGAGCGTTGCACAGGCCGGCAGCAACACCACCGCGGCCAACGCCCAGGTGTTGACGCTCCCCACTGCGGTCGATGGCAGCGTCGCCAATCTCAGCGTGCAGTTCTTCAAGGTCACCGTCGCGGAAGGGCAGCGGCTCTCGTTCGAGGTGCTGTCCCGGCGGATCGGGTCGCCGCTCGATCCGATGCTGCGGCTGCTCGATGCCCGCGGTCGCGAGCTCGCCTTCAGCGACGATGCCGCGGGGCTCAGCGGCGACTCGCAGTTGCAGCACACGTTCAAGGTCGCCGGCGATTATCTGATCGAGCTGCGCGACATCCGTTATCAGGGGGGCAACTACCGGTTGCGGATCGGCGATTTTCCCTGCGTGACGGCGGCGTTTCCCTTGGCGGTTCAACGCGGTCAGACGGCGTCCGTCACACTCGCCGGTTCGGGGACCGACGGCATCGCCGCGGCTTCCGTCACGGCACCGGCTGATCCAAAGCTGGAGTGGCTGGCCGTCAGCGCCAAGCGGACCGGCGGCGCGAGCAGCGGGTTCGCGTCCGTGCGGATCGCCGATCGCCCTCAACTCCTCGAAGTGGAACCGAACAACAATCCCGAACAGGCCCAACGGATTGATTTGACCGCCGACATCAACGGCCGTCTCGAACAGAAGGGGGACGTGGACCGCTACATCTTCACCGCGAAGAAGGACCAGACCGTCGTCTTCACCGGCGTGACCCGCACGCAGAGTTCGCCGACCGACCTGCAACTGAAGGTGCTCGGAGCCGACGGCAAACAGGTGGCGACCGTCGACGACACCGGGACCGACGAGGGTTCGCTGGCGTTCAAGGCTCCCGCCGACGGCGATTTCACGCTGCTGGTGGAAGACCTGACCAAGCGCGGCGGCCCCGAGCACGCCTACCGCATTGAAGTCTCGCCGCCGCAGACCACGTTCTCGCTCGCCGTCTCCGCCGACACCTGGAACGTCCCCGCGGGAGGGACGGCGTCGGCGACCGTCACCGCCAAGCGGCAGGGGTATGCCGGCCCAATCGAGTTGTCGGTCGCGGGCCTGCCCGAAGGGTTTGTCACCAGTTCCAGCGTCATCGGACCGGGCCGCAATGACGCGCTGCTGACCGTGACGGCACCGGCCAATGCGGCCGTCGGGGCGATGCAGAACGTGCAGGTGATCGGCAAGGGCCGCAACGGCGATCAGGACGTGGTCGTCGCCGCCGATTTCGCCGGCGCGCTCAAGCAGCGCTTCGCCAACATGCGGTTCCCGCCGATGCACGTGGCCACGACCGCGGCCTCCAGCGTCGCCGCGCCGAGTGGTTTCGCGTGGAAAGCGGAACCGGCCGAGGTGGTGTTCGGCAAGGAACTGTCCACGAAGACCAAGCTCGTCGTGCAACGCCTGAGCGAGTTTGACGACGTCGTCGCGGTCGCCGTCCAGCCGCCGCAGAACGGACTGCCCGCCGGTGTGACCGTTGGCGTCAAGAACATCGACAAAGGGCAGAACGAGGTCGAAATCGCCATTTCCGCCGACGGCAAAGCCGCGCTCGGCGACTTCACCGTGGGGTTGGTCGGCACGCTCAAGAAGGACAAGCAGACCGTCACGCAGCCCATCGCGTTGCGGCTCAAGCTGCAGGCACCCCTCACCGTGGCCGTGGACCCGAACGGCGGCAAGCTGAAGCAGGGTGGGGAATTGACGGTTAAGGTGAATGTGCAGCGCAATCCGGCGCTGAAAGGGGCGGCGACCGTCACGTTGTTGAATCTGCCCAAGGGGGTGACGGCTGCTCCCGGCATGTTGGCCGCCGAAGCCAATGAAGTCGAGGTAAAGTTGACCGCCGCGGCCGACGCGGCTCAGGGGGCGGTGAGCAACCTCGCCGCCAAAGTCGAAGCGACGGTGGATAACAAGAAGTTCGAGGGAACCTCCGGCAACGTCACGTTGACGGTGGAATGATCTTTCTCCCTCTCCCGGCGCTTCGCTGGGAGAGGGCCGGGGTGAGGGTGCTTCAGGTTTTGGCCTGATCGCGTGAAAAGGCAAAATCCAAAGGCACCCTCACCCTAACCCTCTCCCAGCGAAGCGCCGGGAGAGGGGACAAGGCCGCCCAAGCCATTGACCTGCAAGCAAACATTTGCGAAATCACGCCGAAGAGGAATCCGGCCATGTTGCGATGGACTCTGACGATCTGCGGCCTCGCGGTCACTCTCACCGCAGTCGCGACGGCTGACGACAGCACATCGAAGCCCGTCGACGTCGGCGCGCCGAACATGATCGCGCTCGAGCCGGCGGCGTTCACGCTGCAGGGCGGCCGCGCCCGGCAGCAGCTGATCGTCACCGGCCTCTACTCGGGAAACGATCTCCGCGACCTCACCCAGGCCGCGACATTCGGCACGTCCAATCCGAAGGTCGCCCGCATCGAAGGCTCGACCATCCTTCCGGTCGGCAACGGCGACTGTCAGATCACGGCGCTGCTCAATGGCATCACCGCGACCGTCAACTGTTCGGTGAAGCAGATCGACGTGCCGTCCCCCGTCAGCTTCAAGAACGAAACGCAGATGGCCCTGACCAAGTCGGGCTGCAACATGGGGGCCTGCCACGGGTCGCCGTCCGGCAAGGGAGGCTTCCGGTTGTCGTTGCGGGCGTACGACCCCGTGCTGGACATCATGACGCTGCGAAGCGAGTTCTTCGGCCGCCGGATCAACATCATGGAGCCGTCGGAAAGCCTGCTGCTCAAGAAGCCGCTCATGGACGTTGCCCACGGCGGCGGCAAACGCATCCGGAAGGGCGATCCGAATCACCGCGTGCTCGAACAGTGGATCGCCGAAGGTCTGCAGCTCGACGCACCGACCTCGGCCAACCTCCTGAAAATTGAGACGTTGCCCGCCGGTCGCGTGCTGCGGTTTCCGGCCGATCGCCAGCAGATCGTCGTGATGGGGCACTTCTCCGACGGCAGCGCCCGCGATCTCACGCCACTGACCGACTTCTCCTCGTCGAGCGAGTCGATCGGTTCCGTCAGTGTCAACGGCCTCGTCACCAAGCACGGCCGCGGCGAAACCGCGGTCCTCGCCCGCTACCTCGACAAGATGGCCACCTGCCAGATCACGTTCCTGGAGGACGTGCCGGGCTTCGCTTGGAACAATCCCCCCGAATACAACTTCGTCGACACCCGCGTGTTCGAGAAGCTGAAGACCCTGCAGATCGCGCCGTCGGATCTCTGCACCGACGACGAGTTCCTCCGTCGCGCGTACCTCGACACCACCGGCCGATTGCCGACGATCGCCGAGGCCCAGGCGTTTCATCAGGACATCAGCCCGTCGAAGCGGCAGGTGCTCGTGGATGCGTTGCTCGATACCAACGATTTCGCGTCGTACTGGTCGCTGAAGTGGAGCGACCTGTTGCGGTCGAACAGCAAGAAGCTGCAAGCCGCGGGCGTGCATAAGTTCCGCCGCTGGGTGTTCGAGAACGTCCGCGACGACCGACCGATGGACCAGTTCGCCCGCGACCTG
>JAWXBB010000638.1:0-8099 GCA_034439795.1 Planctomycetaceae bacterium | reverse complement strand
GGACAACGGCAGCCCGGCCAACAGCCGCACGCAGACCATCACCGTCAACATCGCCAACCTCAACGAGGCCCCGTCGTTCCTGGCCCCGACGACGTTCACGATTCAGGAGAACCGACCCAACGGCACCGTCGTGGGCACCGTCATCACTTCCGATCCCGAAAACAACACGCGGACGTACAGCATCACCGCGGGCAACACCAACAACGGTTTCGCGATCAACGCCGCCTCGGGGCAGATCACCGTCAACAACTCGGCCGCCCTCGATTTCGAGACCACGCCGCAGTTCTTGCTGTCGGTGAAGGCCCTGGACAACGGCAGCCCCGCCAACAGCCGCACGCAGACGATCACGATCAACCTGACGGACATCGTCGGCGCCCGCGTTCCGGCGAGGAAGCCGGCGACCTCGCTGAACCCCGTCGCCACGGGTTCCACCGGTCAACAGGTGACGACCACCGTCCCGGCCACCGCCGTCGCACCGAACCAGATCGCAACAACGCCGGAGACCGACGCGGCCCTCTTGTCATTCACGCTCTACGACCCGTGGACGCCGAATGACAATGCAGTCGATGCGGAGTGATCGTGAGGAGCCGGGCCGTGCCGGCCCGGACGAACGTCACTGCCGCAAGGTGTCGCTCCCAGCCGTCCTGAGAAGACCGGGGCGACACGCCCCGGCTCTGACGGAAACAACGGCAGCGTCGTCACAGGGCAAATTTCCGTTAGAACCGGAAAACTCTGTGCCCGTGGCACAATCCGACCGATGAATAGACAGCGGGGTGTTAGCGCGCCTCGTCGGCGGAGGACGGAGTTCTCCGCGGGACGGACAGAGGCGGTGGAACCGGTCGGAACCGGCAGTTTCGGCCGATCACCAGCCTCTGCGAAACCTCGACGGCTGCCATTCGCTGTCGAGGCGGACCAGAGGACTGGCATCGCCGAACGGTTCCAGACACGGTCAGCGAGCACACGGAAGGGAGACCAGTTCATGCGCAAGTACGGGAAGTGGGCGCTTGCTGTCGGCCTGATGGCCGCCACGCCCAGCCTCGGCTTGGCCGCCCCGTGGTCACGCGCCTCTGAGGCGGACCAGGCGGACAAACCAGCCGACAAAGCCCCGCAGGCCGCGAAGCCGGCGGGCAAGAATCAAAATCAAAAGATTGCCGATGACGTCGCCGTCGCGTTGCGGGCCGCCCGCATGCAGGGCTACGACATCGAAATCGAATGCAAGAACGGGACGGCGATCCTCAAGGGTCGCGTGACCGATCCCAAGCAGAAAGAAAAGGCGACACAGGTCGCCGAGCGCGTCGCCGGCGTGAAGTCGGTCGACAATCAGCTCGTCCTGTCGCCGAAGCCGAGCATGTCGGAACGGATGCGCGGTGGCGTGACCCAGGCGGCTCTCGAAGCCGGCCCGGGACCGAGCAAGCGGGTGCAACCCGTCAACTTTGAAGGTGCGCCCGGTGCTCCGGCCGCCGCCGCTGCTGCTGCTGCGGCCCCGGTCAGCGGCAACCAGGCCGTGGCGGAACAGATTGCCGGCGCGCTGACGGCGGCCAATCTCGACGGCTACGACATCGAGATCCGCTATCAGGACGGCGTGGCCAGCCTCGGCGGCAGCGTCGGGACACCGATGCAGCGGGCCGCGGCGGAACGGGTCGTTTCGCAGGTTCCGGGCGTGATGTCGGTGCAGAATCAACTGCGCACGCAGCAGGCTCCGCAACCGGGTCCGGGTCCGGGACCGCAAGGTCCGATGATGGCTGGTCCGGGACCGTACGGTCCGGCGATGGCGGGTCCGGGACCGCAGGGACCGATGGGGCCGCAGGGTCCGATGGGCCCCGGCATGGGACCGCAAGGCCCCGTCCATCCGGCCGCCTATCAGGGGCAAATGGGTCCGGGAGCGATGGGCCCCGGGATGCCCGGCGGACCCCAGATGGCGATGTCCGGCTATGGTCACGGTGGTCCGGGCGGATCGCCGGCGGTCTACAACAGCCCGGCGATGCCCGACTATGCCTGGCCGTCGTACGCCCAGTATCCGAACTCGGCGGCGGTGACGTATCCGCAGCAGTATTCGGCGAGCGCATTCCCGTACATCGGGCCGTTCTATCCGTATCCGCAGGTGCCGCTCGGCTGGCGCGACGCCACGCTGCGGTGGGACGACGGCCAGTGGAACCTGCAGTTCCGTCAGCGGACCGACAAGTGGTGGTGGTTCCTCGCCCCCAAGAACTGGTAGTCCGCACGCCCGATCGTGGACCGGTCTGGTGACGACCTCGAATGGCACGACGACTCCGAAGGCGAATCGCTTTCGGAGTCGTTTGCATTCCCGCACCAGGAAGAGTTTTAACCACGAAACACACGAAAGGGTTCGAAATCAAAGCTGAACCAGGTGGTCATCATCCCGTGAGAGCCGCACGAGATGTGGTGCTCAATCTACATTCTGATCGACTTTCGTGCCCTTTCGTGTGTTTCGTGGTTAATCCTCGGAGTTTGCGATGCCGGAGTTTCCCTGCGAAATCCGCAAAATTGTCACAAGTCATCCAGTCGGAACAAACGATAAACACCCTACGGGCGGGAAATCCGCGCGGACGGCGAATTGCGTCCGTCGGCCACCCGATCGCCCCCTGCACCAGTCGTCTGACGTGACTCCCCCTGCGACGACGAAGTGGATCCCGGAGAAGGCACGATGATCAAGTCTGGATCGCTCCTGAAACGCGTGACGCTGCTCGTCGGGATCGGCCTGATGACGCTCACGAACAGCGGCTGCGTGCTGTTTGCCGACTTGGCTGGGGTCGCCTGGATCCTGGGGGACTTCTTCGGCACCACGCCGCTGATTCCCGTCAGCCCGCGATACAGCGAGTTGATCGAAGACCGCTACATCCGCGAGGAGCGGTACGAGAAGGTGCCCATCCTCGACCCGGTGGAAGGGGAGCACGCCCCGCTGTTCTGCATGGACAATCCGTCGTCCGACGAAGTCATGCGGGCTCTGCCCGATGAAACCGGCGGCGGCTGGCCGTTCGTCGCCGAGACCGCCCGCAACAACGTGCGGATCGTCGTCGAGCCGATCGTCGACCGCATGGACGACTGCCGGTTCTTCCCGCTGGTCGGTCCGGCCCGGCTGCACCACTGCCACTACAAGTGCACGGTTTATTACGACAAGATCATCCGCAGCGACTGGCCGGTGCCGTTCCGCCACGTGGACGAAACGATCCAAGTGGTCTACATCGACCACGACCACCTGATCCGCTGTGCCGGCCCGATGACGCCGCAGTAAGCGACGCGCCATCGCCGCAGACAACAACGCGACCCCGGTCTCACGCCGAGACCGGGGTCGTTGTGTTTTTGTGCGTAGGAGCCGGGGCGTGTCGCCCCCGGTCTTCTCTTGCTCGAAAGCACCGGGGCGACACGCCCCGGCTCTTTCACGAGCCGCTCACTGCACCGCGGCGTCGGGCATCGGCGGGGCGGGTTCTTCCGGCGCGATCTCGGGCAGAATCGGGCGGCGTTCCGGATAGCGGTGATACGTCGGCAGTTCGCGGCCGATCTCGCGGATGGCGAGCACTTCCCCGCGGCTGGTGGCCAGGAAGATGCGGTCGCTGCGGTCGTTGACGACGGGGTGGTCGTAGTGTCGCGCGGGAATGCGGCCCTGCAACTGGCCCGAATCGGCGTTGACCACTGTGAGCGCCAGGTCGCCGTCGCGGCAAATTGCCCGGTCACCCAGCAAGGCGATGAATCCGGTCAGCCGGGGGTTCCACCAGAACTGCTTCCCGGTGGCGACATCCAGGCAGTAAAGGCCGCCCCGTTCGGGCACCACGATCAGGTACTTGGTGATCGCCACCGGCGCCTTGCGGATGGGCAGGCCGGTCACGAGCTCCCACAACACAGTCCCATTGTTGGCGTTGATCGCGTAGAAGTTGAAATTCTCCGAGGCGAAGAACTGCGTGTCTCCCACGCGAGCCATCGGCGCGACGATGGGGGCGTCGGTCTCAAACTGATACTGCAACTCGCGCCGATTCGTGGTGACCGCATACAGCGAGCCGTCGCGGCTGGCGAAATTCACCGTCCGGCCGACGCTGATCGGCGGCGATGTGACTTCCTTGCCCGCCTGATACCGCCACATCAGGGCTTGATGCGACCACGCCGGTAGCCGCTGCTCGAGGTACAGCTTGCGGATGATCTTCAGACTGTAGGCGTACACGCTTCCGTCGAGGGTGCCGACGTAGACCTGGTTCTCGTCGGTGGACGGCCCGGTGGACGGCGCGCCGGGCAGACGAACCTGCCACATCAGACCCCCGGTCAGCTTGTCGACGCCGTACAACGACGGCCCGACGACGACCAGCACAATGTCCTCATTGCTGACCGCGGGAAAACTCGGCTCGTCGAACTGCCCGAGCCGTAGGGCCCACACGCGCTGGCCGGTTTCGGTATCGAACGCGGTGACCACGCCGTTGGTCCCCTGCACGTAGACCAACTGCTCATCGAGGGTGACGTGCGCCACTTTGTCGCGGCTGGGGTTCAGGACCGCCTGGGCGCTCCACGCCACTTCCAGCCCGAACTGATTCAGGCTCGCGTTCGTGGGAATGCCCGACCTGACCTGCGTCGACTGCGCGGCGACCGAGTCGCCGAGGCAGCAGACCGCCACCAGACTCCAACACATTGCGATTCGCATTCGCTGGTCCTTGGATGGGCCGTCAGCACACGAACGACGGACGAGACCTCGCCGCCTTAGACAGTCTACCACCTGCCCGTCCCGCCGCCGGTCCGGCAAGAAATCCGCGGGCTTCCGGTCCCGAAAAGGCGAGGGGTGCCCGGCAGCGGCGACAGCCGCGCCACGTTCCCCGCTTGTCCATCACTTTACCGAGGCGCACCGAGCGGAAGCCAGAGGCGAGTTTCGCGAAGAATCGTTTCCGAAGCAGGAATTCCGCTCAAGTCCGGGACGCAGAATTCCCTGACGCCCAGGGATAGCAATCCCTGGGCGTCTTCATTTCCGGAACCGCAGCCTGGTAAACGCTTCCGTTTGCGCCCGGATGGCCGGTTCGACCGGAAGCCGCTCCATCGAACTGGCACCGTAGAACCCAACGATTCCCTCAGTGCGGTCGAGAATGTATTGGGCATCCTCCGGGTCGGCGATCGGACCGCCGTGGCACAGCACCAGAATGTCGCGGTTCACACGCTTCGCGGCGTCGTGCATCGCCTGACAGCGCTGGACCGCCTCGTCCAGGGAGACCGCCGTACTCGCGCCGATGCTTCCCTTCGCCGTCAGCCCCATGTGAGGGATCAGAATGTCCGCCCCGGCGTTTGCCATCGCAGCGGCTTCGTCGGTGTTGAAGCAGTACGGCGTGGTCAACAGTCCCAGCGCACGGGCTTCGCGGATCAGATCGACCTCGCAGCCGTACCCCATGCCGGTCTCTTCCAACCCGGCGCGGAACGTGCCGTCGATCAGGCCCACCGTCGGGAAGTTCTGCACCCCGGCGAACCCGGCGGCGATGACGTCCTTCAGAAACCGCGACATGATCCGGAACGGATCGGTCCCACACACGCCGGCGAGCACGGGGGTCTGCTTCACTACCGGCAACACCTCGCGGGCCATGTCCATGACGATCGCGTTCGCATCGCCGTAGGGCATCATCCCGGCGAGCGACCCGCGCCCCGCCATGCGGAACCGGCCGGAGTTGTAGATGACAATCAGGTCGATCCCGCCCGCCTCCTCCAATTTAGCCGAGATGCCGGTCCCCGCCCCGCCGCCGATGATCGGTTGCCCGGCGGCGACTTTGGCCCGGAGGCGGGAGAGAATGGATTCGCGCGTCATGGATGCCATGCATCAGTTCCGTTGTAGGGTGGGCCGAGTCTTCGAGTCCCACCACAAATGTCGCACCGATGTGGTGGGACTCGAAGACTCGGCCCACCCTACGTCCTACCGCTGAAAGTTCAACTTGTACTCAACATCACCGAACGTATCGTTCATCCAGCGCCATTGGACCTGGTAGCATGAATTGATCGGTGGCGAATACCATCCGAGCTGGTGCAGCGGATAATACGCCACGGAATACGACAAGATAACCGCCTGGTTGGTATGGCCGTCGCAGCGGACGATCAAGTAGCTGACCGGACGTGCAACACAACATACCCAAGCACGAACGTGGCGATTATCACCCAGCGCTTCCACGGTCGCCAAGTCCACGGCGCGAACCAGACGACGCGGTATGGCAATCGTTCCGTCGTTGTTGGTTCGCCCATGCAAGCACACCTTTCGCCTCGACCTTCAGCGCTACTGCAATCTTCCCCGCGCCCAGATCGGCCAGATGGCTTCCAGCCGGTCGCCGTGGAACACGTAGAACTCTTCGTGCAGCAGCGTCGTGAAGTCGGAGTAACCGACGATCAGTTCCACCTGATCGCCGATCCGCAGCGTCTGTGATTCCGGTCCCAACTGTAATGTGCAGTGTTCCGCGCTCAGGGACTGGATGACGGCGTCCGGATAACCCTTGACCGAGGGGGGATGGACGTCGGGGTTCGTTGTCTTGCGGCCGGCGTCGAGCACGGCCCGCTCCAACGTCGGCCGGCTGACCACCGTGGCGAGCACCGTCACCGCCGGCTCAACGCCGTCCAAGCCGCACAGGTTGACGTACATTGGATCGCCGAACACGCCGCCTCCGGCTTGCAGTTCCGTCACCGCGGGGCAATGCGACGTGATCGCCACCGACCCCGTGCCCCCGGCGCTGACGATGTCGCATCGCAGGCCGTGCTTGAGGAAGCTGTCGCGGCAATGCTCGAGGATGCCGACGGATTCGCGGATCTGTCGGACCTTGTCGTCCTTGTCGGCGAGTTTGAGCAGATGCCCTTCGTAGCCCATGATGCCGAGGAGCTGCAAGCCGTCGAGCCGGTCGATGGCCTGGCCGAGTTCGACCGCATCTTTGCCCGGTCGAATCCCCGTGCGGTTCATGCCGATGTTGATGTCGACCAGCACCCGGCAAGTCACGCCCAGGCGTCGGCAGGCGGCGGCGATCGGTTCCGCCTGGGCGTAGTGATCGCAACAGATGATGGGCGTCGACCAGCGACATAACCCCGCCAGCCGCTCGGCCTTGCGCTCTCCGGCAATCACGTTGGCGACGAGGATGTTGTGAAGGCCCGCCGCTGCAAAGACTTCGGCCTCACCGAGTTTCGCACACGTGATGCCTGCGGCTCCCGCATCGATTTCGCGCCACGCCAGGGCCGGCGTCTTGTGCCCTTTCGCATGCGGTCGCCAGGCTTTGCCGCCGGCGTGAACGGTGTCGATCATCGTGCGGATGTTACGCTCGAGCCGATCGCGGTCGAGGCACAGCACCGGGGTGTCGAGTTCCGCTTTGCGTAGACCGACGAGCGATTGCGGCACAACCGGGTTCCTTCGCAGAGTTCGTGCGTCGTTGCGTCGCGATCACGATATCGCCCGGCAGGCGTCCCCCGCAAATGCGAACGGACGGAAAGACCGTTGGTCCTTCCGTCCGTCGAATCGCTGAAGCGAATGTCGGCGGCGGGCGACGAATCGCCCGCGGTGCGATTACGGATTGGCCGGGGCTGCGGGATCGGCCGCGGGGGCGGCCGGGTCAGCGGCCGGAGCCGCCGGATCTACGGCCGGAGCCGCCGGGTCAGCAACCACGGGGGCGGCGGGATCGTTCGTCATCTCGTGGGCGGCAGCAGGAGGCATATGGCTGGCGGTCGGAGACGGCGTCGTCGGCACCCCCGACGGCGTCGAGGCGGTATCGCCGCAACCGATCGCAAACAGACTCAAGGCCAGAACGGCGGCAAACTTCTTCATCGGAGATCCTTTCGGGATGGTTGACTCGGTGGGCGATCAGCGCGATGCCCCATCATGCTGTAGGAGTCGCGATCGCCGGAAAAATTCCCAAGGCCCGTCGGAAATCCGACAAAAAATGGTGGAGACCACACCAGTCTCAAAAAAACTTGACGAGACGGTTGACCGCTGGATGTGGGCGGTTATGATTCTCCTTGCACTTGGCTCGGCGAGCAGCCAACGCCGCTCGCACGGGCTATCGTTCTTTGACAATACGGTTGGTGGAAGTAGAGATTCAGCTTTGCACGGTATTGTGCGGTTGCTGGACGTACGGATCTTGTCTTAAGGACATAAG
>JAWXBB010000637.1:0-5740 GCA_034439795.1 Planctomycetaceae bacterium | reverse complement strand
TTCATGAACGGCGGCGTCAGCCAGATGGACACGTTCGACCAGAAGCCGGCGCTGATCCGCCGGCACGGCGAGAAGGTCGATCTCGGCCTCGCCGCCGCGGCGGGCGGCTGCAGATGCGAAATGGGGACCGGCGCGTTGGGCCGCACGATCACCCCGGCGTGGGCCGCGGGGAGAAAGCCCGGCGAGAAGTTCCCCGTGTTGTTGTACGGCAGCCCGCGGTGATCGGGCAGCACGACGAACGCCGGCACGTCGTCGCTGAGGCTGCCCAATCCGTACGACAGCCACGCCCCGAGACACGGAAACCCCGGCAGCACGAACCCCGTGTTCTGCAGGTAACTGCCGGGGCCGTGGACGTTGGTCTTCGACGTCATCGCCATCAGAAACGCGAGCCGGTCCACCTGCCCGGCGAGATGCGGAAACACGCTCGTCACCCAGCGGCCGGATTCGCCGTGCCGGGCCCACTCGAACGGCGACTTCATCATCGCCCCCGGCACACTGGTCGCCGCGGCGGCGAGACCGAGATCGACCTTCTCGCCGTGCCGGCGGATCAGCTCCGGCTTGTGGTCGAACGTGTCCATCTGGCTGACGCCGCCGTTCATGAACAACTGAATGACGCGGCGGGCCTTGGCCGGGTGATGCAGCCCGCCATTCAGATCGGCGGCGGTTGCATCGGCGGCTGATTCGCGCATCAAGAGGTGTGACAACGCCAGCGCCCCGAACCCGCCGCCGCAGTGGGACAGCCAGGCACGGCGATTGGACAGCGGAGGACATTCCGGGTGCATGGTGTGTTCCGCGTTGACGAATGACCCGAGCCTGTGTGCCACGGTCACGATTTAATGGAAGGCCAAAGGCGTTTATCCACAGATTTCGCCGATTCCACAGATTATAAAAGCGTCAGGCGACAGCACTGAAGAAACGGCATCCCGGTTGATGTGTCTCTCTTGAATCTGCGGAATCGGCCAAATCTGTGGATAAAACTCTTCACACATCGCGCATATTTGTGGACGGCGTTGCGTGGCACACCATGAATCCGGTTCTTGACATCTTCGAGACAAACATCATCAATCCACAAACACGAACTCATTGCTGTTGAACAGCACGCGGACGAGGTTCGCCACGCCGTGTTGCTGGGCGTAGTTGATGATCGCCGTGCGTTCGTCGGGACGCGGGTCGCGCAACAGAATCGTCCGAAACGCGACAACCGCCGGCTCGCCGCTTGCGGCTAAGCCGCGAGCGGCGATGTGCTCCGACTGCCGGACGAGCACGCGGTCGTTCAAGAGCGCGAGCGCCTGCAGCGCCGTCAGCGATTCGTTCCGCCGGGGCGTGAGCTGCGAGGCGTCGGGGCAATCGAGCGCGTCCATGTACGGATCGGGAATCGTGCGGAACAGGAACCGGTACACGCTGCGGCGGCGCTGGGCCGGGGCGTCGACGTCGAGCGACGTGTAATCGACGTTCGGCGTGACGTGGATGCCGGGCGTCTGCACGAACTGCCGGGCGGACGGGCCGCCCATCGTGTCGTCCAGCGTGCCGGCGAGATGCAGGACGGAATCGCGGACGGTCTCCGCATCGAGCCGGCTGCGCGTCATTCGCCACAGGTACCGATTGTCGGCGTCGACCGCGGCCATGTCGTCGCGATGCCCCGACTGCTGCCGATACGTGCGGCTGGTGACGAGCAAGCGGTGCAGATGTTTCAGCGATCCGTCGCGTTGCTGAAGCTCCACCGCGAGCCAGTCGAGCAACTGCGGATGCGTCGGCGTGGCCCCCAGGTGACCGAAATCGTTCGGCGTGTCCACGAGACCGCGGCCGAAGTGTTGTTGCCAGACCCGATTGGCGATCGACCGCCACGTCAGCACGTTCGCGGGATCGGTGAGCCACACCGCCAACGCGCGGCGACGGTCGCCGTCGTCGGTCCTCTCCATCACAAAGCGGCTCGACAAGCCCGGCACGAGCGACAGCGCCCCCGGTTGCGCCTCGGCACGGGGCTGCGTGACGTCGCCCCGGTGCAACACGTGGATGGTTCGCGGCTGCGCGGCGGGGCGGAAGCTGCCGTCTGGCTCAAACCGGTTGCTGCCGGAGTAGATGACTTGTTGAGCGGGCAGGGCGGCGAGTTCGGCCTGCCACCGCTGATCGAGAACGGCCGCCGCCAACCGGCGCTGCATTGCCGGCGTCCGCTCGACCGATGGCGTCGCGAGCGCCTGTTGAACGTCGTCGGGCAAGCGCAGTTCGTCCGGCAATTGGGGCTGGTCGTCGTCGGTGACTTGAATCCGCCAGCGGCCGATGAGATGTCCCCGGCCGTGCGACTGCTGCAACTCGACCCGCAACCGCGACCCCGGCGGCAGCGGCGTCCGCTCGGCCAGACGGAACACCGCCCGGTGATCCTGACCGACTTTGGGGAAGATGCCCCACGCGGTGTCGGCGACGCCGTCAATCGCCCGGTCGATCGACCAGCTCTCCTGATTGAAGTCCGCCTCGGCCGCGACGATGGTCAGCTTCCGCGGCGTTTCGGCGGCGTCGAGCAGCCAGACGGCGACTTCGTTGAGATGCAGATTGCCGTTGTCCTGCCGGCCCGGCCCCTTCATCGGCAGCTTCGGGTCGCTGAGGACTTCCAGTTGCAGCCCGGTGACGGAGGTCAAATCTGTCGTGACCGTCATTTCGTAGACATCGGTCTCGGCCCGCGTCCCCTCGACGAGATACGAACCATCATCCAGCGCCGTGAACTGCGCCCCGGCTTGCGAGACGCCGGTTTGCACCTGCACCGGCAGCCAACGACGGATGCGGGACTTCAGATCCTGCTCCCATGCCGTTAGTGCCGCAGAGGTGGTGTCCGTCAATAATGTCTCATCGTTCGCCGTCAACCGCGGCGGCAACGCCGCGAGTTGCTGCTGCAGCGCTCGTCGCTGGTGCGCAATCTGCGGGTCGGCGTCGTATTTCCGGCGGCCTTTGTCCGTCGCGGCGAACACCGCCTGCAGGGCGTAATAATCGTCCTGCGAGATCGGATCGAACTTGTGCTGATGACACCGCGCACAATGCACCGTGGTGCTCGCGAACGTGGACATCACCGTGGTGACGATGTCGTCCCGGTCCAGAGACCGCGCGATTTGCCGGTCGACGGTGTCGTCGCGAATGTCGCGCAGCGAACTTTCATCCCACGGCCCGGCAGCGAGGAAGCCGGTGGCGATGAGCGCCCACGGGTCGTCGGACGAGAGCGCATCCCCGGCGACCTGCTCGGCGACGAACCGGCCGTACGGCAGGTCTGCATTGAACGAGCGGATGAGATAGTCGCGGTACGGCCAGGCGTGTTCGCGCGGGCGGTCCTGATCGTGGCCGTGCGTCTCCGCAAAATGAACGAGGTCCATCCAGTGCCGGGCCTGCCGCTCGCCGAACTGCGGATCGGCGAGCAAGCGGTCCACGAGCCGTTCGTAGGCGTCGGGTGCGGGATCGTGGGTGAAGGCTTCGACCTCCTCAATCGTCGGCAGCAGGCCCCACAAATCGACGGTGACGCGGCGGATCATCGTCCGGCGGTCCGCTTCGGGAGATGTCGTCAAACCCCGGCTGAGCAGCGTCTCGGCGATGAACTGATCGACCGGATTCCGCGAGCCGTCGCTGACTTCGCCCGGAATCGAGATGGCGGACAACGACCGATACGCCCAATGGTCCGGCCATGACGCGCCTGTGGCGATCCAGCGTCGCAAAGTATCGATCTGAGCCGCGGTCAACGGTTCCCCCGTCGGCGGCATGCGTTCCGACGGATCGGTCGCCGTCACCCGTCGCAGCAGTTCGCTGGCGTCCGGTCGTCCAGGCTGGATGACCGCCGCGTCATCGCCGCGCGGTTGCAGCGCGGTATCGCGGCTGGTCAGCGACAGCCCCCCTTCGGGAGCCGCTGCCCCGTGACACTTGAGGCACTTTGCCGCGAACAGCGGGGCCACGTCGCGGTCAAAATCCGGCCCGGCGGCGACGGCGGACGTGGGCCACATTGTCAACAGGCACGCCGCGAGCAACGGCCGGATGTATCGTTGCCGAGAATGTGACTGCCATGCGATCACGCCGCGCTCCACCGGGGAATCGTCCCTCCGATGATGATTTTCGTCGATTCCGCACCCGGTGACAATCCGCACATGCGGGAATCGCAGGCCGGTTTGCGTAGGGTGCAGTCGAGGCTTTGCGAGGCTCACACTCTTCGTTGGAGTCCAGCCTTTAGGCTGTCTTCGGACGCTTCACCACAAGACAGCCTAAAGGCTGGACTCCAACGGGGTGAGCCTCGCAAAGCCTCGACTGCACCCTACAAGACGCCGCGGAGTGGACATGCACCCACGTGGCATTGCAAACTATTGCGGTCAGGTTTGCAGTGTCATCGCCATCAACGGAGCCGGGGAAGATGAGTATCCGCAAATGGATCGGGTTGGTCGGTCTCGTCGGATTGATGACCGCACCGGGTCTCGTCGCCGCCGGCGATTTCTCCGCCGAGCGCGCTCACAACTGGCACCAGTGGCGCGGGCCGGACGCCACCGGCGTCGCCGCGCACGCGAACCCGCCCGTCGAATGGGATCAGACGCGGAATCTGAAGTGGAAGGTGGAGATCCCGGGGCACGGGAAGTCAACGCCGATCGTGTGGGGGCAGCGCGTGTTCGTCATCGCGGCGGTCAACACCGGCACTGTTGTCGAAGGCGCGACGAAACCGGAAGACCAGCCCAAGCGGCAGTTCGGCATCACATTTCCCAACACGCTGTACCGGTTCGTCGTGCAGTGCCTCGACCGTGACACCGGCCAACTGCTGTGGGAAAAGACGGCGACCGAAGCCCTGCCGCACGAAGGGCATCACGGCGACAACAGCCACGCCTCCGCGTCGCCGACCACCGACGGCGAGTTCCTGTACGTCTCGTTTGGCTCGCGCGGCGTGTACTGCTACGACCTCGACGGCCAACTCCAGTGGCAACGCAAGCTGAACGACGTCAGCACGCGATTGAGCTTCGGCGAGGGAAGCTCCCCCGTCGTCCACGGCGACACCGTGCTGCTCGTCCGCGACAACGAGACCGATTCCCGTCTTCTTGCGATGGATGTCCGGACCGGCGAGTCGCGGTGGGAAAAGAAGCGGGACGAATCCAGCGCCTGGGCGACGCCGGTCGTCGTCGAACACAACGGCCGGACGCAGGTTATCACCAATGCCAGCAAGCGGGTGCGAAGCTACGACCTCCAGACGGGCGACGTGATCTGGGAATGCGGCGGGCAGGTGGGGAACGTCACGCCGTCGCCGGTGCTGCTCGGCGAGCAGGTGATCTGCATGAGCGGCTACCGCGGGAGCGTGGCCGTGTCGCTGCCGCTCGCCGCGATGGGGGACATCACCGACACGCCACAGATCGCCTGGCGTTACGACAAGGACACGCCGTACGTGCCGTCGCCGTTGTTGTATGGCGATCTGTTGTACTTCAACAAAGTGAACAACGGCGTGTTGACGGTGCTGGATGCGAAGACCGGCAAGCCGGTGCTGGAGGCGACGCGGTTGCAGGGGATCAGCAACGTGTACGCCAGCCCCGTCGGTGCGGCCGACCGGGTGTATTTCACCAGTCGCGATGGCACGACGGTCGTCCTGAAGCGCGGCACCACATTGGAGCTGCTCGCGACGAACAAGCTGGATGACCTCGTGGATGCGTCCCCGGCGCTGGTGGGGAATCAGATCTTTCTGCGCGGACAGAAGCATCTGTACTGCTTTGAGAATCAGTAATCCCGTTAGCCGCGACCCGGA
>JAWXBB010000636.1:0-9143 GCA_034439795.1 Planctomycetaceae bacterium | reverse complement strand
CGCCGGGCCAGCGTCCGTGGTGGGGCCGCCTCGGCGGGGGCGAGGCCCTCCGATTCCAGTCGCGCCAGAATGAAACGATCAACAGGGTGCTCGGACCAGCCGGCGTTGTTCGATTGCGGGACCGCCGGGTTGACGACGGGTTTGAGGCTCCACCAGTCGGCTCTGCTACGCAGGGTTTCGGACCAGTCACTCGTCGTGCCGGCCGTGGACTTCGCGTCGCGCGGGTCGGGAGCACCGAGCTTCAGCCAGGCTTCGAGGTCGGCGATCACTTCCGGCGGAAGCTTGCCCTTGGGGGGCATCTGGACGTCGCCGTCGTAGCGGATCGCCTTGAGGAGCAGGCTCTGTTCGAGGGCGTCCGCTTGCAGCGCGGGGCCGGAATCGCCGCCTTTGCGAAG
This sequence comes from Planctomycetaceae bacterium, assembly GCA_034439795.1. Lineage (GTDB taxonomy): Bacteria > Planctomycetota > Planctomycetia > Planctomycetales > Planctomycetaceae > DSVQ01. The sequence goes on along the minus strand of JAWXBB010000636.1, from coordinate 8,748 downwards.
GCCCTGCCGGCTGTCGAGGAGCAGGCTGCCGCCGACTTTTTTCGCGTCGGCAGAATGACACTCGTAACAATGCTGGACGAGAACCGGGCGAATCTTCTTCTCGAAGAATTCCAGACCGGCATCGTCGGCTGCACCGAGCGGCAGCGGAATCAGCAGGCTGACCAATCCCAAGCAGGCAATCGCACGCATCGGGTCTCTCACGGGCCGGCGGGATGAAGGTCGGAGGCGGTGTGGTTGACGGTGGCCGCCATCGGAGCGACAGCGGTCCAATGCGGCGGCTGTTGCAGGCTTTCGAGCAGGCTGTCGTAGGCCAGACTCAAGTGTTCCCGCATCTCCTGCCGGATGAGATCATCGTCGCCGGCGACGAGCGCTTCGTAAATGGCGACGTGCGAGCGGTTCGTGAGGCTGCGGCGTTCGATCGAGGGAGCCACTTCGTTCAAGTGAGGCACGAGCTGTTCGAGCAACGACTGATGCAGGGAACACAGCACGGCGTTCCCTCCCAACCGGGCAATTTCAAGATGGAACCGGACATCCAGCCGCACATCTTCCGCCCGCGACGCCTCGGCGGGAAGTTGCAGGAGCGCATCGAGCGCCCGCCGGACCGGCAGCAGTTCTTCGAGGCGACGATGCCGCGCCGCGCGGCCGGCGAGTTCGATTTCAATCAACCGGCGGGCATCGAGCAAGTGCAGGACGTTCGGCTCGTCCGCATTGCGATTCGCCGTCACGCCGTTATTCGTCGTACCATTGGCAACCAGGCTGGCTGCCCGCAGGAAGACGCCCGACCGCGGCAGAACCTTCACCAAACCCTGCGATTCCGCCTTCAGCAGGGCGTCGCGGATGGTCGTGGGCTTCACGCCCAGCCGATCAGCCAGATCGCGAATGCTCGGCAACTGGTCTCCCGGCGCGAGCCCCCGTTCGCGGATGATCTCGTCGATGACCGGCAGAATCCGATAACAGTCGTCGGTGCCGGTTTTCGGAAACGGCGTGGAGACGGACACTTGCATTCCCCGTTCGGCCTGCTAACCTGTCTGATTATCTCACTGATAATCTAAGTCATCCCGATTTGTCAAGGATGCTCAAGGATTTCCGTAGGGTGTAGTCGAGTCTTCGAGGCTCACCCTCTTTCGTTGGAGTCCAGCCTTTAGGCTGTCTTCGATGGTCGCTCGACGTCCGAAGAGCAGCCTAAAGGCTGGACTCCAACGGGGTGAGCCTCGAAGACTCGACTGCACCCTACAAGAACTGAATCGCCATCCATGAAAACTTCGGCCCTGAAAGCCTTCCGCCGCAAGCTGGCCGCGAGCAGTCCGGTTTACGGCTTGTGGGTGACGCTGGAGGCTCCCAGCGTCACCGAGATTGCCGTGGCGCTGGGGCTGGACTGGGTGGTGATTGACGCCGAGCACGGGCATCTCGACTGGAAGGAAATCGTCGAGCACCTGCGGGCGACCGTGCGGAGCGACACGGTCGCGTTGGTCCGCGTGGCGAGCCTCGATATCGGGCTGATCAAGCGGGCGCTCGATCTCGGGGCGGACGGCGTGGTGATCCCCTGGGTCGAGTCGGCCGAGCAGTTTCGCCAGGCAGTGGCCTTCGCACGGTATCCGCCGGAGGGTCTGCGGGGCATTGGCGCCGAACGGGCGACTTGCTGGGGTCAATGCTTCGTCGAACACACCGCCGAAGCCAATGAAAACGTGTTGGTGATCCCCATCATCGAGACGGTCCGCACAATGCGGCAAGTGCCGCTGATGACTCAGGTCGACGGCGCTGAAGTCTTTCTCTTTGGGCCGGCGGATTATTCGTCGACCGCGGGCTATCGGGGGCAGTGGGAAGGGCCCGGCGTCGCCGAGCAGATTCTCGCCATGAAAGACGTGATCCGCCGGGCGGGCCAGCATTGCGGCGTCCTCGCGGCGAGCGAAGCGGACATTGCCGCGCGCAGTTCGCAGGGTTTTCAGATGATCGGCCTGGGATTCGACACGGGCCTGCTGATCCGGTCGCTGCGGTCGGCGTTGCAGACAGTCCAGCGTTCGCCGCGCATGATCGCGTCATTGGAATCCGATCCCGGCCCGGTCGCCCCGCTCGAACGGCCGCCGGAATCGATGCGGCCGGATCGCCCCGAGGTTATGAACGCCGTTGGCTCAGGACAGCGGGTGGAGTTGAGCGCCGGCGTCAGCTTCGAGTGCCTGGTCGGCCGGCACAATCAGGCCCGCAAGCTGACGACGGGCTGGGTCACGTTTGCCCCTGAAGCGGCGCTCCCCTACCACACGCACCCGTTCACGGAGTCGATCACACTCCTGCAAGGGGCGGCGAGCGTGGAAATCGAGGGCCGCAAGTACGTCCTCAAGCGGATGGACAACGTCACCATTCCCGCGGGACTGGCACACTCGGCCCGCAACCTGTCGGCGCGCGATCCCGCCGTCTTTCAAGTTGCGTTGGCGACCGACAATCCCGTGCGGACGCTGGTGGACCGGTTCTTCTCGAAGCGGACGATGCCGGAAGACTCGACGGGGCACCCCGGAGCCGAGCGCGTCAACCGGTTCGCCACCGCCAAGCGCTTCGCGGCGGGACCGAACACGGAGTTCATCGACTTCTTCAACGAGACGCTCATGCCGGGTCTGGAGATGAGCGGCGGTTACGGACTCTTCGCTGCCGGCGGCCGGTTGCCGGCGCACGTACACGATTTCGACGAGTCGATCTGCATCATTTCGGGCGAGGCCATGTGCGTCGTCGAGGGGCGTCGCTACCGCATGAGCGGCGGCGTGACGGCGCTGCAACCGCGCGGCCGGGTGCATTACTTCATCAACGAATCGAAGTCCACAATGGAGATGCTCTGGGTGTACGCCGGACCCAAGCCGGAGCGGATTGTCGTCCAGGAACGCTGTGCGACCGAGGAAGGAAACCCCTGGCGATGACGAGGCCGCGCTTTCGAGTCGACCTGACCGCGGACTTCTACGACGCGGACGGTCACCTCAAATACGCCGACGTGGGACTCGACCGGTTGTCTGCGATAACGGGCATCGAGATCGGACGCTTCATCGAACACCGGCCGGAGATCGGTCCCGAGCAATTGCCAGATGCGCAGGGCTTGCTGGTCCTCACGCCGCGCGTGAGCGCCCACAGTCTGTCTGCCTCCCGGAACCTGTTGGTGGTTTCCCGGTTTGGCGTGGGCTACGACAATGTCGATGTGGCGGCCTGCACGGCTGCGGACGTCGTGCTGTGCATCGCGACCGGAGCCGTGGACCACTCGGTCGCCGAGGCGACGGTCGGCTGGATGCTGGCTCTCACGCACCACTTGCGAATGAAGGACCGCCTGATCCGCGAATCTCGCTGGAACGACCGCAGCCGCTACATGGGGAGCGAACTGCGCGAGCGGACACTGGGGCTGGTGGGGTTCGGCGGCATCGGCCGGGCGGTCGTCCGGCTGCTCTCCGGGTTCGGCATGCAACCGCCGCTGGTCTTCGATCCCTACGTGCCGGCGGCCCAGATGGCCGCATCCGGAGCACGCGCGGCGACTCTGGAGGAACTACTGTCGCAGTCCGATTTCGTGTCACTGCATTGCCCGCTGAACGACCAGACGCGGAACCTGATCGGACCGCGCGAGTTGGCGACGATGAAGCTTACTGCCTACCTGTTGAACACGGCCCGCGGCGGGATTGTCGATGAAGCCGCCCTGTACGAAGCTTTGGCCACGCGGCGGATTGCGGGCGCGGCGCTGGATTGCTTTACTGTTGAGCCACCCGTCGGACCGTCGCCCTTCGCCGAACTGGAGAACGTGCTGCTCGCGCCGCACTCGATTGCCTGGACCCACGAACTGTTTCGCGACATCGGCCGGACCGCCTGCCAGAGTCTCGTCGAACTCGCGCACGGCCGCCGGGCGCACGGCGTCGTCAACCCCGAGGTCTTTGATCGCCCGAGTTTTCAGGAAAAGTGGAACCGCCTGCGTCTCCCATAATTGATTTCCGGCAATGTCGCTTGTCGCTGTTCAACTCTGCTGCCACCCCTCTGAAGAAAGGCTGAGTCGATGCCGCGGAAACTGTGCCTGGCTTTCGTCCACCTGCTGTCGTGGTGCATCCTGACGCTGTCGCCCGTGCGTGCCGACGAGCCGATCGTGCCGGCGGACGCGAAGCTCGAAAAACTGTTTGAATCGCGGGTGCTGACCGAAGGGGTGTCGGTCGCACTGGACGGGATGGTTTACTTCAGCGAGATCACGTTCTCGCACGTCGCGCGGGACGAGCAGGGGGCCATCGAAGCGGGGCACATCTGGAAATTCGATCCGGCCACCGGCAAGACGACGATCTTTCGCTCCCCCAGTGGCATGTCCAACGGCATCAAATTCGACGCCCAGGGCCGGATGGTGGTCGCGGAAGGGGCCGACTACGGCGGCCGAAGGGTCACGCGGACGGACATGAAGTCCGGCAAGACGCACATCATTGCCGCGATGTTCGAGGGCCGGCCGCTGAATTCCCCCAACGACATCACCATCGACCTGAAGGGACGAATCTACTTCAGCGATCCGCGGTACCTGGGGTACGAGGGACTCGATCAGCCGTTGCAGGCGGTCTACCGGATCGACACCGACGGCTCGCTGCACCGCATTATCACCGACGCGGGCAAGCCGAACGGCGTCTGCCTCTCGCCGGATCAGAAGACACTGTACGTCGTCAGCAACGACAACGGCGCGACCAGCATCGACCGGCTCAGCCAGGGGGCCGGCTCGAATCCGAGCCAGCTCGACATCCCCATGCGGAAGGGGTTCATGGCCCTGATGGCGTACGACCTGTCGCCGGAAGGGACGGCCAAGTTCCGCAAGACGCTGGTCGATTACAGCCCCCACGACGGACCGGACGGCCTGGTCTGCGACAAGGACGGCAACCTGTACGTCGCCGTCCGCGCGGAGAACCACCTCGGCATCTGTGTCTATTCGCCCGATGGCAAGGAGTTGGCTTACATCCCGACCGAGATCCCGACCAACGTCGGCTTCGGCCGCGGGGCCGACAGCAAGCTGCTCTACATCACGGCCGGCAAGTCGCTGTACCGAATTCGGCTGAACCGCGAAGGCTATCACCTTCCGACGCGCTGACATCACACCCGTGCGGGCGAAGTTGTGTGACCCGTTAGCCGCGACCCGGAGGCTTTGCGCAGGGGAGCGCGGGGTGAAGCGCGCTTAACGTCATATGCGCTCCACCCAGCGCTCCCCTGCGCAAAGCCTCCGGGTCGCGGCTAACGAATTCGTCAATGTCTTTGCTATGGTTTCACCGGTGTCTCCAGACTCTTCCGGCGGACCTCGATGATCGTGCGATAATCCGCGGGCACGACGCTCGGATCGACGTATTCTTCCAGATCGCGCAAGGCGATGACGCGGTAGCCCTCCAGGCTGAGGTATTTCAGGTACGCCTCAAAGTTCTGCTCGCCGGTGCTCACCCAGTCGTGAGCGGTGTCGGGGACTCCATGAAATTGCAGCACGGCAATGCGGACGTCGCGCGCTTGCTGCACGGCGCGCACGAAATCCGGCAGCGTCCATTTGGGGCGGGCGTCGCCGGCTGAGGGGATCATCAGGGGGTGGTCGAGGCCGGGCTCGTAGGCGAATCCGCGTCCCTCTTCGTAGGGATACTCCGGCGCACCGCCCCGCCGGGCGAACCGGATTCCCCGTTGTTTGAGCGTCTCGAAGGCGGCGTCGGTGTGCGCGTTCCCCGGCCAGGCAAAGGAAACCGGCGCGGGAATGCCGTGGGTCCGGCACTGCTCGGCGATGCCGTCCAGTTGCTCGGGCAATCGTTCGACGGTCTTCGCGGTGATGCCGAGGTGATCCCGCGTATGATTCCCGATCTCGAAGCCGTCGTCGTGCAATTCCTTGACCTGTTCCCAGGTCAGGTAATCTTTCTTGTTCGTCTGGAAGTCGAAGCCTTCCGTGATAAAGAACGTCGCGCGGAATCCATACTGCTTGAGCAGCGGCCGGACGACGGTGTAGTGCGAGCGCGACGCATCGTCGAACGTGAACACGACCAGCCGGTCCGAAATCGGCTTGCGGACGGCGCGCTTACCGGCGGGGTCATCCGCGAGAGTCGCGCTCTGAACGAACAGCATCAGCATGAGGAATCGCGAGCGCATCCGGCAGGTCTCCAGAATTGAGTCTCTCACAAATGATCGCTCGGCTACAAACTGATGATGTCGTCGGGCATGCAGTCTGTGAATACGGATGCCTTTCGCGCGATCGTTCGATACGAAATCTTTCCGCCGAATCAATAATACACTCCAGCCGGATGAGTTGTAATCTGTTGCGTCATTGTTTAACGTCTGCCCATTCCGGGAACACTCAAAAACTTGAAGGATGCCCAACTGATGGCCAAAGCCGCTGGAAGTGCCAAGTCGAAGATGCAGGTCGTCCGCGAGATCGTGGGCCAGGGGATCACCAAGACCGCCGAGATCGTGGCGGCCGCCAAGGAGCAGGGCATCACAATCACGCCGGCCACCGCGGCGAACTACAAGCACCAGCTTGGCGCGAGCAAGCCCCGCAAGAACGGGCGTCGCCGCGGCGCGAAGAAGACCCGGGTCGCGCAGGTCGTCCGGACGCCGAGCACGGTCAGCAGCGATCTGGAACTCGAAAACCTGGCGCTGCGGTTGATCGTCAAAGCCGGCGGCCCGGCCAAGGCGCGTCAACTCATCGACCGCCTGGGCTGAACGGCTCGTGCCGACGCGCGTTGGAGCAGGCATCGAACGATCGGCAAGCCTCCCGGATGACACTGCGGTTGTCCGGGTGGCTTATTCCGCGCAGTCGGCGAAATTGTTTCGCCGCCAATCTGACAATTCGACGGCTGCCAGGGCGTCTCCGCGCTCGCATTGGGTCGGATCGGAAATTACCATGCGGTATCGCCGCTCCGACGGATTCTGCCGGGCGGTTCTCTCCGATTGACCAGCAGCCGAGACGATCAACCGATGACTTCGTCCCTTGCCGACAACACCCGCTCCGACGGCGGGTCGCCCTTCGTGCCCCCGCATCCCGGTTCGCAGCAGATGCCGCAATGGGATGGCGGGGAATTGCCGGCCCCCCCGGTGTTCCGCTGGACCGACATCGCGATGTTCATCGGCCCCGGGCTGGTGATGGGCGCGTCGGCCATCGGCGGCGGGGAATGGCTGCTGGGGCCGCTGACGACGGCCCGGTTCGGCACGGCGCTGATGTGGCTGGCCACGCTGAGCATTCTCGGCCAGGTCATTTATAATGTGGAAATCAGCCGCTACGCCCTGTACTGCGGCGAACCGATTTTCACCGGAAAATTCCGCACGCTGCCCGGTCCGCTGTTCTGGGTGTTCGTCTATCTGCTCCTCGATCTTGGGTCGCTGCTCCCTTATCTGGCCTCGAACGCCGCGATTCCGGTCGCCACGCTGATTCTGCGGCGGCTGCCCGATCCCGATTCGACCGTGGCTTCCTTCAACCTGCTGGGCCTGGCGCTGACCGATCGGGGGTTGTTGAAGCTGCTGGGCTGTCTGATCTTCGGCTCGGTGTTTATTCCGCTGTCGGTGGGGGGCAAAGTTTACAACTCGATGAAGGCGGTGATGACCTTCAAGCTGATTGCGGTCGTGGGCTTCCTCTTGTTTCTGGCGGTCTTCTTTTCCAGTCCCAGCACGTGGTGGCAAATCGTGACGGGATTCTTCGGCTTCGGCAATGTGCCGGTGATTGCCGCGGATGGGGGATCGAATGTCGACAACCTCTTCGCCGCGTGGTGGCAGGGACGGCCGGTGCTGTTGACGGGGGGGACGGCCGATCGGCCCGCGCTGGGAGCGCTGCTATTCGATCTGTCGGTGGTGGGCACTTTGGCGTCGATGGCGGCCATCTCGGGCAACGGCGGTTTGACGAACACGCCGACGAGCAACTACACCCGCGATCAGGGCTGGGGCATGGGCGGCCACGTCGGCGCGATCCCCAGCATCGTCGGCGGACATGCGATTGAGCTCTCGCACGTCGGCATGGTCTTTCCCGTCAACCAGAGTTCGCTCCAACGGTGGAAGGGCTGGGTTCGACACGTCGTGCGCGAACAATGGTGCGTGTGGATGCCCGCGTGCTTCTTAGGACTCGCGCTGCCGAGCATGTTGTCGCTGGTGTTTCTGCCGCCGGGCACGATTCCCAAAAGCGACTGGCAGGCAGCCAGCATGACGGCTCAGGGCGTGGCCGACGCCGTCGCCATCAAGTTCGGCGCGTCGTGGGGTCCGGTCTTCTGGGCGCTGACGTTGTTCTGCGGGTTTTTGGTGCTCGGGACCAGCATGGCCTCCACGGCCGACGGCGTGCTTCGGCGGTGGGTCGACGTCTTCTGGACGACGCTCCCCTGGCTGCGGAAGTGGGACACCCGGCACATCGGCCGGCTGTACTTCGGCGTGCTGTGCATCTATCTGGTCTTCGGCCTGATCATGCTGACGCTGGTGCCCGGCGACAAGCTGCTGAAGATCGCGACGGGCATCCTTTATAACTACGCGCTCGGCTTCAGTTGCTTCCATGTGCTGGTCATCAACCTGACGCTGTTGCCCAGAGAGTTGCGGCCGGGCTGGTTCCCGCGGGTGGGATTGGTGCTGGGCGGACTCTTCTTTACCGTGGTGGCGGTGATCTCCACGACGCAGGAAGTCCCGAAGTTAATTGCAGAACTCCAGAAGGCCATGGGGTGACATCCCTCGGCAGCCCAGGGATAGCTATCCCTGGGCTGCTTCGATTATGCGAATGATGGAATCGAGGACTCGCGCGACATGGAGAGTCTGAAAACGGTGCTCGATCTG
>JAWXBB010000635.1:0-2547 GCA_034439795.1 Planctomycetaceae bacterium | reverse complement strand
TCGCCGCGGGCTGGCCCCATTGCGAGAGCGCGACGGCGACGTTGGCCTCGCCGCCGGTGAACGTGGGCGACAACGTCGCGGCCTGAACCAGCCGCTCGTAGCGCGGGGCGTCGAGTCGGAGGAGCAGTTCGCCGAAGCAGAGGACGGGGGCGGTCATGATGTGATCCGCATCGGGGGGAGCGCGAAACCGCAAGCAAGCGCGGCGGGTTGGTTCGTGGTTTCGGAGATCACTTGGTCGTTGTTCCGTCGAAGACCCGTTGCAGGTGTTCTTCGGGGAGCGGCTTCGTCAACAGGCTCACGGTCACCCCCGTGATGGCCGAGGCCGCGATGCCGTACAGGATCGGGTCCAATCCGAACAGGAAATACGGCCGGAAGGCCGAGGCGAGGCCAATCATCGGGTCCGGACCCAGCCATCCGAGCACACCATCCGCCAGACCCGACGCGCCCGGCCCCACGGCAATGGCCCAGTTGTGAATCCAGCCGGTCGCGTACAAAGACAGGTACACGGCGATGCCGACGAGCATCGCCGACAAGGCCCCCGCGGCTGTCGCCCGCCGCCAGTAGCACGTCATGAGGACCGGCGTCAGAAACGCCGCCGCGCCGGCCGAGCCGCTGAACATCACCAGCGCCTGCAGGTAGGTCGGCGGCCGCACCACAGCCAGCACGCCCGCCAGCCCAACGACCACCATCGCGACATTCGTGGCCCGGCGAATCTCGCCGGCGTTCGCGTGCGGATGGATAAACCGCAGGTACAAATCCTGCACGAGCGCCGACGCGATCACCAGCACGAAGCAACTGACCGACGCCATGATCGCCCCGAACGGCGCGGCGAGAATCAGCGACGTCAGCAGCGAGCCGCCTGGCAGCCCCTCGGTCAACTGCATGGCGAGCGTGGGGATGATCTCATCCGGCTTTTTCTCCAGGCCGGGATAGAGCGCCCGGCCGCAGACGGCGATCATCGCCAGCGGGATGTAAATGAGGCAGTTGTAACCGCTGAGGAGCGCAATCGACTTCCGCATGACTTCGGTGTTCGACGCGGCCATCACGCGGATCATGCTGGCGGGGGACGAGACGCCCGAATAGGTCCACAGCACGAACATCGACATGGCGAGACCGGAGGTCAGGAACTCGCGGCCGGTCCGGTCGAAGCCCGGACCGAACGCATACTCCGGTCCGGTGTGCGACATCGCGGTGCGTGTCGCGGCTTCCAGTCCGCCCGCTGCCGGCAATGCGAGGCATAAGAGCGCCATCACGCCGAAGACCATCAGGACGCTTTGGAACAGGTCGGTCCAGACCGTGGCGAGAAACCCGCCGATCATCGTGTAGCCGACCACCGTGACCGCGAATACGCCGAGGCCGATGTAGTATTTGTAGTCGATGGTGACGGCGGCGTCCTCGGCGAAGCTGAAGAAGCCGTTGCCGGGCCAGGCGAGCTTCATCACCGTCGCGCCGGCCTTGAACTGGGCGAACATCGTGAAGCTGAGGAAGAACACGATCAGCAGCGATGCGCACAGGCCCACCGTCGGACTGCCGAACCGCTGGCGGAACATGTCGGGGACCGTGATGGAATTGGTCCGCCGCGAGATCTGTGCGAGCCGCTTGCCGATGATGGCGAACCCGGTCAGCGGAACGACCATGTAGGCCGCAATCCACAGCAATCCGGCCCAGCCGTAGCTGTAGACGAGGGCCGGATAGCCCATGAATGTGCCGCCGCTCTGCACGGTCGCGGTGAGCGCCAGCGTCCAGGCGCCGAGGCCGCGGTTGCCGAGGAAGAAGCCTTCGAGGAACTTCTTCTGGTCCATCGCCCGCTGGGCGAGCGCACCGAGCCACACCGAGGCTGCCAGGAAGGCCAGCAGCACAAACAGCACGGTGAAGCCATGATCGGCGGCGGCCAGCAGCATAGGGAGGGCAGGCATCAGGCGTGAGGTATCAGGAGTCAGGTGGAAGGCGGATCGAATGAGGCGTCGTCGGATTGCTCGTGTTCGATGGAGCCGTCTTGCATGAATCCCATCGCGAAGATCGAGGCGACGACGGTGGACGCGGCCCACGGGACAACGATGCCCCAAAAGACCCAGTCGGGAAAGCCGAGCACGAACGTCAGCGTCTCGGGATCGCGGCCGTAACCCCACGTCAGACAGACGCCCAGCGTGTACGCCATTGCCGTGGCCCACAGACCGAGCGTGATCCGCATCTCGCGGCGGGATGAGGTCAGCAGCGGGTCTTCCGTAGCAGCGGACACGTCAATCAACTCCCACCGAACGGCGGCGAGTCACCGCAAGCAAATCAATGGTCGCGGTTGAGCTGCCGCTCTACGTGGGGACAGTGTAAGGGGCGCACGAGCGAGACGAAAGGCTGCCGAAGCGGCAGGGCCGCGCATTCGTCAGAATGCGGTTTCAAAGCCCTCTTCGTGTTGTTGCCGTTGCTGGCGGATCATTGATTCGGAGGTCCAGTACGCCGAAGGCGTTCGATCACACAGCCCAGGGTCGCGAGTCTGCGAGCGCACCCTGGGGACATGGCGTCCGAGGCGAATCGACCCTGAAAGGGTCG
>JAWXBB010000634.1:0-9309 GCA_034439795.1 Planctomycetaceae bacterium | reverse complement strand
CTCGCGAATCTTGGACTGCGCTTCCTGCTCCGACCCGGCCTCGATGACGTCCTTCACCTCGAGCCCGGTGTTGTCCATCGCTTCGTACTGGAATGTCGGCATCGCAAGGCTCCGTGCAGCGGAAAGCTCAAAGCGGATCGCGGAAAGCCAGCCGGCCATTCACATCTTCAAACACAGAGAGCCTGGCTTTCCGCTTTCCGCTCTCCGCCCGAAATCTACTCCCCGTCTTCCATCACCGTTTCGCGGACGATCTCGTCGATCGTCGTCACCCCGTCGAAGATCAGTTTCAGGCCCGATTCCCGCAGCGTGACCATCCCCTGCGAGCGGGCGAAGTTGCGGATTTCGTCGACGTTCGCGTTCGACGAAATCAGGTCGCGGATGTCGTCGTTCACGTCGAGCAACTCGTGAATGCCCGTCCGGCCCTTGTACCCCGAGTTGTTGCACCGCTGGCAGCCGCGGCCGTAATAGAACTTGTACTTCCGCGCCTGCTGGATCGGCAGTTGCAGTTCCATCAGCAGTTCGTCGCTCGGCTCGAACTGCGTCCGGCATTCCGTGCAGATCCGGCGCACCAGCCGCTGGGCCAGTATGCCCTCCAGGCAGGCGGTGATGAGGAACGGCTCGATGCCCATGTCGCGCAGCCGCGTGATCGCCGACGGCGCGTCGTTCGTGTGCAGCGTGCTGAACACCAGGTGCCCGGTGAGCGCGCTTTGCACCGAGACTTCCGCCGTTTCGTAGTCGCGGATCTCGCCCACCAGAATGATGTCCGGGTCGTGCCGCAGAATGGCCCGCAGCACGGTTGCGAAGGTGACGTCGATGTCCGGGTTGACGGGCACCTGGATCAGCCCGTCGATGTCGTATTCGATGGGGTCTTCGGTCGTGATGACCTTGGTTTCGATGTCGTTGATCTCGTTGAGCGCCGAATACAGCGTGGTCGTCTTCCCGCTCCCCGTCGGGCCGGTGACCAGCACGATGCCGTTGGGCCGCTTGATCATCAGGCGGAATTCCGAGAGCGTGTTGGCGTCCATGCCGATCTTGTTCAGATCGAGCTGCACCACCGTCCGGTCCAGCACCCGCATGACCACCGATTCGCCGAACAGCGTGGGCAGCACGCTGACCCGCAGGTCCACCTGGTTGCCGCCGACGTTCAACTCGATCCGGCCGTCCTGCGGCATGCGCCGCTCGGCGATGTCGAGCTCCGACATGACCTTGATGCGGGTGATGATCGCGTTGGCCAGATGCCTGGGCGGCGGGACCATCTCGTACAGCATGCCGTCCGCCTTCACGCGGACCTTGAATTCGTCCTCGAACGGCTCGAAATGGATGTCGCTGGCCTGATCCTTGATCGCCAGCAGCATGATCATGTTGAGCAGTTTGCGAATCGGCGCGGCGTCGGCCATCTCGGCTTCCGCGGCAAGGTCGATCCCCCGGCCGCCCCCATCGTCCTCCACTTCCGCGAAGCTGTTGATGACCGACTCGATGCTCTCTTCCTTGTCGGCGTAGTACCGCGCGACCGCCGCGGAGACATCCGTCTGATTGGACACCGCCCCGCGGACCTCCACGCCCAGGAAATTCCGCAGATCGTCGAGCGCCCCGACATTCTGCGGGTCCGCCATCGCAACGGTCAGCACGTTGTCCTTGAGGGAGATCGGCATGATCTTGTAAAGCTCGGCCATCGTCATCGGCACGAGCTCGAGCACGCGGGGGACGATCGTCGTCTCCTGGAGATTGACGATCGGCATGCCCCACTGCTCGGCGAGCGCTTCGGTGATCTGGGCGTCGGTGACGAGCCCCATCCGGATCGCGACCCGCCCGATGATCTCGCCGGGAGACTGCTTCTGCTCTTCGAGCACGTCCCACAACTGATCTTCGGTGAGATAACCGAGATCGATCAGAATCTGTCCGAGCTTGCGTTGGGCCACGGGAGGGTCCAGGGCTAAGGGTTGAGGGCTAAGAGCCGGAAAGCTGCGTCATCAAGGTCGTCAGTCGAGGGTTTCAGGCAGAGAGCGCGGCCGCGGTCTTTTCCAGCCCTTAGCTCTCAGCCCTTAGCCCTCGACCATCATTCATCCTCGCCTTCCTCGTCGTCACTTTCATTGTCGTCGTCCAGCAGCCCCTTCTTGGCCCGGGTGATGCGGGCCTTCAGTTCGCCGGGGTTGTTGGACTTCATGACCACCGAATCTTCTTCGACCAGCCCGTTCTTCCACAGGTTGAACAGGGCGTCGTCGAGCAGTTGCATGCCGAACTTGCGGCCGGTCTGAATCGAGGAATTGATGCGGTACGTCTTGGCTTCGCGGATCAGGTTGGCAATGGCGGGGGTCACCACCAGCAGCTCGTACGCCGCGACCAGCCCCTTCGGAATGCGGGGCAGCAAGGCCTGCGAGAGGACGCCGATGATCGCCACGGACAACTGCGTGCGGATCTGTTCCTGCTGGTTGGTCGGGAACACGTCGATGATGCGGTCGACCGTCCCCTGCGCGCCGGTGGTGTGCAGCGTGCCGAACACCACGTGGCCGGTTTCGGCCGCGGTGATGGCGGCCGAAATCGTCGCCAGGTCGCGCATTTCGCCGACGAGAATCACGTCGGGGTCCATTCGCAGCGCGCGACGCAGCGCTTCGGGGAAGTCGGGCACGTCGACCCCGACCTCGCGCTGGTTGATCGTGCACTTCTTGTGCTTGTGGTAATACTCGATCGGATCTTCCATCGTGATGATGTGATGGTCGATCGTGTCGTTGAGGTAGTTGATCATGCTGGCGAGGCTGGTCGTCTTGCCCGACCCCGTCGGCCCCGTGACCAGGAACAAACCGCGCGGCCGCTTGATGAGGGCGGAAATGATCGGCGGCAAGCCGAGCTGCTCGAACGTGAGGAACTCGTTCGGAATCCGCCGCAGCACCATCCCCACGTGGCCGCGCTGCTTGAACACGGCGACGCGGAATCGGGCCTTGTCGCCGAACGCGAACCCGAAGTCCGTTCCGCCCGCTTCCTGAAGCTCCTGCTGATTCCGTTCCGGGGTGATGCTCTTCATGAGCGACACCGTGTCTTCCGGCTCCAGCACCTTGGTTTCGAGTCGAACCAGATGGCCGCTGACCCGCACGACCGGCGGCTGGCCGGTGGCAATGTGCAGGTCGCTCACCTTTTCGCGAACGACCGTCTCCAGCAATTTGTCAATCTGGACTGTGGCCATAAACGTGATCCCGCCCGTTCGAGGGTTTTCGTCAGATCAGACTGTGGACACCGTGACCGGCGCCGATTGGGAAGTGCGGCATCATTTAACCGGGAAGGTGCACGGCTGTCATGCCTCGGACGATCCCGATCTCCAAATCTTCCCGAATTTACTGTTCGGAAGGACCGGAAAACCGGGTGGGCTTACCTGGAAATCCCTGGGCGACGCGAACCAATGGCTCTCAGCAGTGCGGCGCACAAGGCAAAGGGACGGTCATGACGGAACGGTTTGATCGCGGACCGCATGGCAAAGAAAGAACGAAGAAGAGCCACGGCGGCGAACAGGCAAAGAACATTCGCCGGCCAGAATTGGTCGGCAGGACATTGTTCGTGCGCTGGCGCAGCGACATCAATCTCGACTGAGAAAAATCACAGAAATTCCACTTGCTGCGCGGCGGCTGCCAGGGAGTCCGCAAGACACGTCGCGCCTTGGGAGTGCGATTCATCGCTGACAGCCGGCAATCAGCCACAACCGAAGGGCGCAGCAAAATGCAACACCACACCCGAATCGTGTTGATGTCAGGCCGATGCGGAGAAATGCCTGCTGGCGAGCGTGAAAGCCCTCCCACCGGCAAGCGGCCGATCCTGCTTAACCCTTGTCGAGTTTGTAGACTTCCGTCAAGGTCGTCTTGCCGATGAGGGCCTTTTCCAAGGCGTCTTCGACGAGCGTTTTCATGCCGAACAGGCGGGCCTGGCGGCGGATATTCTGTGACGGCTCGCTCTTGAACGTCATCTCCCGCAGGGTGGAGTTCATGGTCATCAGCTCGAAGACCGCCAGCCGCCCGCGGTAGCCGGTGTGCTGGCAGTTTTTGCAGCCTTTCCCGCGCAGAAGAGTGGCAGTTGACAATTGTTCCGCAGTGACGCCGAAGTGTTGGATTTCGCCCGGATCGGGAACGGCGGGCTCTTTGCATTTTGCACAAACAACCCGGACCAGACGCTGGGCCATGATGGCCATCACGCTGGAAGCCACGAGGAATGGCTCGACCCCCATGTCGATCAGCCGTGTCACAGAACTGGGCGCATCGTTCGTGTGCAGCGTGCTGAAAACCAAGTGTCCAGTCAGCGACGCCTGAATTGCCATGTCTGCCGTCTCGGTATCCCGAATCTCGCCGACGAGGATCACGTTCGGGGCCTGCCGCAACATCGCGCGGATGATGCGGGAGAAATTCAGGCCGATGTCGGACTTCACCTCCACCTGATTGATGCCGGGCAGGTAATACTCCACCGGGTCTTCGGCCGTGATGATCTTCCGGTCAGGGCGGTTGATCTCACCCAAGGCACTGTACAGGGTGGTCGTCTTCCCGCTCCCGGTCGGACCGGTGACGAGGAAAATCCCGTTCGGGCGCCGGATCAGAGTTTGGAATTTCCGATAGTTGTCCTCGCCGAAACCCAGATTCCGGATACCGACCTTGATGTTTTCGCGGTCGAGGATTCGCAATACGACCGCCTGACCGTGGTTGGTGGGCAGGATGCTGACCCGCATGTCGAAGTCTTTCCCCCCCTGCCGCGTCTTGATCCGGCCGTCCTGGGGTCGCCGCTTTTCCGAGATGTCCATGCGGGCCATGATCTTAAGACGCGAGACCATCGCGGCCAGCAGTCGCTTTGGCGGACTGTCCCGTTCGACCAGCACGCCGTCGATCCGGTAGCGGACCCGGACTCGGTCCTCGAACGGCTCGATATGAATGTCGCTGGCCCGCATCTCGACGGCTTCGCGGATGATCAGGTTCACCAGCTTGACGATCGGAGCGCTTTCGTCGGCGTCCTCGTCCTTGCCGCCGGGCAGGTCCGACTCCGTAAAGTCAATCGCCGTTTCGGTAAACTCCGCGAGCATCGAATCGACGGACTCCGTCTGCGAGTCCCCGTAGTGACGATTGATCGCGATCAGAATGTCCTCTTTGGAGGCGACCGCAATCGTCACCTCCCGGTTGAGGACGAACCGGAGCTTGTCGAGCACCTCATAATCCATGGCGTTGCTGACGGCGACGCGAATGGTTTCTTCTTCGAGGCCGAGCGGAATCACGAAGTTCTCGCGGGCGACGGATTCCGGGATCAACTCGATGACGGTCCGCGGAATTTCCAGGGTCGCCAGATTGACGAACTCGTATCCGTATTGCGACGCCTGCCGTTGGGTCAGTTCGGCGGCGGTCATGTAGCCCAGCCGGACCAGGGCGTCCTCGACGCTGACCCCCAGGCTGGCGGCGAGGTCGCGGGCTTCTTCCAGTTGGTCGGAGCTGATCACGCCATCGTTGATCAACTGCTTCAGATAATCATCCGCCATCGGAACGGATCCTCCGGGTCATCGGCACGGTCCGCGGAATCGACCAGCCGAGGCCGATTCGGGGCGGGCGAGGAGACCTGCACGATCGACGAGTTTGCTAAAGGGGGAAGTCCAGCGCGACCGGATGGGCCGGCGAGAGCCATTCGGTCATTCTAGCGGCGACGGGGACTGGGCTGTCAAGCCGCACTCGTCGCAAGTGATTGCGAGTTGACCGATTAAGTCCGCCGCCGTAACGCGGGCGGTTCACGCTGCCTGCCGAACCCTCCGCTGTGGCCCGAAACCGGGCCAATTTTGTCCGTGGCAGCCGGTCGACGCAAGCTTTGCCTTTTCCTTCCGGCCGCGACCTCTTAGAATGCCGCGTGTCCATCCTCATCGTCGGGGCGGTAGCTCAGTTGGGAGAGCGCTGCGTTCGCAATGCAGAGGTCGAGGGTTCAACTCCCTTCCGCTCCACTGGAAAAGCCTTGTTCGCAATCGCTGCGGACGAGGCTTTTTCGCTGGGTTTCATGGGGTTTTCATCATCGGCGGTTCGCCGGTCGGTAATGCCCCGATCCCCTGCCAGAGTGACAGGAATTGACCCGAAATGACCCGATTTGTATGCAGTTGGTGCAACCGGTGGTGCAACCAAACTCGGACGGTTTGAGTCGGTGCCAGTTGCCCTTACGGCGATTCGCTCCGTCCGCGGGTCGGTTTTCAGGGAGAGTTCGGGCAGCGCATCGAGCGCCCCGTGAACGTCGAGCAGCTTGGGATCGGTGTAGACGTTCATCGTCAGGTCGATGGTGGAATGCCGCATCGCGGCTTGTGCCGTCCGTGGCGACACGCCCCCCTTGCTCAGCAGTGTGCCGAACGAATGCCGCAGGGCATGAATGTCGACCGTGCGGCTCCGCTCATCCCGTTTGGCGATGCCGGCCGCGGTCAGGTCGCGGTTGAGAATCCGCAGCAGGCCGGTGGGGACATCGAACAGCGGTGTCACAGCGGGCAAACGACTCGGAACCGGCGTCCCCGTGCGGAGCGCCGTCGCCCGTGCGGCCTCCCGCTTGAACACCAGCCAATCGCGGAGTTCGTTCGCCAAGTCGGCCCGGATCGGAACGGAGTTCCCCTGCCGGTTCTTCTCGTCTCCTGCCTTGAGCGTCGCGAACGGAATGGGCTCGGTCAGTTCCAATTGCCCGACCGTGAGGGAGGCGAGTTCCGCCTTCCGCAGTCCGGTCAGAATCAGCGTCTTGTAAATCAGCGCCCGTTCTCGCCCCGTGGCCTCCAGCGTGGCCAGAAATGTCGGGTTGTTCTCCAGACGTTGCCTTGCCCGGTCGGCGCTCATTGTGATCGTGGCGTATGTCAGGGCGGTCTTCTCCCACGTCGAGCGTCCCTTACGGTCCTCGTCCAGCTTGCGGACTGTTTCCCGCCCGTACTCGGCGAGCGGTCGCATCGCAGCGACGAACACCAGCCGGCTGAGTTCCACTTCAGTGAGGGATCGACGGTGCCGACGTTGATCGGACTTCGCGTCCGCCTTGGGGACATCACTGAACGGGTTGCCGATCGTTCGGCGAGTACGCACGCACCAATTGCCGAAGCCAACCAGTTCCTGCCGGTACTCGTTGCGGTTGCCTGCCGACATTCCCCCATCTGCCTGCGCAGATAACCAGCGTTCCAACCGTTCGGCGTCGAGGTCGGCGAGCCTGCGGAATTCGCATTCCGTCGCCAGCCGCTTCAAGCGCGCCACCGTGTTCTTGATGCGCGTCGCGTTCAAGCCCCTCGTTCGCTGGTGGGCCAAGTAGGCTTTGATTTGCTCGGCCGGGGGAATCGTCTGGTGATCGGCAATCGAATCCTCGGCGGCGGAAATCACGTGCGACTTGACCAGTTCGGCCCGGCGCTCCAGCAATGCCAGCACCGACCGGGCGGCTTGTTCGTCCCGGCAGCCGGTCGCCACTTCGCAGACGATGCCGGCCCCGTCCCGATACTTCGCCGTGAACGTCGCCGCTTCGGTGGCAATGCGGTCGTTGCCGTCCTTCCCGACGGTCACAGCGGCCGTCCGCGGCTTTCCCTTGGCGGTTTTCCATCGGGCAAGGCGTTCCCCCTTGCGGACGATGATCTCGGCTGCGGGTGGGAGCGGTCGCGTTACAGTCTTGCGGTAGACGGTGCCCATATCATTTCCCCTTCCGCTTCGTCGCGGGTCGAACGTCCAATCCGAAGTACACGGCCAGCTTGTCGGCCATGTCGAGTCGGAGCGTTCGTTGCCCCTTTACGAATGCCATCAGACTTTGCCGGGTGACTCCAGTTTCTTGTTCCAGCGTCAGAAACGGCATCCCGCTCGCCTCAATGGCGGCCTTCAACGCATCAGCCATCGGTTGTTTCGTGGCCATTGTGTAGCAAATAGTACACATCGGCGGACGGGGCGTCAATCTGCTTTCTTTCCGCCCCCAGCAAAGGGGGCGACTTATGGTCCCTGATGGGATATGGGAAGCTCGCTTCCCTAGCGGATGCCGCAAAACTTCCCACGTCAACGGGAAGCCCGCTTCCCACGTTCAGCCCGAATCCAGCAACGGCACGCCGCGATGCACGGACACTCCGCGATTGAGTCCGCCCCGATGCACCAGCACCAGCAACCCGCGCTTCCGCAGGCGAGTGATCGCAGCCGTCACGGCCCGGCGACTGGTGCCGATCCGGCGGGCGATGTCGCCGGCGCTCGTTCGGCATGGACTGCCGCCAGTCGACGGTAACGGATCGTCGTCAGGTCGATGCCGGTCAGCCGCGCCAGTTGCCGGTCGAGCAGAACGCCGGGCGGCATCTCGACATTGCAGACGACGGCCCGCAGTGACGGCGTCAGCTGCAGGGCGTCGATCACGGCCTGCATCGTGAACGCGGTCTTGCCGACCCCCGGTGCCCCGCCGAGCAGCGTCACCAGTTGCGGCCCGATTTCGATGCGGGTCAGTTCGCCGTCGCCGATGGGATAGAACGTCGGCGGTTTGCCCGACAGCACGTCGTCGCGCCAGCCGTGGAGCACGTCGCCCGCGGCCTGATAAGTCGGTTTCGTCATGGGGTGTCCCCTTTGGTGGTGTGATGGTTCAGCCCGCAGTCGATTTGCCGACGGACTTCCGACGGCGGCAGTCCCGTGTCGAGCGCCGCTTCGGTTAGCAGTTCGTGAGCGAGTGCCGACGGGCACCCGAACTCGGCGAGATTCGCGGCGGCGGAGAACAACAGACGATGCCGGTCGCCCCTGCCGGCCCCGTTTCTCAGGAATGCCAGCGTGGAACGGTTCAACCGTGCCGATGCCCCGACCGCTCGCCGTTCGGCCAGGGCGGCCCGTTCGCGCTCGACGTGCTCCGTGGCTTCCCGCCAGTCGTCAACCGCTTGGGCTTCCGCAACCGGCGGAGCGGGAATGCCGAACTCTGCCGGGGTCGCGGACAGCTTCAGCACGGCGTCGAGGTTCAGCCGCAGCAGTTCGTCGAACGCCAGCCGTCGCTTATGCAGTCCGGTTTTCGGATGGCGACTGTTTGGAGCGCGGAACGCCCGAACGGCGTCGTACACCC
Source organism: Planctomycetaceae bacterium (assembly GCA_034439795.1). Taxonomy (GTDB): domain Bacteria; phylum Planctomycetota; class Planctomycetia; order Planctomycetales; family Planctomycetaceae; genus DSVQ01. Next base: position 294 of record JAWXBB010000634.1, on the reverse strand, counting down.
CGGCGTCAATCGTCACGCCCGACAGCACGGCCAGCCGCTCGGCGAGCGTCCGGCAAACCCGGTGGAACATGTCCGACGGCCCCGGCGAGCCACACACCGACAACGGCAACCCGACGTGATATCCCTTCGCGCCGGAATAGAACGCCAGCAAGTCGTCGTCGTCGAGGCGGTAGCGCTCGGCCACGAACGCGGCGAGCCGTCCGGCGTGCTCCTTGGCGCGGTGCAGGTCGTCCCCGGCGTCGATGTCGAACCACAGCCACGCGGAGCCGCACGGCCCCGCGTAGCCCTTCGTCG
>JAWXBB010000633.1:0-4977 GCA_034439795.1 Planctomycetaceae bacterium | reverse complement strand
GGTTGCGGCCGCGCGGCACGGGGGTGACGCAGTGGACGCGGAAGAACCCGCCGAATTACGTCGAGCGGTCGCACGTGCTGCTCGGCCAGACGGTGGACACCGGCCGCGTCCGCGACGTGCTGGCGATGACGCATCACCTGCGGACGCGGTTCCCGGACGCGAAGATCCACGTCGAAGGAAGCGGCAATGCGGGGATCATCGCCGCATATGCCGCATTGCTCGACCCGGCGGTCACCGCGGTGGAGCTGAAGAATCCGCCGGCAACGCATCAAGCGAATGACGCCCCGCAGTTTCTGAACGTGCTGCGTGTCGCCGACATTCCGGTCGCACTGGGGCTGCTCGCCCCGCGGCCGCTGACGATCAGCACCGACCAACCGACTGCCTTCCGGCAAACGAAGGACGTCTACACCGCGGCGGGGACGGCGACTGCGGTGTCGATCAAGACCGATCAAAAGACAACGCGTTCATCCCGGTAGGAAAGATCTCTGTGACGCAATCGAACACGACATCGAGCCCTCACGTGCCACTGCTTCGGAGTCTTCGGAGAAGCAGTGCTCTGCAAGGCGTTGCTCGCTTAATTGCACTGTTTCTCCGAAGACTCCGAAACAGTGGCACATCGCTTCTGTTCGCCGTGATGATCACGACGGTGCCGCTTCATGCCGATGACTGGCCGCAGTGGATGGGGCCGGAGCGCGATGGCGTGTGGCGCGAGACGGGGATCGTCGACACGTTCCCCAAGGACGGCCCGCCCGTGCGCTGGCGCGTCAAAATCGGCGGCGGTTACGCCGGGCCGGCCGTGGTCGGCGACCGCGTGTACGTGACCGACAAGCAGTCGGCGACGCCCGATCCGCAGAATCCGTTCAATCGCAGCAAAACCAATGCGACCGAGCGCGTGCTGTGTCTCAATGACGCCGACGGCTCGATCGTCTGGAAGCACGAGTACGACTGCCCGTACACCGTCAGTTATCCCGCCGGACCGCGGACCACGCCGGTGGTCAAGGACGGCCGTGTCTACACACTCGGCTCCGAAGGGCATTTGTTCTGTCTCGACGCCGCGGATGGCCAGGTGATCTGGTCGAAACATTTCGCGAAGGACTACAGCCGCGGCGAATCGCCAGTCTGGGGCTATGCGTCGAATCCGTTGCTCGACGGCGACCGGCTGATCGTGCTGGTCGGCGGGAAAGGGACCACCGTCGTCGCGTTCCACAAAGACACCGGCCAGGAACTGTGGCGTTCACTCGATTCCGGCGGCGAGCACGGTCCCGGATATGGTTCGCCGATCATCGTCGAAGCGGGCGGACAGAGGCAGCTCATCGTCTGGCATCCGAAAGCCGTGAGCAGCCTCGATCCCGAAACCGGAAAGGTGTTCTGGGAACAGCCCTGGACGATTCAGGCCGGGCTGACGGTCGCCACGCCGCGACCCAGCGGCGACCAACTCTTCCTCAGCGCATTCTACAACGGCTCGCTGATGCTGAAGCTCGATGCGGCTCGGCCGCAGGCGTCGGTCGCATGGCAGCGGCACGGACAGAACGAACGGCTGACCGACGCCCTGCACTGCCTGATCTCGACGCCGGTCATTGACGGCGACTACATCTATGGCGTCTGCAGCCACGGCGAACTGCGGTGCCTCGACCTCGCCAACGGCGACCGCAAGTGGGAGACGTTCGCCGCCACCAGCGGGCAATCGGCCCGGTGGGGCACGGCGTTCCTCGTCAAGCAGGGAGACCGCTACGTCCTGTTCAGCGAGCAGGGGGATTTGATCCTCGCGCGACTCGCCCCCGACGGCTACCACGAGCAGGGTCGGGCCCACCTCGTCGATCCGACCGGCCCCGCCCAGCGTCGCGAAGTGGTCTGGACGCACCCGGCGTTCGCCCACCGCAACGTGTACGCGCGGAACGACAAAGAGATCGTGTCGGTGTCGCTGGCGAAAGAGTGAGGCCTTTTCTCCCCTCGCCCGCCGCCTTGGGCGGGAGAGGGGCCGGGGGTGAGGGTGCTTTTTGCCATTCTGCCTTACTCCGCAGAAGACGAAGGCAGAAAGCGCCCTCACCCTAACCCTCTCCCGCCCAAGGCGGCGGGCGAGGGGACAAGCATGGCACCCCAAATACCCGTCATCCTCGCAGCACCGGCACGTCGCGCAGCAACGGGTCGGGACACACTTCATTCGCGGCTTCCGCGTTCCAGAACTGTTGCCAGTCGGCCCACGCGATGGGGTGTTCCTGGAACAGCAGCGCCGCCGCGGACAGCGGTTCCAGACCGGCGACGCGGGCCACGGACCGCGGGCGGGGGTTGATCGTCGGCCGCTCGTCCAACGGGAAATGGATCTCCGCCTCGAACGACCGCGTCGGCCAGACGGTCAGGCCGGTTTCGTTGATGTCGTACGGATGCGGCGGCGAGCCGAGATGCGATTCAATGTGCTCGCGCACCAGGTTCACGGTTCCCTGCTGATACAGCCCCGCGAGGGCCGTGCTCATCACGATCTTCTGGTCGTGACTCAGCGACCGCAGCCAGCCCGGCTCGCTGAGGCCGGCGATCAGCCAGCCCGACTGCTCGGAGAAGTTCAGCCGCGCCGGTTGATCGGGCTGGTCGGCGCGCGTCAGCACGACGGTGATGCGGTTGGTCGAGAGCTCGACGGCGGTCACTTCGACGGGCACGTCCTGCAACCGCCGCGAGCTGTGCAGCAGCGCGACGAACTCGCGGTCGAGGAAATGCTCGACGGCCTCCGCCTCGTGCAGCAGCCGCTCGTCGAACACGCCCTGCTTGCTGAGCTCGGGATGCAGCCGTTGCTTGCGGGCCGTCCGGCGGCGCTTGGCGAACAGTTTGGGGATCGTTCCCGAATGAAAGCCCGGCTTCAGCAGCCTGAGCAGCGTCTCGCCGTGATGGCCGATCAGCACCGGCCGCAGCGTCCGCGGCCGATTCGCGGCGTATTGCCGCCAGTTCTCCTGCAGCTCCCACGCGAGGAAGCCGAACACGCCCGGAATGCAGGTGATGACGATCGTCGCCACGAACACCGCCGTCGATTTGTCGAGCACGGTGTCGAACAGCGCGATCACATAACCCAGCGACGGCAGCAGCAGCTTGTGCGAGACCGTCACCACCGGGAAGTGCTTGATCGGATTGACCTGCGGCTCGATCAGCAGCGTCACGCAGAAGCGGATGATGCCGTTGACGAAGCTCCAGACCGGCCCGAGCGCCGCCTTGAACGCCAGAGACGTCGTCGATTCCCCGCTGCGGAACCGCAACCATTCGTCGACGGAGTACAGCACCCGTTCGAGCGCATCGAGCACCTGTCGGAAGATGTCGGCGACGAGGTTGAACAGGCCGATGACCACCGTCACGTGGAAGCGGTGCCAGGCTTTGCTGATGGCCTCCGACATCAATTCCTTGCTGTCGCGACCCCAGCGCGAGTTGAAGGCGACGAAGGCGGCAATGAACGTCGCCGCCGCCGACCACGGGCTCAGTTCCGCATAGAGGCCGAGTTGCGGCAGCCCCTTCCACAGCAACAGCGTGACCAGGACGGGACTGATCAGATACCGCCGGATCACCAGCACGGGCACGCTCTTCAGCAGCCACTCGACGGGGGGAAACCGGTACAGCCACCGGGGCAGGTCGATCACCAGCATCCGCAGCAATGTCCAGACGATCCACGCCAGCCATGCCACCCCGCGCCGGAACGCCGGCCAGTGAATCAGCACGAACAACAGCGCGCCCAGCCCCAGCATCACGTCGTGCGAATAAATGTGCAGCTTGGGGACGTGCAGCAGTTCGTGCACTTCCTCGGCGAGCAAATGTAGCCCCATCAGAATGATGTACGCCCCGCCGAACGGCAGCGCGAGGTACATCGTCGCGGCGCGGCCCATCGGCGTGCCGAAGAACATCGAGTTCAGCCGCTGCAACCACCGCAAGTAGAACGGCCCCTTCTGATACACCCCCTGCATGGTCTCCGCGAGCTTGCGGTCCGCCCGCAGCAGGGCGTCGCCGGAAAAGAACTCGCTCAGCGTGTTGAGGTCCGGCAGCTTGATCTGCCCGCGCGACAACCCGTCGCGCAGATTGCCAATGGTGAAGAATCCGTGCTGGGCGATCTTGTCGAGCAGCTCCGCGACCAGCTTGCGGAAGGCGACCCGCTCGACGACGTCGCTCGCCACGATGCCCGCCTGCTCGAGTGACTGTTCGATCTGCGGCTCGAGCTTGTCGCGGAGAATCTCCTCGGCCCGCTCGGCCGCCTCGTGCAGCAACTGACTGAGTTCGCGTCGGTCCCCCGCATTGAGCCGTGCCCGGCCGACTCGGCGCAGCGCCGTCCGCAGATGCTTGGTCATCCGCACCAGCCGCAGGTCGGGCAACGGCTGCCGCAACGGCCGCTTGCCGAGCTGCCGCAGCCAACTGATCAGATCGACGCGGTACAGTTCCCGCTCGTGGTCGATGCAGACTTTCTGCAGGTCGTACAGTAGCCGGGCGTCGGCCGTCCAGAAGCCGCGGTCGGCGCTCTTGAGCAGCAGCGTGCAGGCCGCCCGCCAGCGCTCGGCGTCGGCGTCGTCCAACGACAGCGCCGCCTGCAACCGCCGCGCGAACTGATCGAGCTGCGCCGCGAGCGCCGTCTGGATCGCCGGCAACTGCTCCGGCGGAGCCATCGTCTGCGCCCGCTGCAACAGCACGGCGGCCCGCATCGCGTTGCCTTGCCGCGTCAACCGGGCCGCCGAACGGAGCAGCCCGCTGGCCCGCCATTTCGACGGCTTGACCGCAGCCGGCGTCGCTTGTTCCGCCGCCGCGAGTTCGGTGCCGGTGGCGGCCAGCGCCTTCAATTCATTCGGTTCGGTGATCGCACGCGGCCGGGTCGATTCCAGGATCGCCGCCGCCTGGCAGTCGTCGGCGACGGCGAGCGCCACGAACTCCACCGCCGGCAGCGACGGGAAGTACAACGGCAGCAGGTCCGGCGCGAACACCCGCAGCTCGTGGAAGACGGCGACGAACTCGGCGTACACC
>JAWXBB010000632.1:0-4419 GCA_034439795.1 Planctomycetaceae bacterium | reverse complement strand
GATAGGCGTCAGGTGTCAGGCATCAGGCGTCAGGTTAAGAAAGCCGGAAGCCGCGGGGTTCCACCCCCGTGGGTCTTCCTCTAGAGAAATCTCCGCGGGGATGGAACCCCGCGGCTTCCGGGGCAAACTTCTTGGGGAGCTTGCCGGGGCAGAGCGGGTTGCGAATACTATGCTCGCCGGCGGTGTGTCGGCGTGGTGAACGTCCGAACGCCGCATCGGGGGCCGCCTGGTGACCAATCCCGCTTTGACGATCGCCCGTCGGGTGCTGACGGCGCTGCCGGTGTACAACGAGGTCGCCCACGTCGGGCCGGTGCTCGACGAAGTCCTCAAATACAGCCGCGACGTGCTGGTGATCGACGACGGCTCGTCCGACGGCACCTCCGAACTGCTCGCCCGGCGAAACGACGTCGTCACGGTCCGGCATCCGCAGAATCAGGGCTACGGGGCCGCGCTCCGGACGGCTTACGATTACGCCCAGGCGCAGGGTTACGACGTGCTGGTGACCATCGACTGCGACGGTCAGCACGAGCCGCGGCTCATCCCGGAATTGGCCGCCGCGGTCTTTTCGCAGCCCCCGGGGCCGGTGGACATCGTCTCCGGCAGCCGGTATCTGAAGGAGTTCGATGGCGACAGCCTGCCCCCCGAGGACCGCCGTCGGATCAATCGGGAGATCACGGACTGGTTGAACCGGGTGTTCCGGCTGGGCATTACGGACGCCTTTTGCGGCTTCAAAGCGTACCGCGTGGCGGCGTTGCATCATCTGCACATCACCGACCTCGGTTACGCAATGCCCTTGCAGGTCTGGGTGCAGGCGGCCCGATATTGCCTGAAGGTCGTCGAATTCCCGGTGCCGCTGATCTATCTCGACGAGAAACGCTCGTTCGGCGGTGTGCTGGACGACGCCGCCCGGCGGTTGACGCATTACTACACGGTGCTCCACCGGGAGATCGCGGCGCTGGAGTTCCCGTGTGCCGACCCGCAGACGGCCCTGCCGGTGGGAACGTGCCCGGAAGCCGCGGGATAGCCATCCCGCGGTTTCTGCGCGGAGAAAACCGCGGGATGGCTATCCCGCGGCTTCCTAATGCCTGACGCCTGATCGCTATTTCCCCCTTGGCATTGCGTCGCGAGCCGGTATACTTCCCTTACGGGGCTTGCCCGGTTGATCTTGTCCGCTGCTGACCGCGAAGGAACTCGATTCATGGCCATTGCCCTGACTGAAAAAGCCGCCAGCGAAATCAAGCGCGTGCTGTCCGAGCAGAAGCTGCCCGAAACCACCGTCCTGCGGATCGGCGTCGCCGGCGGCGGCTGCAGCGGCTTCCAGTACGCCCTGGGCTTCGATCAGGAAGTCGACCCCGCGAAGGACCAGGTCGCCGAACAGCACGGCATCAAGGTCGCCGTCGACAAGAAGAGCGATCTGTACCTCGACGGCACGGAAATCGACTTCCACGACGGCTTGGACAAGCGCGGCTTCACGTTCAGCAACCCGAACGCCGTCAAGTCCTGCGGTTGCGGCAGCAGCTTCTCGGCGTAATCGACAGCGGTTCGCAAATTTGTCACACTCCACACCCGGCGGAACAACCCGCCGGGTGTTTTCGTTCTTGCTCCCCTCGCCCGGCGCTTCGCTGGGAGAGGGGTTGGGGGTGAGGGTGCTTCGGGCCTTTCACTCCGAACTCCCACAGAGCCAAGATCAAAGGCACCCTCACCCTAACCCTCTCCCACCGAAGCGGCGGGCGAGGGGACAAAGCAAGAATTGCTGCTGTTCCATCATCGCTTCGGAGTGTTCGCATGCCCCGTCTGGCTGGATTGAATGTGCTCATCACCGGATCGTCGCAGGGGATCGGACGCGGCTGCGCGATCGAGATGGCCCGCGAAGGGGCGAACGTCGCGATCAATTACAACTCCAATGCCAAGGAGGCGAACGTCGTCGCCGACGAGGTCCGCAAGCTCGGCGGCCAGACGATCGCGTTGCAGGGGGACGTCTCCAATCGGCTGCGCGTCGAAGAGATGGTCGCCGAGACCGTGAAGGCGTTCGGTTCGCTGGACGTGTTCGTCTCCAACGCCGTCTACAGCGACCGGCAGCCGTTTCTGGAAGCCGACCTCGCCGGGTTCGAGAAGACGATCAACGTCGGCATGTGGGGCGCGTTCTACGGCGTCCGGGCTTCGGCGCTGCAGATGGTCAAGCAGGGGAAGGGCGGCAGCATCGTCGTCATCAGCTCGCCGCACGCCGTGATCCCCATCCCGACGGCGATGGCCTACAACATGGCGAAGGCGGCCATCGACCACATGGCCCGCACCGCGGCCATCGAGCTGGCGCCCAAGCGCATCCGCGTGAACATCGTGCATCCGGGCTGGATCGACACGCCGGGCGAGCGGAAATTCTTCTCCGAGGAACAGCTCGCCCAGGGTGCCAAGGCGCTGCCGTGGAAGCGGCTCGGCCGGATCGACGAAGTCGGCAAAGCGGTGGCGTACGTCGCCAGCCCCGACGCCGAGTACATGACCGGCAGCACGCTGACGATCGACGGCGGCGTGAGTTTGCCGTGGTGGTCGAACCGCGACGATGGGAAGATGTGAGGCGCGCTCTTGAGAAGCCGCGGGATAGCATCCCGCGGTTCTTCGCGCGCTCGAAGAAGCCGCGGGATGCTATCCCGCGGCTTCTAAAGGATTATCATCCCCTCAGGGTGGCTGAGAGGGAACGGAACGTCGCGGCAACGTGATTCCGCACAACCCGGCGCGGCGTGCGAACCGAATCGCCGACAACGTCCGCTCGACCTCTCAGCCACCCCGTGACTGCGTGCCGCCTCACACCGCACGGCCATCACGCTGGAAATCGCCGCGGGATGGCTATCCCGCGGCTTCACTGACTCTCAACCATCAACCTTCTCAGAACTCCAAATCCACCACGCGGCCCATGATCAGCCGCACCCAGCGGACGTCCACCTGCTTCTCGCCGCTGGGCAGCGTCTTCTCGGTTTTGATCGCGTAGATGTGCGGCACGCCGGGGAGCAGCGGGGCCTCGGTTTCGAGTTGCCAGACTTTGCCGGTCCACTTGGACTTCAGCCCGCGGGCCGTGACGTCCACATCTTCCGGCACATGCACATCGACGATGCCGATCCGCGCGTGCTTCTCATCGGGGAGCAACGTGGTGCGGCGCTGATAGGTCTTGCCGAGCGTGCCCGGCGGCGGGGCCATGCCGAAGCGATTGGTGCCGGGGATCGCCATGCCGATTGGCTCGGACGACATCCCGGGCGCGATGAGCGTTGGCGACGTCATCGGTGCGGGCAACGGCGGCAATGGGCCGCCTGGACCATAGTCCGGGATCGGCATCAGCCCGTTGCCGACGTCAACCTGACTCACCGTCATCGCGGACGCATTCCCTTTGCCGCACGGGCACGCGGCCTCCAGCGCCGTCATCGGCAGACCGGCTGCCGCACAAAGGACGCCACCGGAGAGCCAGCGACGAACATCAGACATGGGAGGGAACTCCTCAAACAGGGATCACGTCAGCCGAGGCGGACTGTCTGGTTGGAGTCCAGCCTTTAGGCTGTCTTGCGGTGCGGCCTCCGAAGACAGCCTAAAGGCTGGACTCCAACGGGGTGAGCCTCGAAGACTCGACTGCACCCTACCGGAAATCACTGACACCGGAACCCTATCACGCCGAGCGCGTCGTGCGGCCGATCGGTCGGTGATCCGGCCGGATTTCGTCCGCCACTTTGCGGCGCGGACGCAACGGGCGAAATGGCGGAGGTCATCATGCCGCAGCGGTCGTGCGGTGTCCGGCAGGATCGCGGAACAGGCGGTTCGCTCCGGAAATGCTGTCTGTGCCGCCGAAATCACGATCGGACGGATACGAGTTCCTTGAATCGTCGTGCGGTTCCGCTTCAGGGAATTGACTCACCCAACCCATCCACGGATAATACTGGGTTCCCCCGTCGGCTGTCGGCGGGGGGAAGTCGCGCGGCGCGGTGTACGCGGCACACGACCGGCCGCTGCTAGCTGAAATGATGTGGGGCCGTTTCAGCCGTCGCCCGAGGTTCGCCTCGGCGATGAATCGCCCCGTGTAGTCCGACGGGTTCCGCCCGAGGTCTGCGGCGGACGAGGAACAGGATTGTATGTCCTGGCGGTCACTGGCATTGTTCGTTCGAGCATTGTTCGCACCTAGCTAGCTACAATAGAGGAGCGCTTTGATGGAGCACTTGGGTCAGCACGTGATCATCGAATTGTGGGGGTGTCAGGAAGGCGTCATCAACGACGCTGCGTTGGTGAAGACGGCGATGCTGGATGCCGTCCGTGCCGCCAACGCCACCCTGCTGGACATCAACGTCCACATGTTCAGTCCGCACGGCGTCACGGGAGTCGCCGTGCTCTCTGAGTCCCATCTCTCGGTGCATAGTTGGCCCGAGTACGGTTACGTCGCCGCCG
>JAWXBB010000631.1:0-19912 GCA_034439795.1 Planctomycetaceae bacterium | reverse complement strand
TGACATCGCTACGGCTCCGCCGGTTTTGACTGTGGTAGGTCAACCGCGGAGTCGTAGCGTATGTCTCAACTTCTCGCCATTTGAAAACAGCTTCTTAGAAGCGGCTTCAAGGCCCAATCTTACTAGTTGCCGTTGGCGGCGGGAACATTGGTTGGCGGTCAAAGTACGCCGCAGGCGTTCAATAACAAAGCCCAGGGTCGCGAGTCGGCGAGTGCACCCTGGGAAATTGGCGTTCGAGACGCATCGACCCTGAAAGGGTCGCATCACCGGCGGCGTCAACCCCTGATGAAACCCATTCAGGGTATGGGCTTCGTCATCGATCACTACCCAGGGTGCGCTCGCAGACTCGCGACCCTGGGCTGTGCGATCCTACGCCTTCGGCGTAAAAAACATGCGGTATTGAAACAGCTTCTACGTCAGCGACCGGGAATGACTGAGCGATTCCTGGAAGCGCTGCAAATCCGCCGGACCGGAGGGGACTAGGCAGACGAACACCCGATCCCCCTCGGACCAGAGCGCATACGCGCCGGACTTGGTGTAGTAGATGGTCGCCGCGCCGAATCCTGTAGCCGGCAAGGTTCCGACGAACTGGTCGCGGCGCAGGATCAGCAATCGGCCGCGGACGCTTTGATTGCGGTCGCCGGATTGGAACTGGAAGGGGATCAGCGCCACCATCCCCGCCGCCGGCTGATCGGCTCCGGGAAAACCGCGGACGAGCTGCCGGTTCAGTCCGTAATACCGCTTCCAGGACTCCGGCAACTGCGGCGTGAACCCGCCGCTGAACTTGGGCAACGGGGCCAGGTCCGCCTGCATCGCGGCCAGCAGTTCCTGATCGGTCAGTTGCGGCAGGGGCTGCATCCACCAGCCCAGACCAAACGCCAGCAGCGCGGCCACGGCTGTGGACATCAGCCACCACACCCGACGGCGGTCGGTGGCGGGACGGCTCGCCGCACGGACCGGCGCAACAGTAGCCGACTGCAACCGCTCGCGCAGTCCGACGGGAACCGTGACGTCCTGCATCGCGTGCATCAGCCGATGCGACCACTGTTGTCGCTTCGGCCAGGCGGTCCGGCACGCCCCACAACCGGCGAGATGCTGTTCCGCGTCGCGCGCTGCGGCTTCGGTCGCGGGCAACGCCCCGACCTCCACAGCCTCCAACGTGTCCAGCACATCCCGGCAATTCATAGATCACCTCACCGCGGAAACGAGACCGACTTCGGATTTACAACCGACCCGCGATCGACGTCCTCCGACAACGCCTCGCGCAAATGCGCTTTGGCCCGCGACAGCCGGCTCATCACGGTCCCCAACGGCACCTGCAACTGGCCGGCGATGTCCTTGTAGCTGAACCCCTCGAAGTAGAACAACACGACCGGAGTCCGAAACTCCTCCGGCAATCCGACCAAGGCCGCCTGCAACGCGGCTTCGCCAATTTCCTCCGGCGGCGACGGTTCCGACCACGGTTCGGCCCCCTCCCATAGCGACAGCGTCCGCTGCGGTTGACGTCGCTCCCGCAGGTAGGCGTGACGGACGATCGTACACAGCCACCCGCGGGCCGCGGCTGGGTCGCGGAGCTGGTCCAGCTTGGCCTGGGCGGTCAGAAACGTTTGCTGCGTCAGGTCTTCGGCATCCACGACAGCACCACACAGCCGATAGGCATAGCGATAAACGAGTGAATAATGCTCGTCGATCAAGGCCGCCAACGAAGTCAAGGACGCCGAATCAGCCATTGCGGCAAACGCTTCCTGCAGTGAGGGAGCCACGATCGGGCCAAATATTCCCGTCATTCGCCGGGGATGCCGGCTTCTTGACCAATTTCCTGCGGACTTGCAGCCCGCCATAGTCGGGGACACAATCACCAGGGTGGTGATGGTCGCCCATGCGTAGTGTACCGCGAACCGTGGTACGACGGCGACGCCGGCGGCATTCCGAACAAGGAGGTTCTCATGCGACGATTGGCCTGGCTCCCAACGATCGCGGTGTCGCTGATCCTCGGCGGCGGCTGTGCAGATACGCCTCCTCCGGCCTCATCCGGCACGACGGTCGAGCTGGGAACATCGTCGACCGACACCAAGCCCGATCCCACGCCCGTGTTGCCCATTCCCGACAACGCCCCGGGCGTCGATCCCGATGCGGCCTCGAAAGTGCCGATCAACCCCCTCCCCGACGAGCCGGCGGCACCGCAATAGTCAGCAGTGGGTCCAATCTGGTTTTGCTCACTCGCCCAGCGCTTCGCTGGGCGAGGGCCGGGGTGAGAGGGCGAGCGCTCGCTGCCGCGTGCAACACTAACCCGAAGCGTGAGCGAGGGCGAGCGTCACGCTTCGGGCTAGATCGCTTCAAAAAAGCCTCTAGTCCGTCTTCGATGGTCGCGCGACGTCCGAAGAGCAGCTGATAAGGCTGGAACCCAACGAACAAAATCCACCCAACATTTCCCTGAGGGTGACAGGCACGATATGCAATGTAACGGACGGAGTATCCAGTACGGAGTACCCCGTACTCCAACCCCCCACCGCGCCCCAATCGGACTTCCCCAATGACCAATGACGAATGACCAAGGGCCACGGACCACTACAACCTCACTCAAACCGCACCAGCCCGAACGAATTCCACTTCGGCGGCCACGCGGCGGGCGGGGACCACGACTGCACCGCGGCGTAGGGGATGATCCGCGTCAGCGACACGGCCCAGACTTCGCGGAACTGCGGCTGGTCCGGACCGAGTTCGGACCACGGGATTGCGATTTCGACCCGCCATTGCCGGGCGTCGGCGTCGACGGCGACGTACCACTGCGGGTCCCACGCGGCGTCTTCCCAGCAGCGGTCGCTGGTCTGCCCGCGCTGGTCGACCTGCAGCTCGTACCAGGTGGTGTAGTCCCGGTCGACGTCGAGCGCGATTCCCAACCGGTCGAACCCGGCGAGGTCGGCGTCGTGCTCGCGGTCGGACAGGTCGTTGCCGATGTCGGGCGCGGTCGGCTGGCGGTCGAAACTGGCGGCGATATACAGGAAGTCCTTGTCGTGGGCGACCATCGCGAAGCCGGTCTGTTCGAGGCTGTCGTCGCCGGTCGGCGAGCCGATCGGCAACTCTTTGGCCTGTTGCCAGCAGGGGTCGGACAGCACGCCGTCGAGATGCGGGCGGTCTTTGGTGTTACGGCTGATGGTGAGATGCCGCGGGGCTTCCGCGGTGCCGTGGCCGAGCCAGAGTTCGCGTTCGATCATCTGTTTCGTGGCGGTGTCGGAGGCCGTGGACAGCGAGCGGCGATACGCGGCGTCGGCCTGGGCGGACGACCCGTTGGATCGTCGCAACGCGGCCAACGGGAATTGCACCTCGGGCTGCTGGAACAAGAGCGGCACTTGATCTTCGAGCTGTTGCGCGAGTTCGGCGGCCCGCTTCCGCCATTGGTCGACGGCGTCGGGCGGCGCGGCTTTGGACTTGGCCCGTTGATTGGCGAGCGCTCGGTTGGTCGCGGAAATGGCATTGGCGGGAATGACGTTTTGCGACGCCGGGGACAACACCGACCCGCCGAGTCCGCTCGCTTGCTGGACTCGGCCTTCGATCGCGGCGGGGTCGTTGGTGATCCGTTGAGCCGTTGCGCCGCGCGACCGGGTTCGCTGCCACGTCACTTCGGCGCTGGTCCAGTATTGCAGCAGCCAGCGCAAAGCCTCCGCGGCGGCCGGTTCGTTGCTGTAGCGTCGGACCACTTCCAGATACGTCGATTCGGCGAGCTCGAACCGGCCGTCGTGTCGGTAAGTGTGGGCCAGGTCCACGAGGAACGCAGCGCCGTCGGCCGGGGCCATGTCCCGCAAGACCGTGGGAACTTGTGCGACCAACTGGGCGGCGACGACGTCATCGGTCCCGGCCCGCTGGGCGACCGAGAGAAAGTTGCGACGCGCCTGTGCCTGTTTCTGCGAGGCAACGAGTGCGGTCTCATTGAGATCGAGCAACGGACGTCGGGCCGCAGACCCCGGTGGCAACGAGAGTCCGGCGAACACGGACGATCCCGTCACGCCCGGTTCGGCCGCGCGAAACGTCAACGGTTCGGCGGTCGCCGACAGTTGCAGCCATGCGATCGCCGGGGCGGCTTGCTGGCTGCTGGATCGTCCCAGTCGCGGCAGCAGGGCATGCGGGTCGAGCGTCCATTCGCCGCGGCTGCCGGCGGGCAGGACGGTGACGACGCGCGGGACTTTCCACGCCGACAATCCGACGAGTTCCTGCTGTTCAATCGCCCGCGTGGGGTCCGCGGCCTGTTCGATGGCGGCCAGCGTGGCCTGTTGCGTGAATTGCGACAACGCATCCTGTTCGGTCGCCTTGGGCACGATGATGACGTCGGGTCGCCACGTCCGAATCTGTCGCACGAGGGTATTGACCACCAACGTCGGAGCGCGGTTTTCGGCCCGTTTCTGCCACGCTTCCAACAGCCGTTCGCCGGACCGCGCGAGATCGGGTTCATCGAGCGGCAATCGCCAATCGACCGCGGCGTCGTTGCCGAGCGCGAGATGCATCGCGCCGGGCAACTTGTCAGTCGCAAGTTGCGGATTCTCAGAGACGGCCCACACCGCGCCGCGGTATCCTTCTTCAGCGGTCCATTGTCCGACCGCGAGCGGTTGCATCGTGGCGGGTTGCGGCACGATGGCCAACCACGCAGCGCGGCGGTTGGCCCCGCGGACCGGTCGCCACGTTTCGCCGCCGTCATCGGTCCGCACGATGCTGCCGAACACGCCCACGGCGTGCCCGATCCGGTCGGTCGCAAAACGGATGCGCTCGATGGGTGCGGTCTGACCCGTGGATTGCTGTCGCCACGTGCGACCGGCGTCGGGGGAATGAAAGACGACGCTGCCGGGCCGGCCGGCGATCCAGATCTTGTCGCCCCGTTGATCGACGCAACGGAAGTCGGCAAGGTGACGAAGCTCAACCGGCAACGGCGTCGGCGGGGCTTGCCAGACCACGCCGCCGGAGGTCGTCATCAGCACGAGGCTGCCATCGCCGACGAGCCAGCCCGATTCCTGATTGTTCAACGTGACATCGTAAATGGTACGATTGGCGAGCGGCGGCAAACGCGATGCGAGGAGTTGCTCTCCGCCGACGAGCGACAAGCGGCCGTTCTGACCGGCCACGATGCCCAGATCGGGACTGATGAACCGGCCCGCTTTCCACACGCCGTCGGTCTCGCCGGCGATGGGCGTCCACGTTTCGCCGCCGTCACTGGTGCGATACACGCCCGACGGACAATTCGGCCCCGGTCGCCCCGCGGCGACGCCCACATCCGGCGTGAAGAACCGCACGTGATGCAGCCCCGGCAACGCAGCGCTCGGCAGCTTGTCCCACGTCGCGCCGCCATCAATCGTGGCGAACACGCAGCCGGCGACGAGTTGCGAGTACGGTTGATAATCACAGCCGACGACCCAACCGATCTGCTCCGTGAGGAACGACGCCGATTGCAGCGACGCCGTGGTCGGTGTCGGCACGAAGGACCACGTGAGCCCGGCATCGACCGTTTTCCAGACCGTGCCGTGATCGCCGACGGCATACCCGACGCGCGAGCCGACGAACTGCACATCGTGCAGCGTGGCGTCATCCTGCCACGGCTTGGGCATCGTCACGGAAGGTTCGGCGGCGGACGCGGTCAGCACCGCGACTGTCATCACTCCAACGAAGCCCATCGTCCGCGTCGCGTCCATGCGTCCGGCCTCCGGCAGCGGCAAAGTCCATTCCCCGACCGCGCGGATTGTAAGGAACGCCCGCAATTCCCCCTAGAGCGATGTCAGTTCTCCCTCCGTTCCCCTCTCCCGGCGCTTCGCTGGGAGAGGGTTAGGGTGAGGGTGCTTCTGGCTTCGTCTTCGCTTTCTTCACCGGTCGCAGAAGAAAAGACCAAAGACACCCTCACCCCCAACCCCTCTCCCGACGAAGCGCCGGGCGAGGGGAGTAATAGGCGGCTTTGCTCCCTCGCCCGCCGCTTCGGTGGGAGAGGGTTGTGCCTTTCAGTTTTCTCTACCGAGTTTCCCGTTTTGTAACAACTGTGGCTCAGCCTTGTAGAAGGAACAAAGACCACTGGACCAACGCCCGCGGTTCGCCCCGAGGCCGTTGCCGCGGATGTGATCGCACCTGTGTTCAACCCGATGACGACTCCATCAACCGGCGTCTCATCGGCAGCTCCCGCCGAAGTGCCGGGCGCAACAGCGGTAACGTCGCGCAATCCGTCATCAAGCGCAATCCGGCACCCGCTTCGCGGAACGACTCGTGCGGCAGCGTCACTGGTCACGTCATCCGTTCCCTTCGCGGAATCCGTCATGCTCAACCGGTACACGGTTTCTCTGATGCTGATGTGCGTCCTGATCGCGTGGGACCGGTACACGTCGGCCGCGCATCACGCCAAAGTCGCCTCGCCGTCAAAGGTTGCCGCGGAGGCGGAACCAGCACCGATGCCGGCGTGGGATGTCGTCATCGGCCACGGTTACGTCCGGGCTCGGACGGTTGCCGTGTCGCCCGTCCGCAAGCATGTTCCGAGCGAATCGGGGAATTTCCAATAACCGAATCCCATTGCGTTTCCCATTTCGGCCGATACCATATATGATTATGAGTTGATGAGTCCGCGCGTCGGATGAGCGTGTGGACACCTGCCTGCGCTCCCCGCCTGACGAGGGTTCCTGCCATGCTCACCATTTTCGGCCGTCCCCAACGGTACTGCGATGGTCTGGCTCGCCGCCAATTTCTGAAGATCGGCGGCTTCGCGTTCGGCTCGTTCGCATCGGTTGGGTTGCCGCAGTTGCTGCGGGCGCAGGGGAACGGCAGCTCGTCGACGTCGTCGCACAAGGCCGTCATCAACATCTTCCTGGGTGGCGGGCCGCCGCATCAGGACATGTGGGAAATCAAGACCGACGCGCCGAAGGAAGTCCGCGGCGAGTTCGATCCGATCAAGACCAACGTCCCCGGCATCGAGATCGGCGAAGTCTTCCCACGCATCGCTTCGATCATGGACAAGTGCGTCGTCGTGCGGTCGGTGACCGGCTGCGACGGCGCTCACGACGCCTTCCAATGCCTCTCCGGCTGGCGACGCAACGACATCAAGTCGGTGGGCGGACGGCCGAGCATCGGCTCGGTGGTCGCGAAGCTGCACGGTCCGGTGGATCGCGCCGTGCCCCCTTCGGTGGCGCTCGCTGATCGCACGCAGCACGTGGAATGGTCCGAACCGGGCAACGCGGGCTTCCTGGGGGCCGCGTATCAGCCGTTCAAGCCGCAGGGCCAGGGGATGGACGACCTGCGACTCAACGGCGTGACGCTCGACCGGTTGCAGGACCGCCGCCAATTGCTGACAGGGCTCGATCAACTCAAACGCGAAGTCGACGCCACCGGGATGCTGTCCGGGATGGACGCCTTCGGCGACGCCGCGTTCGGCGTGCTGACGTCGAGCAAACTCGTCGATGCGCTCGACCTGTCCAAGGAAGATCCCCGCATCCGCGCGCGCTACGGCGATGGCAAACCCTACCAATATCAATACGACGGCGCTCCGACCTGCAACGAGCATCTGCTGATGGCGCGCCGGCTCGTTGAAGCTGGCGTCCGGTCGGTCACACTCAGCTTCGGTCGTTGGGACAGTCACGGGAAGAACTTCGATCTGGTCCGCGATCACGGCAGCAAGCTCGACCAGTCGGTGAGCGCGCTGATTCAGGATCTCGAAGATCGCGGCATGCTCAACGATGTGACCGTCGTCGTGTGGGGCGAATTCGGCCGCACGCCACGGATCAACGCGGGTGCCGGCCGCGACCACTGGCCGCAGGTGAGTTGTGCGCTGCTCGCCGGCGGCGGGATGCGGACCGGTCAGGCGATCGGCGCGACGAACCGCCTCGGCGAATATGCGAAAGACCGCCCGGTGCCGGTGCAGGAAATCATCGCCACGATCTACCACAACCTGGGGATCGACCCGATGCACACGACGCTCAACGACCCGACCGGCCGCCCGCAATTCCTGGTCGATCACCGCAGCCCGATGCCGGAAGTGGTGTGATTTCGTTGGAGTCCAGCCTTTAGGCTGCTCTTCATGGTGTTGAAGACGAAGACAGCCTAAAGGCTGGACTCCAACGGTCTGCCAATGGACGCCGCCCCCCTGCCCCGTCGTGAATTCGGTCGTCTGTTGACGGCCGGCATTGGCGGTGTCGCGTTGGGGATGTCGGGCGAGACGCATCTCGCGACCGCGCAGGAACCGCCCGTCGCGGAGAAGCCCAAGCCGCCGTCGATGGCCGCGTTGATCCATGCGCAAATTGTCGCCGACTGCCCGAGCGAGCATTGGGATGACGCCACGCTCGAAAGCCTTATGGGCGACATCCGCGGCGACCTCGCCCGTGGACGGACTCTGAAAACGGTGCCGCTCACTAACGCCGACGAACCGGGGCCAATCTTCGCGGCGTATCGCACCCCCGAACCAAGGCCGCAGTGATGCCCGACGAAAAGTGGGCGTTCGCGTCGCTGCCCGAACTGGGCGCGCAGCTCCGCTCCGGTACAGCGACGTCGGTCGCCTTGACGGAATTCTTTCTCGACCGGTTGGAGCGCTTCGGTCCGCGGTTCGGTGCAGTCGTCACGCTCACACGCGAACTCGCCTTGGAGCAGGCCAAGCAGGCCGATGCCGATCTGAAGGCCGGTCGCGACCGCGGTCCGTTGCACGGCCTTCCCTACGGCGCGAAAGACCTGCTTGCCACGCGCGGCATCCCGACGACGTGGGGAGCCGCGCCGCTGAAGGACCAGGTCTTTGACGAAGACGCGACGGTCGTCGTCAGGCTGCGCGACGCCGGGGCGGTGCTGGCCGCGAAGCTGTCGATGATCGAGCTCGCCGGCGGCTTCGGCTATCGGCAGGCGAACGCCTCGCTGTCAGGACCGGGCCGCTGTGCGTGGGACGACACGTGCTGGGCGGGCGGGTCGTCCTCGGGGCCGGGGTCCGCCGTCGGCGCAGGACTGGTGCCGTTCGCGATCGGCTCCGAAACGTCCGGCTCGATCATGACGCCGGCCGCGCTCAACGGCATCACCGGCATGCGGCCGACGTACGGTCTCGTCAGCCGGCACGGCGCGATGGCGCTCTCGTGGACGATGGACAAGCTCGGCCCGATGGGGCACTCGATCGAAGACTGCGGCCTCGTCCTCGCCGCCATCGCCGGTCCCGATCCGCTCGATGCCACGTCGCTTGCCGACGGTTATCGTTATCAGCCCGAGAACGTCGCCGACCGCAAGCCGCGGGTTGGTATCATCGAGGGCTGCCTCAAGACCGTGGAAGACGAAGTCCGCAAGAACTTCGAGGCGGCCGTCGAGGTGTATCGGCAGTTCGCCGAAGTGACCGAGGTCAAGCTGCCCGATCTGCCGTACGGTGCGGTGGTGGGAACGGTGATCTCGTGCGAGATGGCCGCGGCGTTCGAGACGTTCATCCGCGACGGTCAGGCATGGGAGCTGACTGCCCCCGAAGACCGCTGGGGCGGGCATTCCACGCTCGCCATCCCCGCGAAGGACTACATCAACGCCCTGCGCGTTCGCCGGAAGATTCAGATCGCGTTGGACGAACTGCTGAGCCGGTTCGACGCGCTCATCGCCCCGACGTTGGCCACCGTCGCCGGGCCGATCGATCGCGAGTTCCGCGAATGGTCGCGCGGGTTTGCGAGCAGTCAACTCGGCGTCGCCGCCAATGTGGCCGGGTTGCCGGGCGCGTCGATTCCCATCGGCCCCGGCGCCCGTGGCTTGCCGACGGGGATGCAACTGGTCGGCCGGACGCTCTCGGAAAATCGGCTGTTCGGCGTCGCGGCGGAATACCAGCGCCGCACAGAATGGCACCGGCGACATCCGGAAATCCCGTAATAACGGGGCGCGCAAAGAGCCGCATCATCACAGCCGAGAGCGCCAGCGAATGGCGGCCGGAACCTATTGATCGGGCAGTATCGGTTCCGCACGCCAAAAGCACTTGCCCTAAGACAACGCCCTGCTCCCGCGAAGCGGGAAGCCGAACGTGCCGACGAACAGGGAAGACGTTCCGGCCGCCGTTCGCTGGCGCTCTCGGCTGTGATGACGGATTCGTCATCGGCCCGCCGCGGCAAGCCCCTCCCGACGCGAGTGAAAGCCCCCTTGCCGCCGATGATTCGATCTGTTATGAATCCGCGCGCGGGTCGGCTCCGCCCCCTCTTTCGCTCCGAGAGACGTCGAACATGCAGTGCCCGCGGTGCAAAACGAACGACGTGTACGTCAGCCGCAGCGCCAACCAGACAGTGTTTTCACTGCTGTGGATCGCGGCCCGGTGTCACCGTTGCTGCCTGCTCTTCAACGTGCCGCGCTGGAAGCACGTCCCGGAGCGACCGGCGTCCAGCGGGCCTCCCAGCGACGACGACATCGATGTGCCGCAATCGGAAACGGGCCAGCGCCGCGCGGCTTAATCGATTGGCGTCGACAGCCGTGCGAGCAGGTCTTTGACGCGCTCGGCGATCAAATCGCGCACCTGGCGGAACTCGTCGGGCGGCATCTCGCGCGGGTCGGGAACCTGCCAGTCCTCGCGGATTGTTGCCGACACGGCCGGGCAGGCGTCGCCGCAACCCATCGTCACCGCGGCGGCGTAACCGTCCTGCGGAATGTCGTCGAGCGACTTCGAGGCGTGCGCCGTCAGGTCGTAACCCAACTCGGCCATCGCCGCGACCGCCTTCGGATTGATCTTCCCCGACGGCCGCGAACCCGCGCTGAAGGCTTCGATCTGACCGCCGCCGTACAGCGTCGCAAACGCCTGCGCCATCTGGCTGCGGTTCGAGTTCTCGACGCAGACGAACAACACCCGCTTCACGCCGGACACGACGCGGCCTCCTCAACGGGGCGGCACTCCGCCGCACAACAACAATTCTCGCGAACGCCGCGGCAACCCCCGACGGCGAGCCACGCGCCGAGCACCGGTGCCGTGAGATAAATCCCCAACGCCGACCACTGTCCGCTGACCAGCGCCGGCGCGAGCGATCGCGCCGGATTCATCGACGCCCCGCAGATCGGCCCGGCGAACAACGCCTCCAACGCGACCGCGCCGCCGATCGTCACCGCGGCGAGCAAGCCCTGCTCGCGCGCTCCGGTCGAGACGTTGAGGATGACGAACATCAGCCCGGCGGTCAGCACAACTTCCAACACGAACGACTGCATCCACGACCCCGCGGGCAACGTCGCCCCCAGCGTCGCGTGGTCCGGGAACAGCGTCCGCACGAGCAGGCTGGCCAGAATCGCCCCCGCACATTGACTGCCGACATACGGCAACACCTGCCACGCCGGAAACCGCCGGGCGGCCCAAAAACCCAATGTCACCGCGGGGTTGAAGTGCGCCCCGGAGATGTCCCCCAGGGCGTCGATGAGCGCCATCACCACCAGACCGAACGTGAGCGCGATCCCGACGTGCGTAATGGCGCCGCGGCTGACATCGTTGATGACGATGGCCCCCGTGCCGGCGAAGACGAGCGCGAGCGTGCCGAGGGCTTCGGCGAGGCAGCGGCGCATGAGAGTTCCCATCCCGTGAGACTACCAAGGGAATGTTAAGAAATTGTGGGCGTGCTTCCTCAGCCGTGATCTGAGTGACGGGTGATCGCGTTCCCGTTGCTAACACGGGGAGATGTCGCATGGAATCACCGGTCTCATCTCGGCTTCAGTTGGTGGTCGCCCTTGGGGGCCTCTGGAACTGTTGCTGCGTCATCCAGATTCTTCCGGTCTTATTGCTTTCGCGATCCATCCGAGTGTTCTATTCCGATCCCGAGATGCAACAGGACATCCGAGATCAAGGGTATGCACCGGATGTGCTCCTCGCGGCGTATGACATCGGCGTTGTCGCCATCAGCTTTGAGATCGTCATCCGGTTGGTGTTTTTAGCTGTACTCGGCTGGGCGATGTCGGGGCATCGCAGCGCCCGCTGGATGGCGGTCATCGGAGCCGCCCTGGTCCTGGGGAATGATTGGCAATGGGGTGACGACTGGTGGGTCTGGCTGGTCGATCTCGGTCTGGCCGGCGGATTGCTGTGGGTGCTCTGGACGCCGGAGCCGCGAACGCTCGCCCGTCGGCGTCGAGACATACTGCCGCGGGTGGTCGTCGTTCCGTCCGAAATGCCGGATCGATTCTGATCTCAGCGGCATTTCAGGATTTCCCGGACGTTTGTCCCTTGACCCCCGCCGGTCTGCCGATACGATGAAGTGTCGCTTTCGTTCCGGCAACGAGGGCGGCAATCGCGACCGGGGGCGACCGGATTCGACTGGGTCACCGCAAGCGATGGTGGCGTGTCGTGGTTGATCAGTTGGCCACGTAAAAAACTGATCAAACAACAACTGCCAACACTGGCACCTATGCTCTGGCCGCCTAGTAATAGGCGACCGTGACTGCGGAAGCCCTGCCGGAGGCGTCCAAAAGTCACTTGCCAATTCCGGCTGGTCTCGGGTCAACGGACCCTACGCCCGAGACAAGACTTGTAGGGACCTGGTCGCGGAAGGCCTCGCCCGTCTGAGCCCGCCGCGGCGAGATTAATCAGCGGCCTACACACGTAGAAGCCATCGTCGAGGGATCACAGGACGCGGGTTCAATTCCCGCCGCCTCCACTGGGCACCGTCTGAGTCAGACGGTGCCCTTTTCTGTTTATCGGTGTCAAAAGGTGACGTGCGACAAGGGTTTGCAGAGTCTGCTCCTTTCGTGTCGCCGTGACTCGTGATGTCATCCACCGTCGTGTCATGACAGCCACTGTCGGCCGGTTTCCTGACAATATCCTGACAAGGGTTCGGCAACGCCTTGAGCGCTCGGGCCTGATCGTTAAGTCCGATGTGTGTGTATCGCATGGTCATGTTCACGTCGGCGTGACGAGCCAACTCCTTGGCTTCGGTCAGTGATGCACCGTTCCGAAGAAGCTCGGTGATGTGGGTGTGGCGACCGGCGGCGTGAAAGTCAGCGAACCCATCGGCAGTCTCGTATGGGATCCCGACGCGCTCCAGATCCTTCTTCACCATGAGCCAAGTCCGCCGCCGGGCCAGCTTCGGAAAGAGAGGTTCTTCAGGTTCCAAACCCTTCAGCCAGTTCAGCAGCATCGGGACCAGCTCAGGATGTAATGGCAGCAGATCCTTCCGGCGGTGTTTGGAAATCGTCGCCTGCACCGTCAATGTCGGCGGATCGCCAATGAAGTCAAAGCTCTGCTGTGTCAAGCTGGCCAGCTCGCCTCGACGAAGACCTGTCATATAGGACAGGATGTAGATTCGCGACCGCGTTTCACCGTCGTAGCACTGGATGGTCTCGGAGCTTGCGCGAGCGGACTTCACCAGCTTGGCGAATTCCTCGGGCGTAAGAGCGCGCCGTTGATGGCGGACATCGGTGGCATTGTTCAGCCGCTCGATTCCCATGACCGGATTAGCAGAGAGCCGCCGCTTCTTCACGAGCCAGCTACAGAAGCCTTCCATGGCCTGCAGGTAATGGTTGTACGTGCGGTGCCCAAGGTCTTCCTCAACTTGAAGCTCAAGCATGAACTCCCCAACAGCGTCCGCGGAGATGTCACCCAGCATCTCGAATTTACAGCCGACCACGATGCGGCGCACCCGTCCCATCGTCAGCTTCACGTGCTTGCTGGTGTTCTTACGAGTTGACAGGCTCCGCTCGTAGTCGTCGAGATGCTTCGACACGGCGGACTTTTTCCCTTCCGCCAATTCGGCCTGACGGTCGTCGATATATCCCATACGCCGCAGTCGAGCCTCCGTTTCGAGCTTGACCGCGAGTTGCTCGGTCAGGGATTTGTCCGTGAACCCCTTCCGCATGCGCTTCTTGCCGTCGTGGTCGCAGTACTCAAAGTACCAATTGGCATTCCTCTTCTTCTTGTCGCGACCGAGTTTGAATACGGAGGCCATTTTGCAACTCCAGTTAGTTTCGAGGCTCTGGTCCAGGTGCGTGGCAACCCTCATCAATCCAACGGCGCACGTCACTGAGCCGCCAGCGAGTGCTTCCGCCGATTCGGATGGGTTGAATCAGTTTCCCGCCGCTCAGCAGCCGCCAAAGCGTGCGGAGTGAGATCCTCAACATTCTCGCAAAGTCCTCGGCCTTGATCAGCACCGTCGAGTCTGCCTCCTGCGAATCGGTCGACGAACATTGATCCTTCGGTTGACATCCTTGCTGTTTCCGTACAGCCCGCCCAGCCACAAAATCGGAACGATCCTCTTCTGGCGATCGAATCGTTGAACGGGAGTCTGGGTGGGTGTTGCTTCGGTCCATAATCAAAACAGCCTCCGCTCGACTTGGTTGCCGTAGACCGTCCACCCGCAGTCGGGTTGCTCCTCGCGGCCGTACATTTCCAGATACGGGCCGGGGCTGACCCGCTCGATCAGTTCGCGAAAGAGAAAGGGCTTGCGGCTGTGGATGGTGCGATAGGCCGACTGCCAGCTTCGGCACTTGTGATCCTGAAAACGCAGGTTGCCGCGGACGCCCAGCAGAAGAAATTCGTGCGAGACCCGCCAATAGTTGCCCATGCCGAGCTGCGGCTTGATCC
The DNA here is from genome assembly GCA_034439795.1 of Planctomycetaceae bacterium. GTDB lineage: Bacteria > Planctomycetota > Planctomycetia > Planctomycetales > Planctomycetaceae > DSVQ01. Next base: position 5,421 of record JAWXBB010000631.1, on the reverse strand, counting down.
ACACGAGGCACGATTTGTATCGGAAACCCCACGCGCGAATGACGTCAAACGCCTCGCTCAAGAAGGCATTCGTGGTCCACAAATGCAGGTGGGCCGCCTCGGCCGCGAGCGCGCGCACCGGTTCGCTGCGAATCTGCGCGAGCGATAGCGTGCGGTAGTGGTTTTCGGCCGCTCCCCGTGCGGCCGTGTTCGTGTAGGGCCACGGCGGATCGGCGTAAATCGTGGAGAACTTCACGCCAGCGTCCACCAGTAAGTCGAGAGCGCGCACGATTGAGGGCAGCGCAGTGTGCGAACTGATCGCGCCTTCCGCTTGCGGGTTAGGGACTTCGCTGGAATGAGGTGGCCTGCCCGTCACAGTCATCGTCCCGCGTGTTTCAGAATCCAGGTGTGCGCCTTGTCGAGCGCAAAACGAACAGTTGGCAGGTCGTCGGGGCCGAACCGGCTGGATTGCTTCCAATCGGAGCCATTGCGGAACAGGCGCGTGACGGTCACGACGTAACGAGTCTGGGTTTTCCGCTGCTGTCGCCAGATCCGCGCGAGGATCAGGCCGTAACGAATTTCGTGGGTGGGAGTCCGCGGCATCTCAAGTCTCCGTGCGAAAGAGAACATCGAGTCGGGCAACGACCTCGTCGAGCTGGTCTCGGGTTACCGGGTCCATCGCGGGCGCTTCGGCGAGAACCCTGGCCAGCTCGCGGCAGACCTTGAGCAATGAAACGAGATCTTCGGGTTGGAAAAGATGGGAGGCGCGACCCGTTGCCGGAGGCATCTGGAAGAGATTGAAGTGGTAGCTCCATCCGCGGACCTCGTCTCCCCCTTGCCAGATCGAGGATGCGACCGAACCCGATCCGGCTGCGCGATACATCCGAAAGTGTTGAATCGACGTGGAAGCCATTCGTTCATCCGACATGACGGTGTGCTCCGAAGGGGAGATCAAAAGGGGCGTGGAGAGCTGTCACTCTCTCCACGCCGGGCAGCCGACTCACTCCGCTCGGGTTAGCGATCGTCTTCGTGTTCGATCCATCCGCTGTCGAGGAACCTATCGACCCAGAGATGGAGTAAACACGCAGACTCGAAGACATGTCCTTCTCGTTCTTCCGGTGGAAGCGAGAAGTACTGGTCTCGTTGCCGCATCAACACATGGTTTTTGACATCGTTGACGGCCCACCAGAAGTCGTTGGTGAGCAGCGGAACTTGGCGGCGACGACGTTGGAATAGTTTCATCATGCTTCTCCTCTTGTGTTTTCATCCGTGACAGGGATGGCCGACACGGCCTCCCCGCGACAGCGGTCTGTCGCGGCGAAACCAAGGAGAAGAACCGGCTGGCGGACCAGCCGGCAAAAACCGAGGATCAACCTCGTTCAACAACCGGCAGCGCTAGTACTCGCTCGGCAGCAGGATGGTCGTGACGGAACGATCATGCTCGGTGATGATCCAAAACTTGGAACCACCGTCGAGTTGATACTGCGAAAGGAGCCGGAAGCCGTATTCCAACGCGGCGTCATTCTCCTTCCAATCATGCTCTTCCAGTTCGCCCCAATCGCCACTCATGTGACGGAGGAGGCCCCGGAGCACGTCCCTCTGAGACAATTCAGAGTTGGCGCCCGGCGTGATCACGATTTGTCCGACTGCGAACTTGGCAGCACATTTGATGAGGTTCATGGCGTTCATCGTCCTTGATGAAGGCCGGCCGGATTGCATCCGGCCGGCGCGTTGATCCCTACTCGTCTGACTCGGAGGCACGAGCCGGCACTTGCTGCTCGTGAACCCAGTCGAACGCCATGTCCGCCACCTTGGCGACCGCGAGCAGGTCCGTCAGTCCGAACTGACTGGCTTCCTGCGTCTGGTCGTGGTCATCCTTGTAGAGCCGGACGATTTCGACGTTGAACCAGGCGCGATTGTCCTTCGACAGATTGCGCCAGATCTTCGCCTTGATGCGTCCGATCAGGATGGTGTTTGCCGGTTTGTCATTTTGTGCCATAAGCACTCCTTGTGGGGTTTGATCTGCCGAGCGTCCTCGCGCCCGGCGGATCGGGGGTTGTCAAACAGCGGTGCCCAGCACCGCTGCACTCCAAGCGGACGGCCCGGAGGCCGTCCTAAAACCAGAACCGAAACCTATGGCAAACCTGCTGTCCGTCGCCCTCTGGTCGGGGTGGCGGCGGACAGTTCTTCCTTGGCCAACTGCACGACGGCCAGGAGGTCATCGAGATCGGCGGCCGGAATGAACTCGGAGGCATAGAACTGCTTGCCTCCGGCCTTCCAGCGACCGACCCGAATGACGTATTCATCCTTCCGCCAACTCCCGGCGGGAAAGACGAACACGGCCACGTTGCGGACATCGAAGCGTCGGGCTTCTTTGGGCAACGGACCCTCGTGGAAGGGGAGTCGACACTCCGGGCAGAAGCGTTCATCCACCCGGAGCGGGAACAACACCCTCCACGGCCATTTGAGACGCCATCGTTTTTGTTGGTTGCGTGAGCGGTACATGCTCATGACTGGAACACTCCAGTAATTCGGCGAACTGCGTTCCCGTGAACGTCAGGTCCGCCTACGGTTTGCGGTAGGTCCTGCGCCCGTTGTTTATCCGTGCTCCCGGGCCAGGAGCGATGTGACCCACACAGTGGGATGGGGAAGCGTCACCTCCTTTCGGGCATTGAGGTCAGCAGCGGCAACAGATGGGGCAGCGCCACCGCCTGCACGCGAATGCGCTGCGCATCCCGATGGGAGGCGAGTGCGTCGTGAATGCGGCGGGACTTCTGCGGAAAGACCGTAAGCACCGTCAACTCGAAACGACCGGCGGCGATCAAGGGCCGAAAGCCCGGTTGCTGCCAATGGGCGTCGATGTCTTGGCGCACAGATTCGACGATGCGATCCCAACGGCCGCGCTGCCCGGCATCGACGCGCGCGAATCCGAGACAGCCGTTGCCGCGAGGATCGAAGTAGTAGCCGGTCGGCAGCCCGGTGCGATCCACGTCGGGAAAATGGCGTCCGATTTCGTCTGGAGTCAGGCGCACGCGGGGGCGATCGAGCAGCCGACAGAAGACCAACAGGGCGTAGGCCCGCACCTTCGCTGCTTCGGACAAGGGTCCGCTCGGCTTCGGGGTGAGTCCCAGTTGGTCAGCGCCTGCCGTGGTCAGTCGCCAGTAACGCGCTTGGTGATGTAAGGGAGATGAATCGATCAGTCCGCGGCGTTGCGTTTCGTGCAAGGTGTGTTTGATGGCCCGCAGTCCGGCGTCGGCCCACACCGGCTCGGTGCGCAGGGCTGCGAAGACCGTCAGTCGATACCGGGCGATCTGACGCAGCACGGCGGCGATGGCCTCATCGGTCTGCGGTGTGGGAGTTGTGGTGCGAAGGGACATGAAGTCACCAGAGTTCATACGGGAGATCGTGCTCGACGCAGTGGTCGTGAAAACTTTCGACTTGGCGCGCGTCGTAGCGGCCGGCCGATTCGATCACGCGCCGAATGCGACCGTGTGGATCGCGGAGAAACGCATCGGGGTCTTTGATTTGGTAGCCCGCTTTGGGAAGGACGTGTTCACCAACCCACAAGCGGGCCAGCCGCGGGTGACGTTGCCGGTAATGGACGAATACGGTGGCCAACCGCAGGTCGTGATCGCGATGTTCCGGTTTCGGCAGACCGCGGGCCGTGCTGCCAAACAGATTGGCGAGGAGCCGAGTGGCCACGTAGACTTCCACCGGCTGGGCCGCCAATTGCCAGCGGTCCCGCGACGCTCGGGAAACGTCCGCGGGGTCGGGGTCCGCGGCCCCCGGTTTCCACGCGAACAGCGGTCGATCCACCGCCAGCAGCGGATGGGCGTTGATTTGGTGTCGCTCCACCAGCCCCGCCCGCCACAAGCGGTACACCCACCGCTCACCAGTCCGCCCAGGTGGGGAGTCGGACCAGAGTTCGGCGACCTGCCGACTGCACAACAGCCGGACACGCCCCGTGACGCATTCCAGAAAATCCTGATCGCGGGCCGTCAAGGTGATGCTCATGGCCGTTTCCCCCGGCGTGCCGGCGCATTCGTCGGCGGGAGTTCGTGAGCCAAGGTCTCGAACAACTCCGTCAGGGATTGCTGGGTCGCAGCCGTCAGCGGGGCGGAAGGCGTTTCCCCGATGACTTCCTCCGACCACTCCGGCCCGGACGCGTTCGTCGGGCGGCGGCTCGCTGCATCGGTGGGCGGAACGCTTCCCGCCCCACCACTGTGCGGCGTGAACGCTCCCTGCGCTGTCGGCCAAGACAGCGATTTGCGATCGTCGTACTGTTTCTTGGTGATGTGATAGTTCGTCTCGACGATCACCGGCAGCCCGCCGTATTGGGCATAGCCGGCTCCGCGGCTGATCCGCAGAATGCTCCGCAGCGGATGATCGTTCGTCAGCAGAATGTCGTTGATTGTCAGCCGGGGGACGACTTGCTCGGACTGGCTATGGGACGTACTTGTCTCCCCTTTGGCATTCGTCGACTGTGACCAACTGGAACTGAGGTCGACGGTCAATCCGCTGGAACGGACGAGTCGCTCCTGGTCTTCGCTGGAAGACACGGAGAACCACTGGCGGAGGCGACAATTCGCTTCGATCGCCGGGATCAGGTTGGTGTTGGCTTTCTGCAGATCCTGCATGGATTGATTGGCCAGAATGATGCCGACGCCCATGCTGCGCGCCAGTTGCAGCATGTATTCGAGGTTGTTGGCCACCATCCGTTGAAACTCGTCGATCACCAGAAACACGGGGCAGCGGCGCTCGGTCTGCGTCGACGCCGCCAGCAGCATGTAGGTAAACAGCCGCGCCACTTCGGGCGCACCGCTGGGGGACAGCGTCGACGGCAGGTGGCAGTACAGGAGTTGCGGTTCCTGAAAGAGCTGCGTCAGATCGATGGCCTGCTCCACGGCCGGGGCCGGTTGGCCCGTCGTCCGCGTGACATTCAGGGCTTCGCACGCGGCGAGGCGCTTGATAACTTCCTGCACATGCACGCCCGCCTTGCGGATTTCCGGGTGGAGTTCGCGCTTCTTCGCCACCGTGATGACGGTGCCAATGCAGTCGGCCAGTTCCCCGAACGTGTTGACGTGCGGGAACGTCTTGAGCGTGTGAAACAGGATGGCCGCGTTGGCGGAGCTGAAGTAACCGGCCCCGTAATCCGTGCCATAGGTCAAACCGTTGGCGGCGCAGAGAATGTCGGTCTGAGTCAAGAGATCGAAATTCGACCAGAACGGCTGGGTCATCGGGTTGAAGGCGAACGTGGACTTGTCCCGCTGATTGGAGAAGAACTTCAGCGGCAAGGCCCGCCCGTGAGCCTTCCGGGCTTGTTCGGCTGCACATTGCAGGGATGCCAGCAATTCCAGGCTGTCCCCTTTGAGGTCCAGCACGATCACGCTGCAATCGCCGAAGCTGATCAGTTGCTCGATGATGGGGCATAAGAACAGGGCC
>JAWXBB010000630.1:0-4830 GCA_034439795.1 Planctomycetaceae bacterium | reverse complement strand
GGATCAAGCTGCTCATCAACGCCGTCCGGATCATCCAGCTTCATCGACTTGCGGCATAGATCGGAAATGTTGTCACGCCTGGGGCTACGATCTGTCGCCGCTCCGCGGCTGAAATCCGGGAATCTCGCCGCGAACTGAAGCCCGAAGCGAGATGCACACCCGTCTCTCTCTTCACTTCAGCCTTCCGACTTCATACTTCCAACTTTCTTCCTTTACGCCGCCTCCGGCGTCGCCGGACCGATGGACCGCGTCCCCTTGCCGTGGCGCGCCCGCAGATCGAACAGCCCGAAGATCTCCGAGGCGTTCATGCTCAGTGAGCGATTGGTGGCGTCCCCTTCGCCCAGGATGGCGGCGAACAGCTCGCGCTTCTCGCGCAGCACGCGGTCGATGCGCTCCTCGATCGTGTCCTTGCAGATGAACCGCGTGACGATCACCTGGCTCTTGCAGCCGATGCGGTGCGCCCGGTTGATCGCCTGATCCTCCACTGCCGGGTTCCACCAGCGGTCGTACAGGAAGACGTAGCCGGCGAACTGCAGATTCAGCCCCACCGCGCCGGTGCCGTAGCTCATCAGCAGGATGTGCGAGTCGGGGTCTTCCTTGAACCGCTTGAGGATCGGCTCGCGCTGCCTGTTCGGCACGCCGCCGTGATAGACGAGCGAGCCGTAAGGCTTCATCCGCACCGCCAGCCAGTCGATGCACTTCGTCCACTGGCTGAACAGAATCGCCTTGCCGCCGGAGGCCGCGATTTCCTCCATATCGGCGTCCAGACGGTCCAGCTTGGTGCTTTCGCCGGTGAGCGGGTCCCAGTTCGTGATCTGCTTCAACCGCAGCACCAGTTCGAACACGTGCTGGACGGAGATCTGGTCGCCGAGCTCGTTGAGATGCACGACGCCGTCTCTTTCAGCCTGATCGTACGCAATCCGCTGTTCGGGGCTGAGCTCCAGGATCTCGTCGCGGTCGAGCCGAGGCGGCAGGTCCTTCATCACCAGATCTTTGGTCCGCCGCAGAATGAATTCCTTGGCCAGCGTCTGTAACTGCTTGAGGTCCGGCGTGCCGCGCGGCGGGATGACCTCCAGATACTCGTACAGCGCGCCGAGTTCCTCCGGCCGGTTCTCGATGGGCGTGCCGGTCAATGCCCAGCTGCGGCGGCGCGGCACCGCGCGGGCGGTCTGGGCGGTCAGGCTGTCGCGATTCTTGATGCGTTGGGCTTCGTCGAGCACCACCAGATCGAACTTCGGAAACTCGCCGTCGCCAAAGGCCGCAAAGTCGCGGACCAGCACCTCATAGTTCGCGAGGAGCACCGGAATGCCGGGCATCGTCCAGGTGATCTTGCGGCGATCGGTGTCCCCCTCGACGACGACGAACGGCAACTCTTCGGCCCACATGCGGAACTCGCGCTGCCAGTTCGGCAAGAGCGGCTTGGGACAGATCAGCAGCACCCGCCGCACCTGCCCGCTGCGGACCAGCAGCCGGATCGCCGTGATCGTCTGCATCGTCTTGCCGAGGCCCATCTCGTCGGCGAGCAATGCGGCGTCGCGCGAGAACAGCCAGGCGATCCCCTCGTACTGAAACGGGAACGGCTCGAACGGCATGATCAGTTCCTGCCCCGCCAGCCACGTCTGCAACGGCGGCTGGAGCAGATAGAACAACCGGTCTTCGAGCGACAACGCATCCTTCGGCGGCTTCAGTCGCGTGACCTGCTTCTTCGGCGCGACTTCGTCGAGAATCGATTCCGGCTCGACCTGCGGCGGCGCGAGGCGCTGCAGATTCGGTTCGTCCGTCTTCTCCGCAGGCGGGGGCAGGAAACTGATCGCCTCGGGGAACGTCAGCCCGAACGTGACGACACGCGACCGCGGCGGCCTCCAACCGACGACCATCGGCGCCGCCAGCATCTCGTGCGACTGCGCATCGCTCCGCGACCATCGCTGCAGCGCGCTGTTCAACCCCGCGGCATAGATATCGGTGGACAATGCCAACGGCGTGGCGACGCACTCGACATCCGCCGACAACAGCGAGTCGGACATCGAAATGACCGTCGGTCGCTCATCCGCATCCATGCGTGCTTCCGAATTATCCAGCCTTCGCGACCGGCATCTTCAACGTCTCCGACAGCGCCTCCCGAATCCGCTCGAACGGCTCCTTCAGGTCCGCCGTCTCCGGCACCTGGTCCTTGCGGCGTTCGATGTCACGGCCGTCCTGGGGGAAGTCGGCGTGAAACCGCAGCCGCTGCTGGCCGAGCACCATCACCACGCCGTCCGCCGGGTCGGCGTCCGCGGCGACGAGGCTGGCGACGGGCATCGGCACATGCAGCCGAAGGTCGAGCAGCTCCGGCGATTCCGTCAGCACGAGGTGCGGCTGGACCCCCACCTTCTCCAGCAGCGTCCGTCCGATGACCTCCGTCAGCAGATACGGCCTAAGCGTCGGCCCATACAGAATCTGCTGCGTGCGATTCGGTCGCACGGGTGTGGTGCACTGAAACTCCAGGGGACGCCCGAACCGGTTGGTGACGAGGAGCCCGCCGACAATGCCGCCGTCCGCGTCTTCCACCGCCGTCAGAAATCCCAGCCGCAGTTGATCTTGGGTTGCGACTGCTGACATCCAACGTGGTCCTCTGCGTAGTTCGGGGGCGGCGAAGACGGGGATTTCCCCACACCCTCAAACCACCCCGAGCAGCAGTAACGGAAGACGCCGGCAAATGACCGTCGCCGAGGGTTCACATCGGCCCGGCAGCCGCTCGTCCTTGAACCGAGCGGGCTGCCGCTCACCAACTCCGTTGGTGGACAAAACCCACTCGCTCCGGCTCAGAACTAGCGTTTCGCCGAGCCATTCCAGTCGCCGAAGCTGTCCGCATTGCCGGCGGACGACAGTCCAAACCGGGCCGACGGGTCGGCCTGCGTGACGGGGACGCTGGGGCGGGCCGCCACCGTTCGCTTCACCGGAGCCGAAGCCGGAGGCCCCGACGACCGCGAGGCGGCCGGGGTCCGCACGGTTGTGGTGGGCGGCGCAGCATCCTGCCGCGGCAGCTTGGCTGGCGTCTGGTAGCTGGACGGTTGCACGCCGGTCAGCTCGACCGGTTGCGGAGCGGCCTGCCGTTCGGCGAGTCCCGCCACTGTCGATTCGAGCTGGGCAAAACGTCGATTCATCTCCCGAAGTTCGACTTCCTTCCGAACCAGCGCTTCCAACAGCCGTTGCTCGACGGGGGAATTCATGCCCAGGTTTGGGTCGCATGACGGAGCTGGCGGAACACATTGGAATACAGGAGTTCCGGCTGCAGCCGCGGGAGCTGCCGCTGCGGCGGCAGCGCTGGCGTTAGGCAACATCCCGAAATTGGCGGCCGGGGCAGTCGTGTAAGCGGCTGCAGAAGCGTCCACATGCATCTGTGGTCCGCGTTTGAATTTGAAAGGGGCCGGCAACTGGACCGTCGGCAATTGGAGATTGATTTCTGGGATACGAATTCCCAACCCACGAACTCCGTAGCCCGTGGCCTCGCCTTGGACGTCTCCAGTGGCCGGTGCCTGAGTAAACACCCCTGCCGGAGCGGCCGCTGCGGCAGCGGCCGCCGCGGCTGGCGCTGCACAGATCGGAGCGGCACACTGCGGTTGGGAGACGCAATAATCAGCGGCCAGCGCATTGGTAGCCTGCCCTGCTACGATCAGCGCCGAGCAGATTGTGGGACATTTCATGGTCACAGTCCTTCCGTGAAAAGTGCTCGACAATCGTCATCAACGAGCCTCTGACGACGAATGGATTGGCTAGGGAACATCCAGCAACTCGCCGCGATCGGCGGCATAGTCAGCTGATGGTTTATTTGACATGAGGGTTCTGCGACTGCTTTTCTAACTCTTTCCTCAACGCTCGAAGTGCCTCCAGCCGTTGCTCCAAGAGGTCCAGTTCCGTCTGCAGCTTGTCACTGGTCGCAGCGGCTGCAGCTGGTGCGGCCTGTTGTTGCCGCTGGTCGAGACGTTCGAGGAGTTGCAGAAGCCGCTCGGAGCGATCTTGGTCGGGCGCCCGCAGGGCTGCTTCCAACCGTTGCGGAGGAATCGCAATCGCGGTTTGGGGAAGCATGATGGCGGGAATCGAAGCCACGACGGCGGCGTCCGGCGGGTCTTTCAGCTTGTTCTTCTTATCGCAGGTGGGGCAGCTCGTCGCCGAAGCGCAGGGAGCCTCCGGGCAGGATTTCTTGAAGGGCCACCCACAGGAACCTGAGTTCGCACTGACCGTAGCCAGCAGCAATCCCGAACACACAGCGACGGCTCGTACGCGGCCGGATTTCATGGCTGCCTCCTGAAAGTAACATTCCTGAGACACACCGGCTTCATGCCGGGAAAGTGTCAGGGTGTACTTCGACAGTCGGCAGTCAAAATCTGATTTCCAAGTCCGACCACGAGAAACGGACGGGGAAGATCATTAGTCTCCCCAAGAACATCCGCTGCGACCATTACCACCCGCAAAGTCGGATGGGAGTCGGCAATGGACATGCCAACACTCGACTGACGCAGCCTCGCACGACATTCGTGACGGTGGCGTACAAACCCGGAAGCAGGGCTCGGCTAGCCAACCAGCCAATACCGCTTCACAGTGAACAGCGAATTCAATTGCCGCATTGGTCGTTGCTTGACGGGCGAAATTCCCTATTGTGGTATCGTGAAGAATCAGCCGTGCGACAGCATCAACCGGCTCAGTTTTTCTTGACGGGTTCAGTTGTCGCGGCTGGATCAGCTTCCTTGGCTGGTTCAGTTGTCGCGGCTGGATCAGCTTCCTTGGCTGGTTCAGTTGTCGCGGCTGGATCAGCTACCTTGGCTGGTTCAGCTTCCTTGGCTGGTTCAGTTG
>JAWXBB010000629.1:0-4670 GCA_034439795.1 Planctomycetaceae bacterium | reverse complement strand
GCTTCCTTGGCTGGTTCAGTTGTCGCGGCTGGATCAGCTTCCTTGGCTGGTTCAGTTGTCGCGGCTGGATCAGCTTCCTTGGCTGGTTCAGCTTCCTTGGCTGGTTCAGTTGTCGCGGCCGGATCGAAATGATCCTCTGACTCGGTGGTAGGATCATTCCACAATTCGGGGGCAAGCCGACGGATTTCAGCAAATTCTTTTTGAATCTCTTCCAGCAATTGCTCGCGATTTCGCGTCTTGGGGGGCGTCACATTCAGACCGGCAGCGGTCGCCGCAGCAGCAACCGATTGGTTTTGCTGGGTCAGTCGCGATTCAAAACCCTGCAGTTGATTTCGATGAAAATCTCGCGAAATCTGAATCTGACCCCGCTGTCGGATCTGTCGCGCCACTTGCTCCAGCTTGACAGCCTGGTCAAACGTTTGTGCAGGTGTCGCCGCTGCGGCAGCGGCGTCGAGATCGGTCAAAGGAATCTGCCCACTCGGCCCGGACGTCTGGCCTGGCTGGGTTGTCGGGGCCTCCGGCTTTTTCGCGCAGTCGACTTCGGGGAGGCCGAGCTCCTTGGCAAGGTATCGTTCCAGCAGCCGGAACGCCACATCTAGCGCCTTGTCTTCAATGCGGGAAAGGCTGGACTGCGTTTGAGACTGATTGCCGCTCAAGACCGTCTGCCCGCCGAACAGCAGCGTTCCCCAAGGAAAGCCCGCCGCACTGGCGGTGACCGGCGTACCAGCCGCAACAACCGTCGTCGGTGAACTGGCCGCGAGCACCATCGTTGATGTCCCGGCAGCGGAAGCTGTTCCCGGCTGAGTCACGACCAGGTACTGTGCCGACGGGTCGCCATAAACCTGCATCGCCTGCACAGTTCCATCGCTGTTTTGCACCCAGCGCCAATGCATCTGGTTACGGCCCCGGGTTTGGGCGTCTACTGTCCCCGCCCATCCCATCATCAATGCACAAACGACACTGCAGGCCAGTAGCGACGACTTCATTTGTTAGTTTCCTTGGTCAAGCAGTCTGAGAATTGGCAAAAGAGCCACCACCCAGCCGGAGACATCCGGGACAGGGGCGCATCCACAATCATCTTGTTCTTTTCCGGCATCCCTTGCGAGGAATTCCCCGCCCGCAAGTGGCCGCAAGCGGGATTCGGGACGAACCTATCATGTTTGCCGATTAGATGAGCATCAACGAACTCCTGACCATCACAAGGCTTTCGCATCGAAGCCGGGCAGGGTCTGCACCGGCAATGGTGACAGGACAGCCATCATCCGGTGGAGATCGTCCGGCCGAACCTCGCGATCAGTGGGCAGAAAGAGCTGGATGCAGGGATCGCGCCCCGTGGCATCCCGGCCCAGTCCCAACCCCACACCATACTGCTCCATGGGAAACTTCTCGTAAAACCCCGGCTTCAAGAGTTGAAGCTGTTCCCGCAATTGCTGCTCGTTCGATTCCGTCATCACGCACCTCCAGTCAATGGGATGGTCGAGTCCACACCCCATTCTACCAGAGTGTCCAACGCGCGTCAGGCAGGGGCCACAAACTGCACAATTCCCAAGGCCGATTTAACGGCGGCAATCGGGTTTGCAAATCCATTGCCGGAATTGCCATCGGCAGCGAACACCAGCCCCACGGGTTGCCGAGTGCCGATGGTCACGAGCAACGCTCCGGAGTCACCCAGAATGGCAAAGGGTTGGAAATCGTTGCTCTGGATCGTAATCTGATCCAAGAACGTGAACGTCCCGAGCCCCATAGCGGCATAGCTAATCGGCAGGTCCACGTCAGTGTTGATGATCGTTCCAAATGTGGAACCGGTGTTCATCCCGTCCTTGCGGACAGATTGTCCCAGCGCCGCCGTGAGCAGCGTTGGGCTGACTTGATATGTGACGTGCGCGGCCTTGACCCGCTGATCGTTGGTCCGCGCCAGGGCGCCATCAACCAGGTTTTCGGAGCCGATCAACGTCTTCCATTTCACCAGTCGGCCAATGATCCGATCCGGGCTGGTGAGATCCAATGGGACTCCCGGTTGAACGATGGGATCGTTGAACGACCCCTGGTTCTTGCGGACGAACACGTGGTTGTTGCTCAGGATGCAGCGCTCGAGTTGCTCGGGCCCGTTCTGAGTGACGGGGACCATCGCGTCCACTACCGCACCAAGGGTTCCAGCCAAGCCTGTCGTGGGATTGGAACATGACACGCCGCAGGGAACCGGGCGATTATAGCGTCCATGAAATGGCGTCCCCAAAGCGGAGATAATGCCCACCTCCTCCACATCAACGGGAATTCCATGAAAACACTCGGGCACGCGCTGCGCGGCAGAGACCTTCGACGAAGGGAGCTTGCGAAATACGAACACCTTGACGGCGATATCCGGGAGCAGACGCCCCATCGACGTACGAAAGCCGATGCCGAAGCCACGAATGTTCTCCAGTCCGGCGCCATCAGCAATATCTCTGGAATCCGTCGCCGCCAGCGATGCCGCCGCCGCAACCACCGCCTCCAGACCACCAAATTGGGACTTGATGGCGTTCTTGGCCGCCTTGAAATCGACGGGTGCGAGGATCGTGTCAGGCGTTGCCACCGCTGCGGCTGCGGCTTTGGCTCCATCCAATGCCGATAGGACTAGTTGTCCGGCGGCTGAGGGAGCTGCATCGAGGTCGTTGAGGGAAATCTGGGGCATGATCCATCTTTCTCGCTGAGGGGGGGGAGTGGGAGCGACTTGTCCCCGTGGAGCCTTACGACGAACTGGTTCTTTCGGTGCTGTTTTCTTCAGTGGTCGTTTCTTGGCCATACGGATTCAGTCGCGCAAAAACCTCGAGATCCGAGGAACGTACGCTAATCGTGTATATGTTGAAAGCAAATGTCAACCAAATTCTGCGCATGACACCCATTTTATCTAATCGCCCCGAATGCAGTTGACCGCACAATCTTGCCCGTTCGCGAATGTTACACAAACACCGCGGAGCCGATGCGCACCAGCGTTGCCCTCTCCGCGATCGCCGCCGGGTAGTCGCCGCTCATCCCCATCGACAGGTCGAGCAACGGGAACGCTTCCGTCGCCAGTTCGTCCCGCAGGGCGCGCAACCGGGCGAAGACCGGCCGGGCGGCGGCGGGGTCGTCCGTCTGCGGGGCCATCGTCATCAGCCCGGTGACGCGGACGTGCGACGGCAATTGGATTTGCGGCCACGCGGCGCGCAGCGTGTCGGAGTCGAAGCCGTCCTTGGTGTCTTCCCCGGAGACGTTGACCTCCAGCAAGACCCGTGGCGACAGATGCAGTTTCGCGGCGTCGCGATCCAATTGCTCGATCAGCCGCAGCGAGTCGACGGAGTGAATCAGCGTCACGTATGGCAACACCATCGCAACTTTGTTGCGCTGCAGGTGGCCGATGAGGTGCCAGCGGACGTCGCCGGGGAGTTGCTTGGCCCGTTCGACCAGTTGCTGCGGCCGGCTTTCGCCGAAGTCGCTGTGGCCGAGGTCGTAGAGAGCGCGGACCGCCTCCATCTCGGCGTACTTGGTGACTGCCACGAGTTGCACGGCGTCGGTGGGCCGCCCGGCTTGCCGGCAGGCGTCCGCGATGCGGGCGTGAATCGCGGCGAGGTTGCGACGAAGAGCGTCGTGGCGGGGGGACATCTTGGGAACCAATTCGGAAGCAGCGGATGGAGCGCGGCCGAGCCGCATTGCCTCATCATACGATGGTTGCGAACGACAATCATCGCGGCACATCGGTCGAGGATTGGCGATGACATCTCATTGAACCTGAAAGGTTCTCAGCCATTAGCCGGTGGTTGAGCGCAGCGACACCGCCGGGCGGGTGAAGTATGAGTGGACCGACCCCGGCAGGGGTCGCAGCGCGTGCTCAGGCTACGACCCCTGCCGGGGTCGAACACGGACGTCAATCGCTTCCGGCGGTGTCGCTGCGCTCAACCGCCGGCTAATGGCTGTAGTCCCTCTGGGACAAAGACGCAGCCTCTGCAATCCGGAAACGCAGCTCATCATTTTGGAACGCGCAACTGGTACACTGGAGGGCGAATGTCGGCGACGAACGGGTTCGGAATCTGGTGACACGATGAAAGTGGCGTTGGCTCAGTTAAACCCCACGGTGGGGGATGTCGTCGGAAATGCGGCTCTCGTGCGGGAGGCCGTTCGCGAGGCGCACGGGGCCGGAGCCGAACTCGTCGTGTGCAGCGAGCTGGTGCTGAGCGGGTATCCGCCGAAGGATCTGCTGCTGCGGGACGGCTTCGCCGCCGCGTGCGACCGGGCCGTGGACCGGCTGGCGGCGGAGTGTCCTCCGGACACCGGCGTGCTGGTGGGACATCCCTCGGTGCGTGGCTTGCCGGCCGACCGCGTGGCGAATGCGTGCAGCCTGCTGGTTGATGGTCGCGTGCAATCCACGATCCACAAATTGCTGCTGCCGAACTATGACGTGTTCGACGAGCGCCGCTACTTTCGTCCCGCAGACGATCTTCGTCTGATCGATTTTCGCGGTCGCAAGTTGGGCGTACACATCTGCGAAGACGCCTGGTGGGGCGAGCCGGACACGTTCTACCACGTCGATCCGCCGACGCTGACCGACCCCGTCGGCCGGCTCGCCGAGTTGGGGGCGGAGCTGTTCATCAACGTCTCGGCCAGCCCATTCGAGGCGGGCAAGCCCGAACATCGCGTGCGGCTCTTGCAACGGC
>JAWXBB010000628.1:0-2643 GCA_034439795.1 Planctomycetaceae bacterium | reverse complement strand
TCCCCGGCGCGGCGAACACCGGCAGCACCGGCCAGCAGGTCGCTCCCGCTGGCCCGCCGACGACAATCACCGCCATGGCAGGCACCGACGACGAGAGGCCATCCGCGACCGCCATCGAGGCCGCGCCGTACGCCTTTACTTTGGCCGAACCGCTGACGGAACCGGAACCCGCCGCGGTCGAGTGATCGACACGGGGTGCGTGACTCGTTCGTGTTAGAGGGATTCTCGCCGTCACCCGAACAGGCCCCGCACCACGCTCCCTTCGGTCAGTTGGTGCGGGCGGCCCAACGCGTCTCGGACCGTCTGCTGCGGGTCGATGCCGAAGGCGTCCAGCAGGCTGGCGGCGAAGTCCCCCACATGCACCGGCTGCTCCTTCGGCGCCCAGCCGAACCGGTCGCTGGCTCCATAATAAGTGCCGCCCGTGACCCCCGCGCCGGCCAGCAGAATCGAGTAGCAGCCGGGCCAATGGTCGCGGCCGGTGGAGTTGTTGGCGTTGTTCGACCGCCGCGCGCCGACTTCCGGCGTGCGGCCGAATTCCGTGCTGATGACCAGCAAAGTCTCGCTCAACATCCCGCGCTGTTGCAGATCGTCGAGCAGCGTCGCCAGGGCGCGGTCGAACGGGGGCAGCAACTGATTGCGCAGCCGCGGAAAGTTTTCCAGGTGCGTGTCCCAACTTGGCTCGTCGATGTTCGCCACCGGCGAATAGATCGTGACGAAGGGGACGCCCGCTTCGATCAACCGCCGGCCCAGCAGCGCCGATTGCCCCACCGTGTTCCGGCCGTAGCGCTCGCGCAGGGGCGTCGGCTCGCGCGACAGCTCGAACGCCTGCTGCACCCGCTGCGCTCCCAGCAACGACAATCCGCGGCGATAGTAGGTCTCGGCGGCCTGCACCGAGGACGTCTGTTCGAGCGGCGTCCGCGTGCCGTCCAACCGGCGGAGCAAGTCGTCCCTGTGCTGAAACCGTTGCGCGGTGACGTCGTCGGGGAGCGACAGCTCGCGCACCTGGAAGTCGTCGGCGTTCGGATCGGCCAGCACCGTCAGCGGATCGAACGCCTGCCCCAGCCACCCCGCATGCTGGCCGGGACTGGTCGCCGGTCCGTTCCGCAATTGAAAGGGAAACGAGACGGCCGACGGGGCACCGTCGGGGGCGGGCGTCAGCCGGGAGATGATCGACCCGAACTGCGGGTAGTCGTCCCGCGTGGCGAATGTTTTGTTCGACACCGCGAGCGATTCGCCGACTTCACGACCGGACAGCGCGGCATAGATGCCGGGGTTGTGGCACAACATGCGGTGGTGCATCGACCGCACGACGCGCAGCTTGTCCATCTGCCCGGCGACGTGGGGCAGTTGATCGCACAGCCACATCCCCGGCACATTCGACGGAACGGTCGCGAACTCGCCCCGAATGTTCGTCGGCGCGTGCGGCTTCATGTCGAACGTGTCGATCTGGCTGAGCCCGCCCGCCAGAAACCAGAAGAGGCACGACTTCACCTTGGGAGGGCGAACCGTTGCAGGTTCATTCGCGTGCAGCGCCAACGAGGGCAGGAGGCGAGCCGACAGACCGAACGTGGCCAACCCGCGTGCGGCCTGTTGCAGGGCGATTCGACGCGGCAGAGGATTTCGATCGCCAAACATGGGCGTCACCGTCTGGAAAGCCCCGCCGTCGAGAACCCCGTTGACAGTAGACCGGACCCGGCAACCGGTTGCAAGGTGTTCGATCACCGCGTGCAAGCCAGCCCGTTGGAGTCCAGCCTTTAGGCTGGAGTGGCACTAGGATAAGGAATCCGGTACCGGGTGACTGGCGTGGGTCTAATCTGACGGGGCAGGTTCGGCGGGGTCATTCGTCGCTGTGGTAAACCGCCGAACTGGGAATGCACACGATTGCGATCCGAAAGACACCCCCTACCGCTAGAAGAACCGCCAATTCTCGGATGACTGTTCTCGGTGCCGAATCGAACACGTTCCAGAGCAGTGGTTGGGCTATCAAGCACCACAACAAAAATAGGACGGTCGACGCAGTGTCCCTCAAGGCGGTATCCCACCGAAGCATCGTGGCGCAGGTTTGGCAGCGGAACGTATAGCCTAGATTCCACAGGTTCTCCGGCGGCAGCCGACGACGATCAATCGGCGCTCCGCAGACCGGGCAGTTTTGCTGTCGCATGGCACCGCCTCCCATCCCCGCACGGTACGCGGTTGGCGCGAGGACGGTCAACGGTTGCGGGGCGGGCCGGACAGTTGAGAGGTGGTCGGATCGCCTCGTTTGGCTTCTGCTTCTTCGATCAACGCTGATTGCTGCAACGCCTGTTGAAGATTGATCGTGGGGTTCCTCTCGAATTCGTTCATCTCGCAAGCGAAACGAATGGTGGTCCATTCGTCTTTGCCGCCCATCCAGAGCGATCCGTACCAATCAATCCGTTGCTGCCATTCGTATGACGACGCCCGAACGATGAAGATTGGTCGGTAGAAGTCGTAATACAGGCCGATGCGACCGTAGGCCAATAATGCTGCGGGGCCATAGGACAGCGCATAGGTAGCCGCTAGAACAGGGGGCAGCAGCATGAGCGCGAGTGTCCGCCTTCGCCACGTCCACGGCGCGAACCACGCGACCTGTCTCGGCAGTGCTGGGGGTGGGGTGGGCATGGG
>JAWXBB010000627.1:0-7063 GCA_034439795.1 Planctomycetaceae bacterium | reverse complement strand
GGCGGCGGCTTTGGCGGTCAACAAGGCGGCTTCGGTGGTGGCTTCCCCTCGGCGAAGTGAAGTTGGTCTGTTTTCCGCCCGCTTTTCATTCACCGCCGCGTCGGGTACGCTGATGGGTTCGCCCGCGTTGCTGCGGGACACTGGCTTCGACTCCCTCAGCAAGCGCCCGTCATGCCCGGTTCCCCGGAAAAGTCTGCGTCCAATACCGATCGCTCGGGGGAGCGGCTGCAGAAAGTGCTGGCCGCCGCCGGGTTGGGGTCGCGGCGGCATTGCGAGGAATACATTGTCGCCGGCCGGGTCTGCATCGATGGGCAGGTCGCCAGTCAGCTTGGCGTGAAGGTGGATCTCGATCGTCAAAAAGTGACGGTCGACGGCGAACGGATCAAGCCGCAGACGAAGCGGTACTACCTCGTCCACAAGCCGACGGGGTGTCTGTGTACGAACGATGACCCCGCCGGTCGGACGCGCGTCGTCGATCTATTGCCGCCGTCGGACACCCGGCTGTTCACCGTCGGGCGGCTGGATGAGAACACGGAGGGCCTGCTGCTCGTCACCAACGACGGCGACCTCGCGCATCGGCTGGCGCATCCGAAGTTTCAGGTCGAGCGGGTGTACCGCGTGCTGGTCGCCGGGCATCCCGATCAGAAGATTCTGGACGATTTGCAGCAGGGGCTGCACTTCGCCGAGGGAAAATTCCGCGTCCGCCAGGCTCGGAAGTTGAAGACGCAGGGGCAGAGCACGCTCTTGGAACTCGTGTTGACCGAAGGCCAGAACCGCGAAGTCCGCCGGATGTTCGCCCGCGTCGGCCACAAGGTGATGCTGCTGCAACGGATTCAATTCGGTCCGCTGAGGCTCAGCGGGATGGAACCGGGCGAGTTCCGGCCGTTGCGTGCGCAGGAACTCGACAAGCTGCGGGAACTCGTCACCGGCGGTGGCGCGGCTAAAAAGAGGTATCCGCGACCGCGGCCCAGCACGGGGCCGCGCAAAGCGGCACGTCCCGCCGGTCGCTGGACGGCTGAACGAACCGGCCCGCCCCGTCCGAGCGGCGCGGCGGCCGCAGGCGGCGTGAAGCGGTCGACCAAATCCTCCCGGCCCAGCGGGCCCCGGAAGCCCGGTTCGCGTCCGCCCCGTAAACCGCGCGGTTGAGGTTGCTGGTTATTCGATCTTCAAGAGGTGGTTCGATCGTGTCGGTTTGCGAGATCCCGTCCCTGGGGTTGGCCGGTCAGGTGATGTCAGCGGTGCAGCACACCGCGGTCGTCACTGGACAGGAGCCAATCGCGCAGAACACGTATCGGATGCGGCTCGAATGCCCCGCTCTCGCCCGGCAGATTCTGCCGGGACAGTTCTTCATGCTGCGGGCGATGGACCGCAGCGACCCATTGCTCGGCCGGCCGTTCGCGCTGCTGGATGTCGTGCGGGATGGAGCGGGGCGGCCGATCGGGGTCGATTTCGGCTACGTCGTGGTCGGCAAGTTGACCGCATTGCTGGCGGCCTTGTCGGCGGGCACGCCGCTGGAGATGTGGGGGCCGCTCGGCAACGGGTTCGCTCCGGTGACGGACGGGCACCTGGTCATCGTCGCCGGCGGGATCGGACAGACGCCGTTTGTCGCCGTCGTGCGAGAGGCGCTGGGGCTGGACAGCTACGGCGATCCAATTCGGCGCATGACCTCCCGGCCGCGGAAGATCACGGTTTGTTATGGGGCGCGGAACCAATCGTTGCTCGCCGGTCTGGACTGGTTCCAACTTCCGGCAGTCGATTTACGGATCGCGACCGATGACGGATCGCAGGGGCATCGCGGGTACGTCACCGATCTGCTGCGGCAATTGATCGCATCCGAGGATCGCCCGACGACCGTCTACTGCTGCGGACCGGAGCCGATGATGCGGGCCGTGGCTCAGATCACTGGCGCGGCGAAGGTGCCGGCGTGGTTGTCGCTGGAGACGCCGATGGCGTGCGGTTTCGGGGCCTGCTTCAGTTGCGTCACACGGCTCAAGCAGCCGGACGGCACGTGGGACTACCGCCGGGTGTGCGTCGAAGGCCCCGTTTTTCCGGCAGAACAGGTCATTTTCGAGTAAACTGCGACCCCGGCCGACTCACAGGATTCCAGCCCATGGGCCGATCCGTCGATAATACTGACGATTTCGACAGCTTGTGAAGGGTGAACGGGATGCTGCGGATCGGCATCGTCGGGGCAGGCGAGAACACGCGAACCAGGCACATTCCGGGTCTCCGCGCCCTCGACGGCGTGAAGATTGTCGGGGTGGTCAATCGGACCCCCGAATCGACGGCCCGCGTCGCGGCGACGTTCGGAATTCCCCGGCCATTCGCATCGTGGCAGGAACTGGTCGCCGATCCTGAGATCGACGCCGTCGTCATCGGCACCTGGCCGGATCTGCACGCGCCGGTGACGATCGCTGCGCTCCATGCGGGGAAGCACGTCCTCTGTGAAGCGAGGATGGCCCGCAACCTCGCCGAGGCCCGGTCGATGCTGGCCGCCGCCCAGGCGCATCCCGATCGCGTGGCGATGCTGGTTCCCAGCCCATTCGGCTTGGCCGTGGGGCCGCGGGTCTTGAGGTTGATCGAGAGCGGCTTTCTGGGAGAACTGCGGGAAGTGGTCGTGATCGGGGTTGATGACCAGTTCTACGATTACAGTCGCCCGCTGCATTGGCGGCAGGACGCCGAAGTGAGCGGCGTCAATGTGTTGTCGCTCGGCATCCTGCACGAGACCGTTTCACGGTGGATTCCCCAGCCGATGCGGGTCTTCGCGCAAGTGCAGACATTCGAGCACAGCCGGCCGCATCCGCAACAGGCGGGGCAACTGCCGGTGACGGTGCCCGACAGTGTCCATGCGGTCACTCAGTATGCCTCGGGGGCGCGCGGGCTGTATCACTTCAGCGGTCTCGCGCTGTTCGGGCCAGGGAAGCAAATCCACCTCTACGGGTCGGGAGGCACCGTCAAGGTGCTGTTCGGTCCCGGCAACAGCGAACGGTTGCTGGTCGGTCGCTGCGGCGATCCTCAATTGCTCGAGCTGGATGTCCCGTTGCCCGAACTCGGCCGATGGCGCGTGGAGGAGGAATTCGTCCGCGCCATCCGGGGCCAGGAGCCGGTTCGGTTGAACCAATTCGAGACCGGCGTTATGGGGATGGAGTTTACTGAGGCCGTCATGAACAGCGCACTCAGCGGAGTCGTCTTGGACGTGCCATTCACCGAGTAACTCCCTACCTGACAGATGAGCCAATTCACCTCTACCTAGCCATTCAACCCATTCATATCAAGCCTCCCATCTCAACTCCGGGAGCCCGTTCATCGCCCGCTGTGGCGATCAACGGACGGTGAAGTGGTAACCACCGCTCCGATTGATGGTTGCGACGATCTCGTAGGACGCATCGGCAGTGATGAACTTCTGACCGCCATAACCGGCAGAAGTGGCATCTTCGGCACGTCCCGAATTCCCGGCTCGGTCAGCACATCCGTTAGAGTTTTCCTCATCCGGTCGCCCGGCTCGATCCGAAAATCCAGAAGTTGGTAAAAGTCCGTCTGATTCCGCGCACTGAGCGTTCAGTGAAGGCGCGGGGGTAAGACGGGAAGTCCAGGGAACTTCGGCTTCGGATCCCGCTGGAGTGCGACGTCCATGCAACGTGTGAAGCTCAGCCTCGCGTGCCTGTTGTGTCTCTCGCTGGTCGGCGTGGCCTCCGCGCAGACTGCCTTAGAGTCCGACTCAGGCGTGGCGTCCATGCAAGAGTACAGCGGCAGCGCCACGTTTGCCGGCACGTACTTCGATATCCGGACCATGACCGGCGACGGCGTCGGTTACCGGAACGGGTACACGCAGATCGGCACCTTGCTGCCGATCTGGCTGGACGGCGACCGCTTTGTCGCACCCAACACGCGGTTGATCATCACCGATCTGGGGGATGTCGCCGCGAACAGCGGTCTCGTGTATCGCAGCTACAAGGCGGATCGGGACCGCGTGTTCGGCGCGAACTTCTACTTCGATTACGACCAGTCAGTGGAAGGGTTTACGTATCACCAGGTGGGCTTCGGCCTGGAAACGCTGAAGAGCGACGGGTGGGATGCCCGGACCAACGTCTATCTGCCGACGACCGACAACGACAATTTCGTCCGCCCGCTCGCGCTCGACTGCGTCACGCCGATCCTGCAGGGGAACGCACTCGGCTTCCTGGCCACCGGACTGTATCAGCAGTCCATCGAAGGCGTGGACTTCGAGTTCGGACATCAGTTGACCAAGAGCACCCCGTGGCTCCGCGGTTACGCCGGCGCGTACTTCTACGACGCTCCGAAGGACAACCCGATCGGCGTGCGGGCGCGGATCGACGCCCAGATCAGCAACGATTTTTCCGTCGGCGTGAACGTCACCAACGACACGAACTTCGGCACGAACGTGAACGCCGTCGTCGATTTCCGGTTCTCCGGCTGGCTGCCGACGCGCTATCTTCCGAGCTACAGCACCCGCGAGCGGATGTTGAGCTCGGTGCAGCGCAACTGGCGTATCGCGACGGCCAATACGTCGCGCGACGTGTTCGCGCCGGCGAAGAACCCAGACACCGGCAATCCGTACTTCATCGTCTGGGTGGACAGCAGCAACAACCTGCCGGGTCCGGGGACGGGGACGTTCGAGAATCCGCTGGACAATGTGCCGAACTCCGCGCCGGGAGCGGACATCATCGCCGTGAAGGTGGGTGATTCGACGCTCCTTAATCCGTATCGGGCCTCGATCGTTCTCGAGGACAACCAGCGGCTGCTGGGCGACGGCAAGGCCCACCAGATCACGCTTGTGCCCATGTTCGAGGGGCTGATGTGCCCCGTGGCGAATTACACGCTGCCGGGCCTCACCACCGACGGGAACTTCCCGTATCTGACCAGCGTGGGCAACAACAACGTCGTCACGCTGCAGGACAACAATGAAGTGTCGGCGTTCAACATCGTCCGGGCCGGCGGCTTCGCAATCACGAACTTCCCGGCGCTGGGGTCGCGGGACTTCAACCTCAACTGCCTGAACCTGACCAACAACACGGCCGGCGGGATCTCGCTGACCAACGCCTCCGGCACGGGGATGATCAAGACGGTCAACGCCCTCAACAACACCGGCGGCGGCATCTTCATCGACTCCGCTCCGGCCGGACTCAACCTGACGATCACGGACACCACCAGCAACTCGGTCGGCGCCCTGCCCGGCTTCCCGCAGGCGTTCGGTCTGCGGCTCGACGCCAATCCCGGCCCGATCGTCGCCAACATCTCGGACTCCGAATTCAACCGCAACACGGTGGGCGTGATCCTCAACGGAAACGGCGGTGACCTCACCGTCAACACGACGAACGTCAGCGTCGACGACAACATCACCGACGGCGTGCAGCTCACCACGGTCGGCAGCGACGTCAACCTGTTCCTGCAGAACACCACGATCAACGGCAACGGCGGATTCGGGTTCATCGGGATCATGACCGGCGGGTCGCTGGACATGATCGGCCGCAACGTGATCGTCAACAACAACGTCAACGACAACCTGAACCTCGACCTGACCGACACGCGGATGGCCATCGACTTCCGCAACGCCACGTTCAACAACAGCGCCATCGGTTCGGGCATCGTGATCTCGAACAGCGGTCCGGACGGCACCGGGACCGCGGTCTTCAACAACATCACGTCGACCGGCAACTTCCTGGACGGGTTCCAGCTCAACGGCGACAACCTGGCCAACATCTCCGCCAGCGTGACCGCCTCCATTCTGTCGGACAACGGCCGGGATGCCTTCTCGGTCTCGGGAACCAACGGGGCGCAGGTGGACCTCACCGTCCGGACCGTCGTCGCCACGGGGAGCGGCCGGCACGGCCTGAACTTCAACGCCACCAGCGGCGCGACGCTCGACATCGACTTCATCGCGTCCAACCTCGACTTCAGCGGATCGGACGCCGCGTTGGCCGGCCGGGGCGTGAACGGCTTCGCCGACGCGGCCACGGTCAGCCTGACGATGGTCAACACCACGGCTGAGAACTCCGGCGCGGACGGCATGTTCGTGACCGCCGTCAACAACGCCCAGGTGGGCATCAGCGTGCAGAACGGCAACTTCGCCAACAGCGGGCAGAACACGCCCGGCAGCGACGGCGTGCACATCGTCACCGACACCGGCGCCGACCTCGTGATGCAGATCAACAACACGCCGATCAACAATTCGCTGCCGGTTCCCGGCGGGACGCAGGATGACGGGCTGGTGTTCGAGGCCTTCAACAACAGCACGGTGCTGGCCAGCGTCTCGAACAGCGACCTGAGCAACAACCTGTCGAACGCCGTCGAGGCCACCGTCAACAGCGGCGCCGTGGTGACGCTGAACCTGCTGAACTCGAACGGCTTGAACAGCGGCGAGGACGGCATCCGCTTCGACGTGCAGACCGGCGGACAGTTCAACCTCAACATGCAGTCCAGCAACTTTGACCTGAGCGGTCAGAGCGGCACCGGGAACGGCATGCTGGGCTTCGTCCGCACCGGCGGCGTGGTGACCGTCACCGCGCTCGACAGCAGCTTCTCGAACTCCGCCGAGAACGGCTTCGAACTCGACATCGCCAACATCGGCTCCAGCTTCACCATGAACATGGAGCGCGGCAACTTCTCCGACAGCGGCCGGGCCTTGTTGGGCATCGACCGGCAGGACGCGTTCCACATCACCGCGGGCGACCAGGCGCTGGTCGACATCTCGCTGTTCACCACGCCGTCGGCGAACTCCGGCGGGCTGGCGGGCACGCAGCAGCGCGGCCTGTGGGCCAGCGTGAACACCGGCGCCGACCTGATCTTCGACGACCTGTCCGGCGACCTGTCGGGCAACCTGCTGAACGCGATCAACATCAGCGTGGCCAACACCGGCTCGACGGCTCTGCTGAACATCACCGACACGCCCGCCAACAACAGCGGCGAAGACGGCTTCATCTTCAATGTCGTGGACTCCGGCGTGCTGAACGCCAACTTCCTGCGGAGCACGCTCGATTCCAGCGGCCTCGCCGGACTCCCCGGCGAGGAGTTCGACGCCATCGACGGCCGGCTCGACACCAGC
>JAWXBB010000626.1:0-25982 GCA_034439795.1 Planctomycetaceae bacterium | reverse complement strand
GGCAAGAACATCGAAACCTGCCTGGAAGCGGTCAAACGCGAATGGCCCCACCTGCAATGGTGGCGGGCCGTCAACGACGACAACCGCCTGCCGGCCGAGTGCAATCAGGCGGCGCTGCTGACTCAGAACGGCTACCCGCTGGAGACCGTCGCCGGCCGCAAGACAATCATGCAGATCGTCGACCTGCAGACGCACCTCTATGCGTGGACGCTCGAACCCGAACCGGCGTGATGACGCTAACCGCAGTGACCCGGACGCTCCAAGCGTCCGGGTCACTTTCGTTGCCTGCGGGAGTATCTCTCATGAAACTCGAGCAACCGGTCCTGTCTCCCCGGTATCGCGATGCCGTGCAGGCGGCACTCGCGCTTCAACTTCCGATCGCCCTCCTGTGCCTGCTGATGCTGGACTTCGGGCAGTTGGCGAGAATCTGCGGCATGGCCATGCTGGCATTCTGGTGCGTGGCGGCCTGGGTCGCCGCCACGCGCCCGTGGACGCCGAGTCGGGGCGATCTGATTTACTGCCGCTGGGGCTTCGTCGCCTGCTTCGCATTCGCGATGTGGATGGGTGGCGTGATCAGCTAGAGCCGAAAGCCAGTGTCCCGGACGCTTCGAGCGTCCGGGACACTTTTGTTGCCGGTCACTCCACGATCAACTCCGCCGACTTCCACAGCCCCAGTCCCGGCCGGTCGCCCGCGGGTAACTGCTGCAACTGCAACAGCACCGTCTGACCGTTGAACGCGCCCAGCGGCAGATGCACGTCGCACCAGCCGTTCGGAGCCGTCTGGCCGTCGATCACCTGCTCGTGCAGAATCTGGTTTTCCGCGCGGATGACGAGCCTCCACGCGGAGTCCCCTTCGCGGCCCACGCGAAGTTGCAGCACTGGCATGTCGTCCTCCCGGAGCGACACCGTCCGCCCGAACGACAGCCCGCGGCCCTTGGACACCTTCGTCCGCAATACGCCCCGTTCGCCGTGGATTTCATTCGCGACGAATTCGAGCGACTCCCGGTTCGACAGAATTGGCTGCCAACCAGGAAGCACGATCTGCATCGCATGCCGGATTTCGGCGGACGGCGTTGCCGACCACGGTCCCAGTCCGGCGTCATAGGCAGCGGCCAGCGAGCGATCGCTGTCGGCGATCGGCGTCAGCACCGACAGATCGCGATGCGCGGTCTTGGTCCCTGCTTCCGTCAGCGCCCACAGACCGCCGTCGAGCGCAAACCACGGGCCGACGCGCCACTCGTCTTTCTCCTCGGCATCCAGCGGGCTGTCGGCCAGCACCCGGCCGGTGGCGAGGTCCAGCCACGTCAATGTCAGCCAGCCCTGATTCCCCTTGCGCGTCTCGCGGCGGAGAACGGTGACGCGATTGTCATCAACGGCCAATGGACCCAGCCAGCCTTCCAGCGGCGTCTGCCACAGGATCGCGCCCGCGGCCATGTCGATCGCCGTCAACCGCTCCGGCTCCGCGGCCAAGGCGAACGGCTCGCGCACGGCGATCAGGCCCTGCAATCGCGGCAATGGCCGGTTCCATAAGCGGCGGCCCGTCTGCCGGTCGAGACCCTGCACCGTGCGGACGTTGGGCTGCGCAACCAGGACGGTGTTCTCTGTCAGCACCGGCGGAAGAGCGAAGTAATCGTATTGCAACGGATCAATCCGTGGCGGCAGCCACAACTCGCGGCGGACCCACTGCACGGTCCCCTCCAGATCGAAGCTGCACGTCACGCCCCCCGCCGCGATCACGACCTGTGTCTCGCGGACGGCCAATTGACACGGCACGTCCTTGTCCCAGGCATTGCGGAGCCGCAGCACGCTGGTGGACGCCGTCGGCTTGCCCGTGCCGGCGTCGAACTGTGTCCACCGCAAATCCCACAGATCCTGTTCGAGTTCCTGGGCGACCACCGCGAACAACCGCCCCGCGGCCCAGACGGGGTCGGACAGCACCGCGGCGTTGGCGCCGGGCTGGTGCGTCCATTTCTCCATTCCCGACCCCGCATCGAGACAGGCCAGTTCGATGGATGTCTTTGTGAGCCGCCGCACGAACACGCGGTCGCCGACGACGACCGGCGTCATCGCTGTGAAGCGATGGGCGTGGGCCTCCCCCTGCTCCCCGCCGACCGCGGTCGCCCACTGGCGTTCCTGGTTGTGGCGACGATAGGCCGTCACCTGGAACCGGTTGCTGAGATACACCCGTTCGGCATCCGCCGCGATGCCGAATTGCCGCCCGAACGGATCGGAGTCGCGGTACTCCCCGCGGCCGGCGTTCTGCCCGGTCTGCCCATCGAATCGGGCCTTGCGATCCAGCCGGTAACGTTGAATGGGAATCGTTGTCGGCATCAGCGATCCCGGCATCATCGGAGCGGGCGACGACGACGCATCACCAGCCGACTTCGGCACCAATGCCTGCACGTCATAACCCGCCAGTTGCTGTGAACCGATCGGTGTCGCGGTTTCGCCGGGCAACGATCCCGTCAATCTCGCGGCCAATACGAGCCGGGCGGACAACTCGTCGGCTTGATCGGCCGATGCCCAACGCAATGCCCGGCGGTAGTGCAGTCCCGCTGCGAGGAAATCGCCGACGGCCATGCGTTGATCGCCGAGCCACCGTTCGGCGTCCGCCCCGGCGGGGGTGCCCAGGAACTGCAACGCCGCCGCCTGCAGCGTGGCCGCATCGGCGTTGTCGATGGCCTGCGCGACGCGCAGCCGGCCCAGCTCGCCGAACTCGTCCCGCAACGCAGCGGCGAACTCCGGATCGTCCCGCTGCGCGGCCTCCAGGGCGATCGGCAACGAAATCAGCAGCGCGGGATCGCGGCGATCCGGCAACAGTCCCAGCGACTCGCCGCCGGTCAAAGACGTGACGATGCGGCCGGCGTCGCGATACGCTCCCGTCGAAAGCGCCGCCTGCAACTCGGCGCTCACGTTGTAGGCTTCCTTGTTGACCGGCAGTTGCGCGGGATGCCGCCAACTGACCGGCAAGGCGTCGTCCGTCGTCTCCGGCGCGCCGGTTCGCGACTCGGCGGCGTAACCGCGCGACCAGCGGGCGATGCGGTCGAGGACCTCCGCGGCGTCGCGCGGCTGATGATCGGGATGCCCCGGACTGACGTCGAACGCCGCCCGCCGCGACGTCTGCCGGACAGTTGTCCAATCGTCGCGGTAACCGGCGGCGATCAAATCGCCGGCCATGCGTTGCTGAAACGGCCCGCGTTCGACGCGATGCGTCCACCGCGGCGCTTGCAGGAATGATGTCCACGCGCCGAGGCCGTCCGGCTCGTTGCCCGCGTTCACTCCAAGCGCGGCGTAGTGCCGCGCCCAACGGGCCGAGTCCTGATCGTGCCACTGGTCGGTGAGCAGCAGGCATTCGTCGAGCAGGCGAAGCAGGTCGCGGGAAGTGTGTCCCCGGTCCCGCGCCGAGACCACCAGCCGGTCCAGCAATGCGTTCGCCAGTTCGCGCGGCGGCCCCTGTTGGAGCGCGGCGACGGCACAGGTGTCGCACCACTCGGGAGCGGCGACGCCGAGCGGCTTCTTATCCCACGCGAATTGCAACCAGTCCTCGAACGACCGCGGCCACGTCTCGACTTCGCGAGTGACGTCGTTCAGCCGTTCCGCATTGGCCAGCGATGTGACCGCCGACAGCGGGCGGACATCCAGCCGTTGCAGCCGAATCGTGCGCGGAGTCTCGGATGGCAGGCAGTACAGACCGACGCTGCGACCCGCGCCGTTGACGTCGCGGACGGGGTTCTCGAGGAGATGCCCCCAATGCCGCCCATCACCGCTGGACCACGTGTTCCAAAGGCCCAGCCCGCTGACGACGCGCAGCCAACTGCTCGGCACGAAATACGGCGGCGGCTGGCTGCGGTCGTCGAAATCGGAATCGAAGCGCCGCTCGTTCGGCCGCAGGAAGCCGAACGTCGTTTGCGAAGTCCGCCGGTCCTTGAAGAACGCCAGTTGGCCAATCGGCTTGCCGTCTTTATCGCCGAGATACACCCCCGTGCCGGGATCGGCCGCGGCGATCTGGATCAGCGTTTCGTACAAATCCGGCCGGTCGAGCGGCACATAGACGCGTGCCACGTCCTTTTGCGAGGTGCCGGTGAGCGTGACGCCGCCGTCGGCATCGCGCTGTAGCATCGCCTGGGCGGCCTGATCCATGCGCCACGACCACGCCGACGGCGGCTCGTCGCCGAACACCGTTGGTTCCGCGTCTTCGATGTCAAATTCGCGCGGCGCGACGCGCACCCACGAAAACCCGCGCAGGCGGCTCTCCGCC
This sequence comes from Planctomycetaceae bacterium, assembly GCA_034439795.1. Classification (GTDB taxonomy): domain Bacteria; phylum Planctomycetota; class Planctomycetia; order Planctomycetales; family Planctomycetaceae; genus DSVQ01. The sequence continues at coordinate 21,724 of JAWXBB010000626.1, read as the reverse complement.
GACATCAGCACATCGGTGGGGAGTTGATTCATCGGCACGGTCAGCATCGGCGTCTGCCCGGTGGACAACACCAATCGGTCCGACTCGACGGCGACCTCGAACGTCGCCGCACCGCTGTGATAGAACGATCCGTTGTCGGTCGTCAGCAGTCCCCAGCGATCGGGCGTCGACTCGCCCTGCTGGCGATGCACCGCAAATGCGGTCCACAGATGCGGCTCGCGGTTGCGATAGAACCGCAGGGCGACGCCAGTGTCTCCCGTCCAGAAAAACAGCGTGACTTCGCGCACGTCGAACGGCGTCAGCCGCAATTGCGTGTCGGCGAGCCACGGCGCTCGCAATCGCGCCCAGCCTTGCAGATGGACCGTGCGGCGGTTGCCGATCTGGTCCTGATTCAAGCCCGCCCGTTGATTCGGCACGTCGTCCCACCAGCGGCGGAACTCGGCCAGCGACAACTCATCGTGCCCGATCGCCCGCAGATCGCCAACCAGTCGCGGATTGTCCGCAGCCAGCGGCTGCGCCTGCGGAGCGACCCATTCCGCCCACGGTTCGGCCGGTGGTGTCTTCGGTGGAACCGGCGTCTGATTCGTCGGACCCGCCGCGGAGACGGCATCTGGGTTGTCGGCCTCTTTGGGCGGTTGCTCGACAGACGGTGTGATCGTTTCAGGGTCTGTATCGTCAGTAGGATTCGCGTCGGTGGCTACGATGTCATTCGCAGCATCATCCATTTCGCGCGGCGTGCTGCTGGGCCGCAGCCACCACGCGCTGACAGCGAGCAGCAACAACGTGCCGGCGGTCAGCCCGATCCATCGCCACCAGGCCGGTTGGCCGGACCGCTCGGGCGAACGGCCTCGTTGCAGCACGCGCTGCAAGAGTTCTTCCGCCGAGAGATTGACCGTTCCCAGACCGGCCGCCAGCGTTTGCTCCAGTTGCAGGCTGTCGCGAGCCGCCTGACGAACGGCCGGCGATTCCTGAATCCGCTGGCGCAGTGCGGCAATCTCGTCGTCGGACAATTCGCGCGGCGATTGCTCGTTGAGCAGCCGGATCCAATCCGCGTCGTTCATGGCTGCTCCGCCTTTCGCCGCTTGTGCGACAGACAATCCCGCAATGCCTGCCGCGCGCGATGCAACAGCAGCTTCACCGCCCCCTCGCTGCGGTGCTGCAACGCCGCGATCGTGGCCAGGCGGTGCTCCGCGCGGTAATGCAGTTCGATCGCCTCGCGGGCGCTCGGCCCCAGCTCGGACAGACACTCGGGCAACGCCCGCAGTTCGGCATCATCGGCCAGATCGCTCGCCGGCGATGTCGTTTCGAGTTCGAGGCAGAGTTCCGTCCAGACGACTTCCTTGCGGCGATGCAGCCGGCGGACCCGCTCCCGCAGCAGGTTCCGCGCGATGCCGATCAGCCACGGCAGCAGCAGCGATGACGTATCGAACCGGGCCCGCGCCTCGTAGCAGCGCAGAAAGACTTCCTGCGTGAGGTCCTCCGCGTCGGACGCCTGCGTCAGCCGGGCCCGCAGGTAGCCATACACGCAGCGTTGATACCGCTCGATGACGGCCGCAAACGCGGCGGTCTCGCCTTGCTGGAGCTTGATCAGCAGATCGAGATCGCTGGCATTCACGCGCAAAGAACCTGCCGCAGGGTGGCCGAATCGCACAGTGTCCCGGACGCTTGGAGCGTCCGGGACACTCCTTCCGCGACCATCGTAGAGGAACCGCGGGGGGGAACTCAATGCGAGAGGGCTGAGAGTTGAGCGCTCAGGGGCAATTAGCGGTTTCAAAACCCGATTCTGGTCGTTGCGATTGGTGGTGGGATATTTGATCGGTGGTCAAGTACGCCGAAGGCGTTCGATCACACAGCCCAGGGTCGCGAGTCTGCGAGCGCACCCTGGGAAATGGTGCCCGACGCGCATCGACCCTGAAAGGGTCGCATCATCGGTGGCCTCAAACCGCTATGAAACCCTTTCAGGGTATGGGGTTCATCATCAACCGACACCCAGGGTGCGCTCGCAGACTCGCGACCCTGGGCTGTGATGTGCAACGCCTTCGGCGTAAAGACCCTGTCGTTTTGAATCAGCTACTCAGCCATCAGCACTGACCCCACTCTCCATCCAGCCGGCTTGCCCGACGAGCTTCACGAAGCGGCAGTCGCACAGCTTGTGCGAGCGGAATTGGTCACCGTGGCGTTCGTAGGCCAGCAGCGATTGCCCGGCTTCGGGGCCGACGGGCAACACCAACCGGCCACCGTCGGCGAGTTGTTCGAGCAGCAACTCAGGCACAGTGGGCGCGCCCGCGGTGACGAGAATCGCATCGTAGGGTGCCCCCTCCGGCCAGCCCAGCGTGCCATCGGCGACGTGGCCCTCGATGTTCGTCAGACCCAGTTCGGCGAACCGTTGCCGGGCGGCTTCGGCCAGCGTTGCCAGCCGCTCAATCGTTATCAGCGATTGACATAGCCCGGACAGAATCGCCGCCTGGTAGCCGCTGCCCGAGCCGACTTCGAGCACCCGCGATTGCGGCGTCAACAGCGCGGCTTCGGTCATCAGCGCGACGATGTACGGCTGGCTGATCGTCTGTCCCTGACCGATGCCGAGGGCCGTGTCCGCATACGCCTGCGATTGCAGGTCTTCGGGCACGAAGCGGTGACGGGGGACCGCGGCGATCCGCGCCAGCACGCGCTCGTCCCGGATGCCGCTCACCGAGAGATGCTGCGCCAACTCCCGGGCGGTGATTTGCCACGGCGCGACGCCGGACATGATGACGTCCTGTTCGTTGTCACGGGTTAGTTAGCCGCGACCCGGAGGCTTTGCGGAGGGGAGCGCGGGGTGGAGCGCACAATCCGTGCGACGCGATCGACACCGCGCTCCCCTGCGCAAAGCCTCCGGGTCGCGGCTAACGGCGATCCCGATGCGCTATCGTATTACGACCCCCCAGCGGATTCCGCGACCAGCGACAGGACCGGTTCGGCGTCGGTGTTCGCGACGAGGGCCGGAGTCTCCCCGCGGTGGATCACGCTCATTGTCCGCCAGGCGCCGTACTGAAAGCGAGCCAGATAAATGAATCCCAGGGCAATCACGTACACCGCGCAGAACGTCCAACTGGCGAACAGATTCGGTCCCCACCAGCGCCACCAGAAATAACTGGGGAGCACGAGCAGCAGCCAGGCCGACAGGAACGCCACCAGCATCGAGAACCGCGTGTCGCCCGCCCCGCGGATCGCCGAGCCGAACACGATCGCCATCGCGTCGAAGAACGAATACACGGCGACGAACCGCAGCAGGATGGTGACGGTGTTCCGGATGCCCGCGAACTCGGCCGGATCGGCTTTCGCGGCATAGGGGAGGATCAGCGCTTCGGGCAGCAGTGTGTAAATTGCCCCGAAGGCCAGCATGTACGCCCCGGCGAGGCCGAACCCCTTCCACGTCGAGACCGCCGCCAGATGCGGCTGCCCCTCGCCGATCCGCTGGCCGACCAGAGTCGAGACCGCGATCCCGATGCCGATCACCGGGATGAACGCCAGCGTGTTCAGGTTGAACGCGATGTTGGTCGCGGCCAGCTCTTTGGAGCCGATCCAGCCGATGATCATCATGAACGCCGTGAACCCGGCGACGTCGATGAACATCTGCAGGCCGCTCGCGCCGCCGAACTTGAACAGGTCGGCCATCAACCGGCGGTCGTACCGCCACGATTTCAGGATTGGATAGTGCTGCTGAATCGACTTCCGCGACAACAACCCGACGAACATCAGCACGGCGAGCAGTTCGGCGAGGGAGTCGGTCATCGCCGCGCCGGCGATGCCCCATTCGGGAAACGGCCCCCAACCGAAGATCATGGCGTAATCGAGCACGGCATTCACGCCGACGCAGGCCACGTTGACGGCGAGCACCACCCGCGTCTTTCCCCGGCCGCTGTAAAACGCCGACAGCGCCGTGTGCAGAATCGCCGGCATCGCGCCCAGACACAGCCAGCGGAAGTACGTGGCCTCATGCCCAGCGACGACCGCTTCGTGCCCGATGAGCGTGAAGATCCGTTCCGACCACGGTGCGGCCAGCGTCAAAATCGCACCCGCGATGATGGAAAAGTACACCCCCTGCCAGATCGCCGCTGCCACCCGCTCCGGCTTGCCGGCGCCATCGTACTGGGCGACAAACGTGTTGACGTATGCGGCAATGCCGAACGGGAAGCTCAGGCACGACCAGTACAGAATGCCGGCGGGCAACGCGGCGGCCAGTTCCGCCTCGGAATGCCACGTCAGAAACACGCGGTCGATGACGTGCATGATCGACTGCGTCGCCGCGGACAGCATCAGCGGCAAGGCGATCGCCAGCAGCTCGGCCAGCGAGCCGGGCGCATGGGCCAGTCGATGGGGCGATTCCGATGTCGCGGCGGACAACTGCGGCCTCCTGCACCCGGGCCGCACCGCAGCCACGTGAGATCGTCCGGGAATCTGTCATTTTCCCCAACCAATCCGGCAGTGACAAGCGTCCGGCGGAAATGGTTCGCGGAGATTTCGCTCGCCTGCTATCATCCCCCCATGAATCGCGACATCCGGGTGCATCTGTTGCCGGCGCTGTTCGAGCCGGAGGAAGTCCGCGACGGCATCGCGGTGATTCTCGACATCCTCCGGGCCTCGACGACGATCGTGCATGCGCTGGCGAACGGCGCGGACTGTGTGATTCCGACGCTGTCCGTGGAGGAAGCGCGCGAAACCGCAAGCGAACTTCAGCGCAGCGCGGAGCGATCCACCCCCAACCCCCCGAAGACACAATCGTCGTCCCGCGACGCTTGCGGTTTCGCGCCTCCTTCGATTCTTCTCGGTGGGGAACGGGATGGAATTCTCATCGACGGTTTCCACCTCGACAACAACCCCTTCGCATACACCCCCGACGTCGTCCGCGGCAAGACCATCGTGTTCACCACCACCAACGGCACCCAGGCGCTGCACCGGGCCGCCATGGCCGACCGCGTGCTGATCGGCTCGTTCGTGAACCTGCAAGCGATTGTTGATGTCTTAGCGGAAGATCAGCGGCCGATTCACCTCGTCTGCGCGGGGACCAAGGGGAAGATCACCATCGAAGACGCCCTGTGTGCCGGGGCGATTGTGGACCGGCTTTTGGAAGAATTCGGCCGGCGCGACGACGATTTGGCCGACGATCAGGCCCAACTCGCATTGCACCGGTATCTTACCGCCAGCACCAGTGACGCCGAGTTCCTGCGGGCGATGCGGAACAGTTACGGCGGCCGCAATTGCCGGCGGCTCGGCTTCGACGACCAGATCGTGCGGGCGGCCACGTTTGACTTGTTCGATGTCGTGCCGGAGTATGACGCCCGCACTGGTCAAATTACTGTCGGTTGACGTTCGACCCACGGGATGGGACCCGTGGGCTTCTGGCTTTCTCACCACTGACAACTGACTACGGACCACTGACACTCATGCCCGAAAACCGCATGGACAAAATCGTCGCGCTCGCCAAGCGGCGCGGCTTCATGTTTCAGTCGTCCGAGATCTACGGCGGCCTCAACGGCTTCTGGGACTACGGCCCGCTCGGCGTCGAACTCAAGCGGAACGTCCGCAACGCCTGGTGGTCCGACATGATCACCGAGCACGACGAGCTCTCCGCTCCGCCGGGAGCGCCCGAGGCGTTCGACATGGTCGGCGTCGAAACGTCGATCATCATGCACCCGCAGGTCTGGAAGGTTTCGGGACATTACGATTTGTTCGCCGACAAATTGGTGGACTGCCGCGAGACGAAAACGCGGTTTCGGGCCGACCATCTGACCTGCTATTCGGTTGTGATCCCATCCGACGACGATGAAGCTAACACTCGCATTGGTTTCGTCGCCGCGGTCGGCACTCTGGATGATTTTACCGCTCAATTGGGGAAGTCCTTCTTAAAGCGTCTGCAAACTGCGTTCGGTCGAGACAAAGCGGAAGTGCAGATTGGCGATCAACAACCATTCGCGTCGCTCGCCGTTTATGAACGGGCCACGGTCTGGAACCCGGCAGCGAAGACCGTGGGGACGCTCACGGACCCGCGCGACTTCAACCTCATGTTCGAGACGTTCACCGGCGCTTTGCAATCGGATGAGAATAAAGCCTTTCTCCGCCCCGAAACCGCGCAGGGGATGTTCGTCAATTTCAAGAACGTCTGCGACAGCTCGCGGGTCAAGCTGCCGTTCGGGATCGCGCAGATCGGCAAGAGCTTCCGCAATGAGATCACGCCCCGCAACTTCACGTTCCGCTCGCGCGAGTTCGAGCAGATGGAGATGGAGTTCTTCTGCCATCCGTCGCAGTCGCTCGCGTGGTATCAATACTGGCGCGACCGCCGCTACAACTGGTACATCAACCTCGGCATTCCCAAGGAGCACCTCATCCTGCGGGAACACGCCAAGGACGAACTGTCGCACTACTCCGTCGGCACGGCGGACGTCGAGTATGCGTTCCCGTTCCTCGGAGCGGGCGAATATGGCGAACTGGAAGGGGTCGCCCACCGCGGCGATTTCGACCTGCGCTCTCACATGGAAGGCAAACTCTGCAAGCAGGACGGGCAGCTCGTCGTCGAACAGGGCCCCGACGGCAAGCCGAAGTATCAGGGGAGCGGCAAGGATCTGTCGTACTTCAACGACCAGACCCGCGAGCGATTCGTGCCGCACGTGATCGAGCCGGCCGCCGGTTGCGACCGGGCGACGCTGGCGTTCCTGTGCGAGGCGTATCACGAGGATCAGCAGCCCGATGAGAAGGGTGCGATGCAGGAGCGCGTGATGCTCAAGCTGCACCCCCGGCTGGCCCCGATCAAGGTGGCGGTGTTCCCGCTCATCAAGAAGGACGGCATGCCGGAGAAGGCGACGGCGATCTACCGCGACTTCAAGCGGGCGGGCATCGCCGTGGCGTACGACCAGCAGGCCGCGATCGGCCGCCGCTACCGCCGCATGGACGAAATCGGCACGCCGTTCTGCGTGACGGTCGACGGCGAAACGCTGACCGCCGACACGGTCACCATCCGCAACCGCGACACGCTGCAACAGGACCGCGTGCCGGTGAAGGAATTGGTGAATTACGTCCAGGAACGTCTGCGCTGATCCCATCCGCCACTGACCACTGACCACCCACTGTGACTGCCGTTCTGCCGCCCGACGTTGTCGACGCCCTGCTGCGGATCGAGGGGCAATCGTTCATTCGGCAGGTCGACTGGTTCGCCGAGGTGGGTTCGACCAACGACCGCGCGCTGGAGTTGGCCGACGATCCGGCTGCGGAGTTGCCGCGGCTCGTCTGGACCGGGCGACAGACGGCGGGACGTGGACGCGGGGCGAATGCGTGGTGGTCGGCGCCGGGGGCGCTGACGTTCTCGCTGGTGGTGGACGCGGGCACGCTGGGCATCGCGGCGGAGTGCCGGCCGCAATTGTCGCTGCTGACCGGGCTGGCGGTGATCGACGCGCTGAAGCTGTTCGTGCCGGAGACGCTGCTGGGGCTGAAGTGGCCGAATGATGTTTGGCTCCGCGGTCGCAAGGTGTGCGGGATTCTGGTCGAAACGGCGTCGCAGCGGCCCGAGCGCGTGGTGATCGGCGTCGGCATCAACGTCGGCAACTCGTTCCGCACCGCGCCGCCCGACATCCGGCAGATCGCGACGTCTCTCGTCGATGAGCTGGAAACGGCGGTCTCCGCTCCGGCCGTCCTGCTGGCGTTCCTGTCGGCATGGCCGGCCACCGTGCGGGCCTTCGCGGACGATGACCTGCATCTGCCGAACCGCTGGCAACGGCATTGCGTCCTGACCAACCGGGCCATCCGGTTGACCGCCGGCAACGCCGTCACGGAAGGCCGTTGTGCGGGAATCGACGAACGGGGCGCATTGCAGATCGACACCCTCCGCGGCCGCGAACGGCACATCGCGGGCACCGTGCGGCTGTTGGCGGAATGAGCGAGTGTACGGCACACGACATCTTTCCACTCCCCTCGCCCGCCGCTTCGGTGGGAGAGGGGCCGGGGGTGAGGGTGCCTTTGGGTCTTCGTCTTCATTCGTGAAGACGGAAAGCGAAAGCAAAAGGCACCCTCACCCTAACCCTCTCCCAGCGAAGCGCTGGGAGAGGGGACAAGAGGGACAAACGGGTTGCCCGCCACCGGCTCTTGGGCTATAAATCCGTACTCACTGCGGCGTTGGCCGCCAGGATGGCCGTTTCGTCAGCGTCGGGTCGAGTGGAAAGGCCGCACTTGGATCTCGGAGACCTCGTCAGCGCGATCCGCATCGTCGAGCTGTCGGCGAAGTCTCGCACGGCGGCGATCCGGGCGCTGGTGCAGGCCGCCAATCTGGACGACGAAAACGTCTCGCCGGAGAAGGTGCTGGAGGCCATCGAAGAGCGCGAAGCCGCCGCGCAGACGCTCGTGGCCGCCGACTTCGCGTTGCCCCATGCGTTCGTCGATTGGGACGGCGACTTTCGGATCGTGCTCGGCCGCAGCCGGAACGGCGTCGATTACGGCGGGCCGACGGGGTTGCAGGTCAAACTCATCTGCCTGCTCATCATCGGGCGCAAGCTGCAATCGACGCACGTCGAAGTCCTCGCCGGACTCGCGGAACTGCTCAAACACCCCGATTTCCGCCAACAATTGATCGACGCCAAGGACACCAAGGCCATCGACGTCATGCTGCTCGGCCAGGCGGGCGTGCAGCCCGGCGCCCGTCCGACCCGGCCGCTGTCGATGCCGCGGTTGACGACCATGCTCGTCAAGCAGGCGATGCAACTGGTCGAGTCACTCAACGCGCAGGCCCTGTTGATCGCCATCGACCGGGCCGACAACATCCCCTGGGACATTCTCAGCCAGTGGACCGGACGGTTGCTCGTTGTGACGACGACGCACATCGACGACTTCGTCGCCCCCCGGCCCGACTCGCACATCTTTGACGTCATGCATGCCTCGCTGTCGCGCATGGACCGGGCCAATCTGGGCCTGCTGCTGGCGGCGTCGGCCGGGCTGCTGAACGAGAAGAACAGCGTGGTCTGCGTCACCGGAGCCGACGGCCGCCGGCTCGACAGCGTCACCGTCACCAAGCCGGAGGCGCACTTCCGGTCGATGCTGTCGGAGAAGAACCGCCGCGGCGTCGACGTCGTCCGCCCTGCGGTGATGCTGCGGGTGCTGTCCATCGCGTTGGAAATCGCGGCCGAGGGTCGCGAGGCCAAGCCGGTCGGCACGATGTTCGTCATCGGCGATTCGCGAAACGTGCTGCGGCAGGCGCAGCAACTGGTGCTGAATCCGTTCCACGGCTATTCGCGGCAGCTTCGCAACGTGCTCGACCCCAGCCTCGCCGAGACGATCAAGGAGTTCGCGCTGATCGACGGCGCGTTCGTCATTCAGGGGGACGGAACCGTGCTGAGCGCCGGCACATACCTGATGCCCAAATCCGCGGGATCGCATTTGCCGCACGGCTTGGGGGCCCGGCACCAGACCGCCGCGGCGATCACCGCCCACACGCTGGCGATGTCGATCACGGTCAGCCAGTCGACGGGCACCGTGACGGTCTTCCGCAACGGCAGCATCGTGTTCTCGCTCGAACGGGCCGCCGCCACGCGGTGGTAATCCCAGCCCGGAGCGCAAGCGACGGCGTCCGGTCAACATGAGAAGAGTCAAGACGCCGTCACTTGCGCTCCGGGCTGGGATAACTCACTTCGCCGCCGCCAGCACCGCCGCCAATGCGGGATGTCCGAACGGCTCGTCGCGCGCGATCGCATAGTATTGCACGCGAAGATCAGCCAACGGTCCCAGCACCGGCGGCGATCCGGAACGCGTCTCCGATCCCTCGGCGAATTGCGGACAGGGTTGCAGCCCCAATCCCGCTTGGGCGAACGATTCCAGCAGCGCCGGATTATCACTCTCGGCAATCCGCTGCGGCTGAATCCGGTTCGCGTCGAACCACGCCTCCAATTGCTGCCGGAACGTCGAACCGGCACCGGGCAGCAAGAGCGGCGCATCATCCAGCGATTTCGGAAAGCCGCGGCGGTAGCGCTGGATGAGATCGTCCCGCCCGCGCAGGATCACAACGGCGTCCGCCACCGGCCGGCAGACGGCACGGATCAGCACCGCTGGATCGAGGATGGTCTCCGAAAGAACCAACTGCACGCGATTGATCGCCAACTCCGCGACCAGCGGCATCAGTTCGTCCGTCCGGCAGATGAGTTGCATCGGCTCCGTGAGATGGAACGCCGGTCGCAGAATCCGGTCCACCACCGCTGCCGGCAGGCCCGACTGCACGCCCACGACAAACGGTTGCGCTCGTTGCGCTGTCCCACCGCGCAGGACGCCGCTCAGTTCTCGGCCGATGGCGAAAATCCGGTCGGCGTATTCGTACGCCTGCCGGCCGGTCGCGGTCAGTTCGAGGTTGCGTCCCCGTTTTTGGAACAGCGGCTCGCCGACCGATTTCTCCAGCCGCTTCAGTTGCGTGCTGATCGTGGGTTGCGAGACGTTGAGCCGCGTCGCGGCCTTCGCGATGCTCCCCTCTTTCGCGACCAGCCAGAAGTATTGCAGATGGTGGTAATTCAAGCCGTCCATGCGGAAGACGATAGCGTCGGGGCCAGCGCGGGGCAATTGGAACGTTGGCAAGTCGAAGGCCGAGCAATTGAGCAGGCGAGCGGTCTACTCCGGCCCCCTCGCCCCCGTCTTCGGGGGAGAGGGTCGGGGTGAGGGGGCGTGCGCTCCAAGCCGTGTCCAACACCAACCCGAAGCGTGAGCGAGGGCGAGCGCTCGTCCTCGCTCACGCTTCGGGTTGGTGTTGCCGGGGCCATCGCCCTGCGAAGCGCTCGGCCCCCTCACCCTATCCCTCTCCCCCGAAGACGGGGGCGAGGGGACCGGAAACAGCCTCCTTGAAACCTCATGGGGCAATCGCTCACGGTGATTTCGCGTGCTGGTCGCCGGTCCGACCGGCCGGTACGATCATGGAGCATCCGACCCATACCCTCTCATCGCCGGGCACTGAACCGATGGAAGCCGCCGAGATCGCGTCGCTCTTCGACCGCACCCTGACCGAGATCGGCCGGGTGCTGGTCGGGCAGGATGAGCTCGTGGAGGCGACCGTCGTCGCGCTCTTCTGCGAAGGGCACGTGCTGATCGAAGGGGTGCCCGGCCTCGGCAAGACGCTGCTCGTCACCACCTTGAGCCGCGTGCTGGATTGTCCGTTCCGGCGGATTCAGTTCACGCCCGACCTCATGCCGTCGGACATCACCGGCCATTCGGTGTACGACCCGCAGGAGCGGCGGTTCACGTTCAATCAGGGGCCGCTGTTCACGTCGCTGCTGCTGGCGGATGAAATCAACCGCGCTCCGGCGAAGACGCAGTCGGCCCTGCTGGAGGCGATGCAGGAACGGCAGGTCACCGTCGACGGCGTCGTCTACCCGCTCGCGCCGCCGTTCATCACCATCGCCACGCAAAACCCGCTCGAGCAGGAGGGGACGTATCCGCTCCCCGAGGCGCAGCTCGACCGGTTCATGTTCAAGCTGCTCGTGACCTACCCCACGCCCGACGAAGAAGCCCGCATCCTCGACAACTACGTGAAGGGTCACGACCACCGCCGGCTCGACAGCTACGGCCTGCAACCCGTGTTGACCGCCGCGCAGGTCGTCGACGTGCAGCGGAAAATCGTGAGCGTGATTGTCGAGCCGCCCATCGTGCGGTACATCGCGGCGATCGTCGGCAAGACCCGGCAATGGCCGACGGTCGAAGTCGGCGCCAGCCCCAGGGCCGGCGTGAATCTGCTGCTCGGTTCGCGGGCGCTCGCCGCGTGCCGGGGCCGCAACTTCGTCGTTCCCGATGACGTCAAGCAGCTCGCGCCGTGGGTGCTCAGACACCGGCTGCGATTGAATCCGGAAGCCGAAATCGACGGCACGTCGGTCGAGACGGTGATTCAGGACGTGCTGGACGCCGTCGAGGCCCCGCAACCCGTCGAGGCCACCCAGCCATGATGCCGCGGCTGCGGCTCCTGGTGCTGATCGCGCTGGCGGGTTTGCCGTTCGCGCTCACGCCCGTGCTGCCGGAGGCGACGCCGATCGGACTCGCGGCGACGTTCGGCGTCGTGCTGTTCGCGCTCTCCGATCTCCTGGCGACGCCGTCGCTGCGGCTGATCGAAGTCTTCCGCGAATCGCGGCCGGTGCTGAGCGTGGGGGCCAGGAACCCGGTGACGGTGTCGCTCCGCAATCGCAGCCGGTTCGCATTGATCGTCGAAGTTCACGACGAGCCGCCGCAACCGTCGCAGTGGTTCGATCTGCCGCTGCGGTTGGAACTGCCGCCGCGGCAGACGATGACGGCGACCTATCATGTGGTGCCCCATCATCGCGGGCAGAATCAGTTCGGAACGGTCTTTCTCCGCGCGACCAGCCGCTTCGGACTCTGGACGCTGCAAGCCGACCGGCTGTTGCCGCAGAAGGTGAAGATCTACCCCGACATTCAATCGGTCCGGCAGATCGAGTTGCTCGCGCGACAGAATCGGCTGGCCGCCGCGGGCGTGCGGCTGTCGCGGTTGCGGGGCCGCGGGTCGGAGTTCGATCGCCTGCGCGAATATCGCCGGGAGGACGAGTACCGCAGCATCGACTGGAAGGCGACGGCCCGGCATCAGGCTCTCATCAGCCGGGAATTCGTGGTCGAGCGGAATCAGAATCTGCTGATCGTGCTCGACGCCGGCCGGTCGATGTGCAACGAATCGGCAGGCGTCACGCACTTCGACCGGGCGCTCAATGCGGCGCTGTTGCTGACGTACGTCGCCTGCCGGCAGGGGGACACCGTCGGGTTGCTCGCCGGCAGCCGCAAGGTGCAGCGGTGGGTGCCGCCGGTCCGCGGCCGCAGCGGCGTCGAGCGGCTGATCGGCCACTGCTACGACCTGGAGCCGAAGTACGAGGCGACCGATTACGATCTGCTGGTCAACGAACTGCGGCAACGACACCGCAAGCGGTCGCTCGTCGTGCTGCTGACGCACGCCATCGACGAACTGCACCTGCAGACGATCGCAGCCGCGATGCGCCGGTTGAAGTCGCCGCATCTCGTCCTGGGAGCGCTCTTACGGAATGTGCCGTTGCACGAGCGGGTGAACAGCGTGCCGACGAGCGACCTCGACGCCTTCCAGATCGCCGCCGCCGCGGGACTCGTCAGCGCTCAGCACGAGCAGGTCGCCGCCTTGCCGCAAACGGGGTTGCTGGTGGTCGAATGCCTGCCCGAGCAGCTCTCCAGCCGGCTGATCAACCGGTATCTGGATGTGAAGGCCAGACATTTGCTCTGAATGGATTTCCTGGAAGTTCATTCAGCAAGAAGCGTTTCCCAACCGCCGGCACTCAGTTTTCGTTCGGAGGGAAAAGACGCATCAACGAATAAATACGTCACAACGCTAACCAATTCTGTACTGAAGAATAAGTCCGATGCTCGTTGGCGCGGGAAAAATCACGTCGCCGTAGCAAAAAAACTCATTGCATGGCTGCTATTTAACGCTAATCTGATGTGATCTTGGGTTCACGATCGTCGAGCCCTGCCGATGTCACACCGTCTTTCGGGAGTTCTGCCATGCGCTCGTCTCGGCGTCAGGGATTTACATTGATCGAGTTGCTGGTGGTGATTGCGATCATCGCCATCCTGATCGCGCTGTTGTTGCCGGCGGTGCAACAGGCGCGCGAAGCCGCGCGGCGCACGCAATGTCGCAACAATCTCAAGCAATACGGCCTGGCGCTGCATAACTATCACGACGCCTTCAATCGCTTTCCGTCCCGGCAATCGGGAACGGGCGGCAGCGCAGTGGTGGCCGGAACGACCACCCAGCGAACATCCTTCTCGCCCAACGTCTCGCTGCTGCCGTACATGGACGGCGCACCCATCTTCAGTCGGATTGATGGACTGACCTCCAACCAGCGCCCCTGGGATAACGGCTCGCCCTGGCAAGACGCCTCTCCAGCCATGTTCAGTTGCCCGTCCGATCCCGGCCAGATCTCGCCGCACGGCAACACCCGCGGGCTGATGAGTTACGCCTGGTCGTCCGGCGACTCCGTGGCCCACAGCAAGACGCAGCCGAACATGACCGTCGGCGAGGCCCTGGTGCCCGTCGGATCGCGCGGGGCGTTCGGGATTCTCGTGTGCTACAACATGCGCGATTTCACAGACGGCTCCAGCAACACCGTCGGCATGGCCGAACGTGCTCGGGCACTCAGCGGCAACAACGGCCGCGGCTTGGTCGTCGGCATGACGCCGATCACCGCCAATGGTTGTGCCGCCTTCTATAACCGTGCCACGCAGACGTTCAACATCACCGCTTCCCCCACGAACGACACCTGCCCGGGGTATCGCGCCTATGCGGGCAATTCGTTCTTCGCGGCCGTGAATACGATTCTGCCGCCGAATTCCTCCAACTGTTTCGACACGGCGAACAATCCCGGCACCAGCATTCACTGGCAACCGGGCATCTACTCGGCGGCGAGTTACCACGTCGGCGGCGCGCACGCGCTGTTCATGGACGGCGCCGTCAAGTTCATCAGCGAGAACATCGACACGGGCAATCAATCCGCCGCGATCCCCGCACCGACAGCCGGCGGGGCCAGTCCGTTCGGTGTCTGGGGCGCGTTGGGCACCAAGGCGAGCGGCGAAGTCGCCTCCTACGACTGATGGCAGCCGTCACGATCGCGTCTCTGTCTCAATGACGAACACCCGTCCCGCGAGCTGCGGGGCGGGTTCACTTCTCACTCCCTCTCGTTCCGGAAAACGATCTCCATGCGGCGTTGCTTGTCCACCATGCTGTTCGCGGTCCTGGCGGCGGGCTGCGGTTCCGGCTCATCCGATAAACTCAAGGAGGAACGTCCCCAGACGGTCACCGCGAAGGGGGTCATCACCCGCAAAGGACAGCCGCTGTCGCGCGTGCTGGTGATGTGCAAACCCATCGATGGCAAGTACGGCTGCGCGAGCCTCACCGACGAAAGCGGCCGCTTCAACCTGACGACGTTCAATCCCGATCCAGGCGCGGTGCCGGGTAAATATGAAGTCTCCGTCCAGACGACCGTGCAGCAGCAGCAGGTTGCGGAGCCGCCCGAAGACGTGGTGATCCCGCCGGGCCAGAAGCCGCCGGTCCCGACCCCGGAACTGCCGTCGAAATTCGCCAGTTACGAGACGGCCCAACTGACGCTGGAGATTCCCGCCGGCGGGTCCAGCGACCTGAAGATCGAGTTGCCGGAGTAAGCCGGCCTCGACAGCGAACCGCTTCGCGCGGCGAGGTCACGGCGCGAACTCGACTGCCCAACGTCGCCTTGTTGGGATTTGGGTGCCACTGGCGGCAGCTTTGGGCCGCCAGTGTCTTTGTTCCCAACCCACAATCGCACTGGCACCCATCATCTCAGCACGGTCGAGGCACTGCGCCCGCACATCGAGTCCGGCTCAGCGAACGCTGCCCGGCCAACAACCAGGGGCCGGGAAGCTACCTCCGTCCGCACCTGAGAGCCAAATACTTAGGGCTGCTTCCGTTAGGACCTGACCCGGTTCGCACGGCCTCACCGCAGAAAGAGGTAGCCTCGCGGCCCCTCGCGAACCTCCAGTATTCGCCGCCGGACGATGAAGTCAAGGCAACGGTCCGTCGGCCAGGGGGAATTGCGCCAGATACCAGCCGAACAGCGTCAAAAAGCACGGCGTGAAGTCGTCCGGCCGGCGGGCGATCCAGTCCAACAACGCGCGCAAGGAATAATACGCGCCCGATTCGATTTCCTCGGGGTCGAACCGCGGCGTGGCATCGGTGGTCATGCGGTATAGGACGGTGTGCTCATACGAGGTCTCCGCCGACGCCGGGAACTTGTGCAGGAACTCCAAGTCGCCCGTGAGGCCCAGTTCCTCCTCCAATTCCCGAACGGCCGCCGGGGCGTAGTCCTCTCCGGCATGGAGATGTCCCGAGGCAGAAGAGTTGTACCGCAGCGGATACTCGTTTTTGGTGGCCGAGCGACGATGAACGAGCAGTTCGCCGCGGGAGTTGAACACGAAAATGTGCGCCGCCCGATGCAGCCAGCGGCGCGCGTGGACTTCCGTTCGTGGTGCGGAGTAGAGGACGGCGTCGGACTCATCGACCACGTCAAACCATTCGTCCGTCATGCTTTGGAAACCCATAAACCCGCCGTTACGGGATGGTCGGTTTGCGCTCAGGTTGTGTCATCATGAGACACCGTCCCCGATCGCGTGGGCCAAAACAGGCACTCCAGCCGCCAAAGTCTGCCGTGTCCCGAAACCACCGCTGAAATCTCAATACCGCAAAGAGCTTGCCGGTGAAAGGATTACACGCGATCCGGCAGTTTCCGCCGGTCCGGCACGATGAATGCAAGGGACTTTCCCGTCAAGTCGGGCAGGACGGAGTCTTAGTCGGAACGGAGTCTGAGAATGCTGGTGCTGACACGACGGATCGACGAGAATATTCTCATTGGCGATCACGAGATCACCATCAAGATCCTCGAAATCCGCGGCGGCCGGGTGCGGATCGGCATCGAAGCCCCCCGCGATGTCGTCATTCGCCGCGAAGAACTGGTCAACGCCGAGGTCGGCGAACTGGTGGGTGCTGGCGATTCCGGACGGTAACCGTCCTGCGAGTCCGCTCACCTAATCTTGATCGAGGCCATCCCGCGCGCGGTTGATGGTGATCGGCACGCCAATCATGCTGCCGGAAAACACCATTTTCTCGCCCACAAAGCCTTGGAAATCGAACTCGGCCCGCCGGCCGGGACGAAGCCGGGTCACCTTGGCCATCAGTAACAAACGGTCGCCGGGAAACACCGGGCTTCGGAAGCGGACTTCCTCCATCCCGCCGAAGCCCAGGAAGTCGCCGGCCCCCAGCACCTTGTATTTGCGAGCGTAGAAACCGGCGAGTTGGGCCGCACATTCGCAGAGCACCACGCCGGGCATGAGCGCGAACTCGGGCATGTGCCCGCGCACCCAGAACTCGTGATCGGTCACGTCTTTGTAGCCGACGAGGCCGTGACCTTCGGTGTCGACCGACAGAATCGCGGTCAACTGCTCCATCTCAAACCGCTGCGGATTGATCTCCCGAATCTCGTCCAGTGTGTATAGAGGCCGGTCGAAATCGACGGCTTCGAGCGGATAAATCGGCGGAGCGGGCATTCGGCGTCCTTTACGCCCGGCAGCGGATAGCCGCCGACTGGGACTGACTTCTACAGGGACAGAATCTCGCGAACTTGTGGTAACTCGGTGATCAGGCGGTCCGGTTTGACGGCAGGGTCGCGGAGGTCGGACAGCGTCGCCCGCAGGCTGAGTTTGTCGCCGGCGAACAGCACCGTCCGAAATCCCATCGACTTGGCGACCGTCAAATCTTCCCGCAGCCGGGCGCCCACATACAGCACCTCCGGCGGCTCGATTCCCAACCGTAGAAATCGTTCGATGGCCTTCAGATATAGCGATTTCGACGGCTTGCGGACCCCTTCCTGAGACGACAACACCACCGCCTCCGGGTTCCACAGCGAGCCAACGGGCGGGAGTGTACCTTGCTGCCGCAACCCCCGCAACATCTGAACCAGCGTGAAGCACTGCCCGTCGGCGACGAGGCCCGTCGTCACCCCCGACTGCGACAACGCGCTCAGCGTTGTCAACGCCCCCGCGGCGGCTTCCGTCCCCTGCAACGCGGAATGAAAGAAGTACGCCATCTTTTCGCCGAGTTCGTCGAGATCGCCGTACAGCGACTCATCGTAGGTGAACTCTTTCAGATCGAGCTTGCCGAGCACCTTGCGCCACAGTTTGCCCGCATCGATCTCCGTCAGATCCCCCTTGCGGCCCGATCCGGCGAGTCGCAGGTCGTCGTACGACCGTGTGTACAAGGTTTGCAGATATTCCCACGGAGCGCCGGGCTTGCGGGACATGCTGGGCCACAGGTTGAATTCCTGCAGCGTCTTGTCGAGGGCCACTTCCATCCGCACGGCTTGCGGATGCTGGAACAGCAGCTCGCCGTCGGAAATCCGCAGCAGCGTGCCGTACACGTCCCACGCCACGGCCTTGATGCCCGCCAGCGGCCGGGCATACGGCAGGGCGTTCACCGGCTCCCACTTCGGCGCGGTCGGCCAGCGCAGATTCCGCTCGGCCAGCCAGTCCGCATACTCGGCCAGGGTTTTCGCCATCGTCCTACAGGCCCGTTGGGAGGCACGTCCTCGGTGAACCGGCATTGTAGGAGGTTAATGGGTGCGTGAGAACCGTTGCCGGATTTGTGCTCAGTGGGAGGGTGTGCGTCTCGATGCTGGGTGGGTTCTTCCTCCAGCCCCCTCGCCCCCGTCTTCGGGGGAGAGGGTCGGGGTGAGGGGGCCGAGCGCTCCCTGCCGTGTCCAACACCAACCCGATGCGTGAGCGTGAGCGAGCCTGAGTGCCATGCTCACAGCTTTGGGTGAGCATGTGCCTTTGGCTGAAGCTGGAGAAGACAGGCTTGCCCAAAGCTGCAAGCATGGCACCCGTGCCCGCCTGCGCTTCGGGTTGGTGTTTCTGGCGGTCATTGCTCTGCGAAGCGCTCAGCCCCCTCACCCTAACCCTCTCCCCCGAAGACGGGGGCGAGGGGACCGGACAAGAGCGTCTTCCTCACACATCCGCTTCCACCTCGTGAACGTCGTCGAGCACGCCGCGAGGGATGCAGACGACGAGCACCTTCAGATCGCCCCACGCGCGGTGCCGGGTGCCGCGCGGCACGTAGACCACCACGCCCTCGTGGAGTTCGATCTCCGCGTCGTCCAGCGACATGCGGCCCTGTCCGTCGAGGACGTAGTAGAACTCATCGGTCCGCTCGTGATAGTGCAGCTTCGCGTCGGTAATCTCCAGGTGATGCACCTCGCCGGCGGCCCGATCGTTCTCCTCAATGAGCGGCCGGATCAGCCCGCAGGTCTCAATCCATGGCTTCACGTCGGACAGTTCGCGTCGAATCGAATGCGGGGGCAGGTTCATGGAATGTCCGTTCGAGCGTGGTGGCTGCGTAAAGTGGGCTCTGCCAACCGTCATTGTTCACTTCGTGGTGGTCAGAGTCCAGTAGATGCAAAACTTGGGGACATGGCTCGTCACACGTCTTCGGCGGTGGCGTTCCAGCGTGGGATTCCCATACAATGTGCCCCGCTTCAGTGTGTGCCATTCCAATCCTGACTTCTCCCGAGGAACCCGTCATGCGGCTGGCCATCGCTTTGACTGTGATGTTCTGTTTCGTGAATGGCAGCGCATTCGCTCAAAAGGCGTCGTTCGTTTCGATCACGGAAGGATCGAAAACGCGCGTGGGAGTGCTGCTCAACGAGACGGCCACGGAGATCGCTCTCCGCGATCTCAAGGATGGCACGGAGCTGCGTTTGCCGAAGGCCCTGCTGAAGAGGTTCGAGAAGGGGATCTCGGATGACGCCGCCATTCGCACGGCGGGACTGCCCGCGGTGATGGCCTTTCGCGTGGCCGAGACTGTGGGCAAGGAGAGGCCGGTCGGAAAAGTGGCGCAGGTGCAGCAAAACGTGATCTATGTCACGCTGGGAAGCGGGAGCGGCCTCATCGTCGGCCAAAAGCTCGACGTCTACCGGCTGCAAAACGAAATTCGCGATCCGGTCACCGACAAAGTGCTCGGTGTCGAACGGCCCAAGCTCGGGACCGTCGAAGTGACCGAGATCAATAAGGAATTCTCCAAAGTCAAACTATCCGGCGGCCTCGAAATCACCGTGCAAAAGGGGGACGAGGTCGAGCCGGTGCGTCAGGCGGCGCAGGTCGCGGTGTTGCCCTTTCGCTCGGAGAAGGGGGAAACGTACGACGTCGCCGCGACGTTGGCAGAAGATTTGACGACGCAACTGGTGCGGCAGGGGGTGACAGTGCTGGAGCGGAGCGTGCTCGACCGCGTGATCGTCGAACTGGCCATTCAGAACACGGTGCTGTTCGAGCCAGAGAACGTGCAGAAGCTGGGTCAGTTGGCCGGGGCATCGTCGATCGTCACCGGCAAGATCGTGACCAAGGGAAAGCTGGGCACGGCGTATGCGCGGTTGATCGACGTGCGGACGGGCAAAATCGAATACGCAGCCAGCTCGTCGCTTTCCCTGGCGAACGCGAACGTGGTCAGCGGTGCGGGCGATGCCAAGCCAGCCGCGGGCGGCAACGAACCAGGGGGCAAACCCGCCCCCAACAATAAAGTGAAACGCCGCCCCGTGCCCAAGGGGGCGTTTCAATCCGATGTGGTGGAGTTCACAGACAACGCGCGTCCGGATGCCGTCTTCAAGCTGGCGCGCGTGGGAACCCAGATCTGGTCCGACCGCGGGTACGCGATCACCGCCTTGCCCAAGGAAATCGGCGGCGGCGCGTTGGTCGGTCGAGACTCTGAACAGGGAAAGGAATGGTTGGACGGCGGCACCATAACAGCGCTCAAAGATTGCACGGTGTACGCCATCATGCGCTCCAGGCATTTGGGAGGGGAGGAGATCGGCGACGTCACCATTGCCAAGTTTCTACGTGAAGGTTGGGAGGAAGTGGACGGCAACTTCAACGTCAGTTTTCCCAGTGGCGAGAATTGGAAGTGGAAAATCGTCAAGAAGAGCGTCAGCGAGGGAGATGTCTTCCTCCAACTCGATACGATCAAGTGGAACAAGATCGCAGTGCTCTTCGTGTTCAAGTAGGCGGGTGGCCCAGACGCCGAGCGCTTCGCGGGAGTTGCGCCCGATTCCCGGTTCGACAAGCGCCCCCACCAAAAAAATCCGCGCAACATGCTCCGGTAGGGTAAGAGACTCGAAGATTTCCGCGGGGGGCGACCACGCCGCTTCGGGTCGCTGGACTCCCTGACCGGACACATCATGAGTGCCGCCCAAGATTTGCGGACCGAGTTGCGCCGCCTCGCCAACCGGACCGGGCCGAATGTCACGCTGGAGCGGTTTTGCCGCGAGATCGGCGTCACCCGCGGCACCGTCACCCGCTTCTGGGGAACCTGGACCCAACTGCGGCTCGCGGCCGGGTTGCCACCGCGATGCCGGTCGGCCCTCACGGAACGCGACATCCAACGTCTGCGGTGGCGTCGCCGCTTCCGGCAGTGCGAGACCGCGGTCACGGTGGTCGTGTGGATGGCGGCGGTCATCGGTTGGAGCGGCGTCGGACGGACTGTGCGCACCACGCAGACCATTCCATCGCCTCAGGGAACCAACTTGGTGGGCACAGCCCACCATCCGAAATCACCGCGCCTTCTTGCCGCCCGGATAGCCGAAGTTCATCGCCCCCGCCCCCGGATCGCGTGGGCCGGGTGGCAGTTCTTTCGACCACGCCAGCACCTTGTCCTTCAGCCCGGCGACGACGTCGGCGTGATGCTCGGCGACGTTGTTGAGCTGCGTCAGGTCGGTCGTCAGGTCATACAGTTCGATGCGGCTGCCGTCGGGGTTGAGGTACAGTTTCCACTGGCCGTCGCGGATGGCCAGTTGCGGGCTGTGATGGAACGGCTCGCCAGCGATGCGGAACCGCCACTCCCACATCAGCGGCGTCCGGCGCTGACGGTTTGTCCCGAGCAGCACGTCGTCCATTGCTTCGCCGTCGAGCCGGTGCGTGGGCGGCAGGGTGACTCCCGCGAACCGGCTGACCGTCGGCAAGAAATCCACGGCGGACAGGATCGTCGTCTCGTCGATCTTCCCCGCGGGGACGTGGCCGGGCCAGCGGACGATGCCCGGCACGCGGATGCCCCCTTCGTACAGGCTGCGTTTGCGGCCGCGGAACGGCCCCGCGCTGCCGATGCCGCTGTGCCCGGCGTTGGCGATATGAATGTCCTCGGGGC
>JAWXBB010000625.1:0-14762 GCA_034439795.1 Planctomycetaceae bacterium | reverse complement strand
GGCTGGCGTCGTAAGACGTGCAGGGCAGCAGCAGGTACAGCGTGGCCATCGCGAGGCCGAGGTTCGTGTCCGCGAAATGCCACCGGCCGATGAGCACCAGGCCGAACATCACCGCCAGATGACACGCCACCGCGAGGCAGCGGGCGGCGATCGTTTCCACTCCGCCGGACAGCGGCACCACCGGCGTGGCGAGCAGCCGACCGGCCGGTCCGGCCGCCGGCGTGTCGACCGCAGCCATCACGGGCGTGTCGGTCCGGTTGAGCAGATCGTCGGCCTGCCGCACCGTATGCACGGTCGCCGCGTGCGGCTCCTCCATGACGATCTTCGTCGTCTGGAACGCGAGCGCCGAACACAGCAGAAACGCGAGACCGGCCGGGTTCAGATTCTGCTCCAGCCGCGGTCGCCGGGTGAACAGCACGTCGGTCAGCAGCCGCAGCCACAACACGCCCGTGACCGCGAACAGCCACAGATAGCCCAGCGGCGAATCGGGACCGGACGCGCCGATCAGCAAGAGCCCCGGCGAGAGCGACAACAGCAGAATCAGGTCGGCATTGCGCAGCGACCAGACCCGGTTGAAGCGGAAAAAGACCGCGAAAATCAAGAGCAGCGACAGGTAGAACCACGTCGCACCGTTGATTTCGTAGCCGAGCAGGACGTCTTCCATGGAATGATCGAGCAGTCTGCCAGTTCGGCTGCTGCTCCGGCGTCTCTGATCCGGAGGCCGAGACTCATCGGTCCACGAGCGACTCCCTTCGGCTCAATCGAACTGCGAGATCCCAGTGTACCTCCGCTCCGACGGCAATGCGAGCGTTCAAGGCATCCGCTTCAGATTTACGGTTTTCGCCAGGACGCCGTCCCCTTTCGTCATCACCGGCTGCGAAACGGGGCGGTTCGGCTGCAACCGGCCCCCCTGGTCGACGGTGAGGAAGTCGATCTGCACCTCCGTGCCGCGGCCATCGCCGTCGTCGTCCAGGAGCGCATGCTCGGTCGCCAGCAGTTCCCGTTCGAGATACGACTGCGCGAGATTGCGGACCACGGTGACGTACAGATCGAACAATGACACCCGTCCGTCCTTGTCGAGGTCGAGGTTCTCCGCCGTTTCCAGTCCTGACAGCACGCGGCCGAATTCGTGCGGAAACTCGGTTTCGTTCGTCTCCCAGTCCGCCTCCGTGGCCGTGATGACGACGCGACCCTTGGCGGACAGCGGCTTGATGAAGAACCCGCTGGTCGGCGTCGTGATGATGAAGACCTGCTCGCGCGCGGTCAGCCCCTCGAACAGTTTCGCAAACTCCGCCTGTTGCAGGTCGGGGCCGGGCAGGTTGAGCCACGACTGCCGGCCATCGTAATGACTGTGCCCCAGCACGATGACCCACACCCCGTCTTCGGGACGGGTCCGTTCGCGCAGAGACCGCGCTCGTTGTTCGAGCTCTTCGCGAGTGGCCCGCGCGGCGGAGCGGATCGCATCGGCATCACCGTCGACCGGTTCGTCGCCAAACAGCACCTCGACGTCGGTCGCCGCAAACTGAAGCTGTCCCACCAGGCCGTCCCGCAAGCGGGCGATGGTCTCCGCGAACTGCTTGTGACGCCCCGCATCGCCGCTCAACCCGCAGACGATCAGAGCGCGTTTGACACCGGCTGTCGTCGCGTCGTCTGCCGAGGCGCGCGGGACGCCGGCGGTCAGCGACCACAACCCGGCGGTGACAACGGCCAGCACCGAGGACCGAAACATCATTGGTCTTTCGTGGACAGGCTCTCCAGAACCGCGGCGTCCAGCGGCCGGTTGAGCGAGAAATGCGTCGAACGGGGGTTTTTGGTGGGCGGATGCCGCTCGGCATGCCAGACGACGACGTTCTTGTGACGGGCTTCCAGTTCCCCCGACGTCCGCCGCACGAAGGCGTATTCCCAGCGTGCGTCCTTCGCCGCCTCGATCAGCAACAACGATTCCGGGTCGGTCCCCTGCACGAAGGCGAACACCGCCCCATCGAGAACCAACCCCGAAGTCGCTTCGTAACGATACAACGGCTGTGGCAACAGACGCAGTTCTTCACGGTCGCTGCGGTCGGGCCGCCAGCCGAGCATGGTGGACGAAAACCCGGCGGCGAGCGATTTCATCTGGCGCAGCCGCGCTGCGGGAGTCTCGGCGGGGGCTTCGGCCTCGGGAACGGGGCAAAACGTCACTCCGGCGGATTCCGGGGTCCAGACCACGGCGCCGTCCCGTTTGCCGATCAATCGCCCGCGCGACAGCGAATCGAACTCGTGGGTCAGCGATTGTTCCCACGGATACACGCAGCACACCGCCTGGGGCAGGCCGTCGGCGAGATACAGCACGGTCATGCCCGTCTCGGAGCCGCGGACGTTGTTCGACCAGCGCATGACCACCTTGTGCGACATCGGCGAACTGCCGTTCGGCTCGGGCAGCAACTCGATGCCCGCCAGGGAATCGTCCATCAGCCGGCGCAGCGGAGACACGCCCTGCCCCATCGCCGCAACGGAAAAGACCACCACCAGCAGGAATGCGATCCGAATGCGCATCGCGTTGCCATCTCCCTCCAGCCGGCGAATCGTTCGGCCCCGCAGTTATTCCTGCGGTGCGTTCAGAAAACTCCGCAGCAGCGACAGCGGAGTGCTGGATTCGCTCGGCGTCGATTCCACGGAAGAAAAGGCGATTTCACGAAGCACCGGGTTGTCGGGCGAAAACGCGGCGGTGGCGATGACGGCTTTGTCGGTCCACGACTCGGCCACCACCCGGCGGGTCGCCAGGTTCCAGAGTTGTGCATGACCTGCAAACAGGCCGACGATCAGTTCCTCATCGCTGGCGAACGCCACAGCGCCCGGGGCGGCTTCGCAGTTCAGCGTCGCGAGGATCTGCCCGTCGGCGGTGTCGCAGACCATGACGCGCCCCCGTTGGCCCGACATCCAGCCCCCCTGTGCGATAGCGAGTTGCCGGCCGTTGGGCGAGAAACGGACGCAGTTCACGGCCGTCGCCGACCGGGTTGCGTCCAATGCCAATTGATCGGTTTGCAGATTGTAGACCAGCACGCTGCCGTCCACGCCACCCACGGCGAGCGTTTGGGCATCCGGCGCAATTGCGATGGTTCGCAAACTGTTCGGATGCCGGTTCAGCACGCGCTGCAGCTTGCCGGTGATCGAGTTCCAGACCGCGATCCGTCCGTCGCTGCCGGCGGCGGCGAACCAGGGCGCGTCGGGGGCGAAAGCCACCGCCGTAATGTTCTGGTCGGACAGGTCGGTCGTCGAATTCTGCTGCAGGTCGCTCAGCGTCACTCGGCGCGCTGTCGTCGTCCGCACGACGAAACGTCCATCCGGCGAGACCGCGGTGGACCAGACTTCCCCCTGCCGCACGGAACGCGTTCGCGGAGCCGGCTGTCGAGGAGGCGATGGCGTTTGCCGTTTTGTCGCCGCCGGTTCCACGACGGAGTCTGAATCGTCATTTCCGGAGATGGCCTGCGATTCGACGCTACTGGTGAGCGTGCTCGCCGCGATCTCGGGAAATGGCTCGGGTCGTGACGTTGCCAGACGCGGCGTGGCGAAGACGAACGGTTGCAGCGGCAGCACCACCGCGGCGACCAGCAGAATCGCGTAGCGGACGCGCGGCGTCACCGGCTGCGTGCGCGGCCCCTGCATGATTTGCGTCAACCGGCGACGCAGGAACGGCGCCTGGCCCAGGCCGCTCGCCAGCGGCGGCAACGCCCGCCGGGCCTCGCAGAGAAAGTCGATCGTGTCGAGCAGCGCCTCGGCATACCGCCGCGGCACGTGGGGGAACTGCCGAACCACCCAGGCGTCGCAGCATTCCTCTTCGGCCTGCTCGATTTGAGCGCGCGCCCACCACAGCACGGGGTGCCACCAGAAGAGCGCCGTCGCGACGAGTTCCAGCACCCGTACCACGTGATCGCCGCGGCTGAAGTGGGCGAGTTCGTGCGTGATCAAGGTAGCGCGGGCTTCGTCGTCGAGCCGCAGGGCCAGATCCGCTGGGAACAGCAACTTGGCGGTCCGGCCGCAGCCCCACAGCATCGGCGAGACGGCCGCATCGATCACGAAGACGCGCGGCCCCCGTTTGAGGCCGAGGTCGGCGGCTAACGCATCAGTCTGCTGTTGCAGACGAGTCGGCACGCAGGGGCAGCTAGCGATCATCCGCTCGAAGCGGAACGCCCGCACGATCTGCAGCGCGGTCCAGCCGATGGTGCCCGCGACCCACGCCATCAACAGTAAGGTTTGCCAGCTTGGATGAGCCTGCCAGGCCCGCAGCCATGTGCGCACCACTCGTGTGGACCAGTGGGTTGCGGAAGTGGCAGGAGCAGGCGTGACGACCGTGCCGAGTTCAAGAGCCGATGCGGCGGTCGACAAATCGGCGACCGGTGTCGCGGACGATTCGTTGCCGGCGGGCATTGCGACGACGGCACCCGTAGAGGCTGAACTCGTCGCCAATGGCACGGCGGGGATGGCGTGCTGGACCGATGCGGTTTCCTCCACTAACGGCCATTCGACCGTGACCGGAAGACTGAGCACCGGCGGCGCGATGAACTTCACCAGCACCAGCACCCACAGCATGTGCTTCACCGCCGTGTTCCGCACGACGCGGGCGATCAGGAACACCACCGCCGCGAGCGGCAGCACCGTCAGGGCATTACTTGCGGCGAGATTGACGAGCGTGTTCATGGACGATTCCTGGACAACGGCTCGGACCAACGGCAAAGGGCGATTGACTCCGGGAGCCGCGCATCAGGACTTCTGTTTGTCCAGTTCATCCAGCAGCCCGCGCAGCGACAGGCGGTCCTCCGCGGTGAGGCCGCGCGTCTTGACCAGGCACGTCAGCAGCGGGTGCAGATCCCCTTCGCAGAGCTTGTTCGCGGTCGTCTGCAACTGGCGGGCGATGAGCTCATCCCGCTTCAGCGTCGGTGAGAACGAGTGCGGCCAGGTGTTGCGGTCCCGCTTGACGCACTTCTTCCCCTCCAGCCGCTCCAGCAGTTTCTGCACGGTCGCCGTCAGCGACAACGTGCATTCCTTGTAGAGCTGTTCGGTCAGTTCGCGGACCGTCGCCGTGCCCCGGTCCCAGAGAGCCTGCAGCACAGACAGTTCGGCGTCGGTGATGTCTTGCGGCGTACGCGGCATGGTCGGTTCACATCTGTCTTGTGACGAGATTCGAGACGAAGAGCATCGACGACATCAAGATACAGACATAACGTCTGGCACTCAAGGGTTTTTTGAGGGAATTTCGACAGAAATCGGTTCGCGACTGTGGACCAGCAGAAAAAACGGCTCGCGGGGCGAATACGGCGGCTTCCGCCAGCCGACTTCCCAGACCGGCTGGTCGTCGAGCGTGGCTTTCAAGGCGTAGCCCGTCATCGGGGCCAGCGAGTAATGCCAGCGGTATTCGCCGTCTGTCCGCACAGCTTCCAACAGGATCAGCAGTTCCGGGTCGGTACCATGGGCCAGCGTGAAGAGCGCCCCGTCGAGCGTGCCGGACTGTTCGCCGCCGAACCGGACCAGCGGCTTTGTGAGCAGTCGGAGTTCGTCCGAACGCGGCCGGCCCTCGAACTCGTCGGACGCCGTGAACCGCTTGGCGATTTCGCGCATCTGCACCAGCCGCTTCACCGCGGTCTCGGCGGGAGGCGGGGCCGTCGGCAAGGGACGCACGGCCACTCCCGGCTTCTGCGGTTCCCACGCGGACTTACCGTCGCGCGTCGCGGTGAACGTGTTGGGCGACAGCGACTGGAACTCGTGCAGCCACAGGTTGTCGGCCGTGAGAAACACCTGCGCGGCCGCCCTCGGACGGCCGTCGACGTCGCTCCAGACGAAAAACCCGCCGGCCTGCAAGCCGCTGACCGGGTTGGTGAACCGCAGCAGCGGCTCGGGCGAGACCGCGAACTCGCCCTTCGGTCCGGAGCCGCTGCGGAAGACGTACTCCTTCGCCGCCGTCTTCATGGTCATTAAGCGCAGGTCCGCGAGCGCATCGGGCGGCGTCTGCGCCGGTGCTGCGGCGCTCCACGCGGCCAACAGTGCGGCGACCGTCATTCCGAGGCCTGTCCTGCGGCGATGCCTTAGATAGGCTCGATTGACGATCATCATCGGTCAGTTCCTCGCACTCTCGTTCACTTCACGGGGGTGATCTTCGCGGCTCGGATCGACAGATTCCTGACGACGACGTCGGCCATGCCGGCTTGGTCGCTGCAATCGGCCTGCAGGTTGACGGCCTTCACGTCGTTCGTGCCGATCGGCCGCTGCGTCAACAGCCGGAATTCGTCCGATCCCAACGGGGCCGTCAGGAAATACAGCACGGGTCCGCGGCGCACGATCCGCAGCCGGCCCGAATCCGGAAACTCCGAGTTCGATTCGCTGTAATACAGATACTGCTTGTGCGGCGAGACGATCTGCCACATCGCGCTCGTGCCGTTGGAGTTCTGCCATTGCCGGACTTCAAAGCCGGCCTCGTAGGATTGATCGAGCGCGACCTTGAAGCTGAGTCCGGAGCCCCACTGCTCCTTCACCGGCAGAACCTTTAGATCCGAATACTCCAGCGTGGCGATGAAGTCACCGCTGATGCGCAGCTTGGGATGCACGCCCGCCACCTGCGGTTTGGCCTGTCCCGCCGGCAAGGTCATCCGCAGCCCCTCGGCGGTGGGATGCACGTAACCCGACGCCTGGCTGTTCCAGTGATAGGCCCACGCGGGAGGATCGAACTTCGCCCCTGTGAAGTCGTAATCGACGCGGGCGGGGAGTTGCTCGGGAGGAATCTCGGCGAACTGCTCGGGGCCGACGGCGAGCTCCTGCTGGTCCACGGCGGGAAGCGTTTTCGGCCAATCGCCGCGGTAGCGCACGTTCCGCACACGGGCGCTGGATTCGTTGACGTAGTGGAACAATCCGAACTGCCGCAGGTTCGTCGGTTCAATCGGTCGCACAAAGACGGGCTTGTCGTTGAGGAAAATCGTCAACGTGTCCCCTGCCACCACCAGCCGAATGCTGTTCCACGCCTGCGGCTTCAGCGACAACGTCTGTGGACCGCGCCCCGCTTCAACCGTGACGTTGCCGGGCAGCAGTCCGGTCCGGTCGTAGCGGCCGTCGGTCAACCAATGCACTTTGACGCCGTCCGGTTCGAGCAGGCAGACCAGACGATCCAGCGCCGGATGCACGATCGCCTGTCCGTCGACCAACCGCGGCTGCGGCTGATTGAGCGGGGCGAAGTTCCGCTGCGGATCGACCGGCTCGGGGACTTTCAGCTCCGGGTCGTAGAAGAACTCGTACGAGATCTCGCCGTCTTCCAGCAGCGGGCGGTGATAACGGATGACGTTCTCGACCTTCAGCCGCCCCGGCGTGGCGCCGCGGATCACCGTCTGGTCGCTTTTCAGTTCGCCGTCTTCAAGACGCCACGGATAGGGCGTTTGTCCGGTGGCGGTCCCGTAGTAGTCGACGAGCCAGCCGCGGAGGTCGGAGTCGTTCAACAACTCCAGTTCGTCCGGGATCTCGGGTGTTCCGGTAATGACCACGTTGCGGGCGGCACGAGACGATTGGCCGGCCCAGCCGGCAAAGGCCACCCACGGGTCGGCGTTCGGCGAGACATCGGCCTCGTATAACACCTGGTCGCCGACGTAGCACAGGTAATGGCCGTCCTGGACCACGAGCCGGTAATCGGCCCAGGATTTCACTCGCGGTACAATTTCCTGCGGCGTGGGCACTTCCTTCGCCGCACCGCGCAGTGACTGCACCTTGACGTTCCGATGGGTGAACTTGAGCACGTTCGACACCCCGGCAACGTACGGCATGAACTCCCGATAATCGAATTGCGACAACCGGGCGCGGACCTCGTAGTTCCCGCGCAACGGAGACTGAAAGTATGCCATCTCCAAATCGTGTCCGCCCCGCAGCGCCAACTCGCCGGCGATGGCGTCGTACGCCCCAATGGGGTAACCGCCGCCACGCGTCCGGGCGCACGGTTGCGGCACGGTCCGCCATTGGGCGAGCTGCGGCTGCGATCCGAAGGCGGACGGGTCGCCGCCGTGCATCAGGTAATGCACCTGGCCGTGCAACTGACGGACGTAGCGGCCGAACTCGGGGGTTCCCGGCTGGCCGGCCTGCAACTGCCTTCCCTGGATGCGGTCGAGCAATTCGTACGCGGCTTCGCGCGTCGCCGGATGCAGGATCGCCAGACTGCACAACGCCGGCTCGCTCCAGCGGTGATGCTGCTCCGTTGGTCCGGACGCGAGCACCAACCGGGTGCATTCCCAGACGGCATCGAGCGTTTCCGCCGGCCGATCCTGCAGCAGCGCGATGATGCCCAGCATCGCCGTGCGGGCCCGCGCCTGAGCCGGCGAACTGGCAGCGTCGAGCTTGAACACCGCCTCGCCGAGTTCGTCCAATCGGTTTAATTCGGCCGCCGACAACACCAGCAGGATCGCCGGACAGACGAAGTTGCCCCCCGTCTGCACGCGGCGGCCGTCGATCGTCTGCCGGGCCTCCGCGGTGGCGACGTCGATGGGATTCTCAGCCAAAACCGGCGGCGCGGGATGCGTCGGCGTGAACGAGCCGGCCATCCGCAGCGTGTCGTGAGTCGCGCCCGGCATCACCCATTCGGTCAGATAGTCGAAGCGCGCCGCCGGTTCGAGCGCGAGCGCCCGGCGATAGACGGCGTACGCGTTGTCGGCAAAGTACGGCTCCGTCATGATCGCCGTCGCAAATCGCCCGTCCGCCGGCGGGTTCTCCGGCTGCGGATGTTCGATCGCGGCCCGCAAGTCGTCGTTGAATTCCCGCGGCCAATCGCCCCGCAGGACGGCGTCGCGCACACGCACGGCGGTGAGAGAAGCGTCGTGGTAGAAACCGAACGTGCGGCTGTCTCGGCTCGCAAGTGGTTGTTCGACGATCAGTTCGCCGTTGAGCCGGATGTGAACGGCATCAGCGTGCATCGCGATTTCGACCGCATTCCAGTCGTCGGGCTTCAACGGCAGCTTTCGTTCGCGGAACGCGCCGTTGTCGGGCGGGAGTCCGCGTACGTCCAGTTCGCCGTCGGTCAACCAGTGCGTCGTCACGCCGTTCGGTTGCAGCACGAACGCGCGTCGGCCGATGGTCGGATGCGTTTCGAGTTCTCCCTCGCGGTAGAAGAACTCGTACAGAACCGTCTCCGCCGGGCAGAGCGGGCGGTGATAGTACATCCGTGACTCGACGACGCCCGGCCAGAACGACTCCCGCTGCGGCGACCGCAACTCGCCACTTTTCCAGAACCAGTCGGTCGGTTGTTCGGCCACCGTCGCCGGCGTGCCATCGACCATGACGACTTCTGTGACGTCGTTATCGCCGGTCGCGGGGTCGGCACGCACCGCCTGCGTCGGCAGTTCGCGCAACGGATCGCGTCTCGTCTCCCCGTAGTATTCCGACACCCAGCCGCGCAGCCGGGCGTCGGCGAGCAGCGACACTTCGCGGGGAATGACCGGCGTGCCCGTCACGCGGAGATTGCGGAAGATCGGCGTGCGGCCCCAATCGGCCCCCAGGCTGAGCCACGGCGACGAGTCCCCCGGCCGATCCTCGTGAATCAACTGGCCGTTGGCGAGATACCGCACGCCGCCGCCCGAGACCTGAATCCGCTGCTGATTCCACGGACTTTTGTGCAGTAGGTTCGTCAATTGCGGTCCGGGGACATACCCCGTGCCGCCCGGTGCGCGCAGGGGGGCTCGATCGACGTACCCGTTGACGGCGAAGAGCGCACCGCCGTAGCCCGTGTAGCCCTCCGCCCAGCCCCCCTCGCGGCCGTCGAGCGCGATCTCGAAGTCGCCGGTCAGCGGATACTGAAAGAACAGATGC
Source organism: Planctomycetaceae bacterium (assembly GCA_034439795.1). GTDB lineage: Bacteria > Planctomycetota > Planctomycetia > Planctomycetales > Planctomycetaceae > DSVQ01. Next base: position 4,958 of record JAWXBB010000625.1, on the reverse strand, counting down.
GAATCGTACGGCCCCGTGAGATGCTGCACGTAGCCGTCCTGCGCCAACCAGACATCGGGCAGCGAACCGTTCGCGTGCTGCGCGACCGTTTCCATGCCGGATGCGATCCACGATTTCGGTCGCAGGTTGTCCCAGGCTTCCGGAACGCTGGCCGTCGCAGACGAGGGAGCGATCTCGGACAGCTTCGCGTCACCACCGTTGCGGCGGCGGACGACCTCCGCCCACGCCATCCGCACGTGAGCGCGCGGCCGATCCCATTGCAGCCGCTGCGTATGTTCGATGAGCCGCTCCAGCAGTTGTTGCGAGACGTCGTGCCATTCCGGATGCCGGGCCGCCTCCGCGGCGACGACGAACGTCAGCATGGGAAACGGCGTTTTCTGCTGTTCTTCCCACTTGGGGATGTTCTGCGTCGTCGCCGCGAGCAGTGCGGTGAGTCCCTCGGTCGTCAGTCTGGAGCGAGTGGTACCGCCACTGAGCACGCCGCCGAGCGTCTCTAATGCTTGAGTTTGCAGCGTCTGCGGCGAGATCGCGTCCAACTCGCGCAGGAGTTCGTCCAGCTTGCCCAGTTCCTTGGCCGTGCGGACGAGATCCCAACTCGTGCTGTAGACATCGTGCAACAGCCCCGCGGCCGGCAATGCGACAGCGCTCCGATCGTCGGTGGGATCGCCCGGCACGAAGTCGGTCAGATCGCGCAGCGCCGAGCGGTCGCCGTCCGGCAGAGTCCAGCGGCGCAGCAGTTCGTAGCGCTCCGCAGAGGGACGCTGTTGCAGCTCGCGCCCCAGCATCGCGGCGACATTCGGGCCGGGGTAGTACATCGAATACCGCGAGTCCGGCGCATCGACGAGTGGTCCCAACAGGTCGAGCGCCTCGCTCACGCGTCCGGCCGCAAGCAGGATGCTGGCCGCCTCCGCCACCTGCATGCGACGCAGATGGGCGGCGAAATCCGCGCCGTAGGCCTGGTCGTTGAGCGGCTTGACCGCAGCCGTCAGGGCCAGTCGCACGCCGTCGTCGATTCGACCCGCCTGCAGATGCCGGCGCGCTGCGTGGAAGCGCAACCACGTCGAATTGATCCCGCTGCCGACGGGCGGCTGCGGGACGAGCACATCCCAGCGATCGAGCATCGCTTCCAGCAGCGCCAGCCCGGCGGCCTGCGTTTCGTCGCGACGGACGGCCGCCGCGACGGCGTGAAGGCAGGTTTCGAGCTGCGCTGCATCGGTGACAGATGGCGTCGTCGCTGCCAAGGCAACGAGTTGTCGGTTCGCCGTGGCGTCGTCCCGTTCGGCGACGGCGAGTTGCGCGCTCAACGCCGTGGCGGACGAAGATGCCTGTGGGGCTTTCAGCGCAGTGTCCAGACGTGTTCGCAAAGCCGTCGTTTGATTCGCACGCCGACTCCACGTCACCAGCTCCCTAGCGACACTGCGCGGCTGCGGATCGCGCGACGAGGAATTCAACGAGTTCCACGACTGAAAATTCGACTGCCACAGCACGGCGTACAACCGCACCTCGTTCGGCGATTTCGGCGGCAGCACGACATCGCGCAGCACCTCCGCGACCAGTTCCGGCGGGGCCTGCCGTTCGGACCACAGCCGCGACAGCTCGAGCAGTTGCGAGGCGATGGACTGCGACACGGGATCGCCCGGCGGCAGCGGGGCGGTGACCGTCTGCAGGGCCTCGCGAACGAGCGCGAACGATTTCTGCACGTCGCCGCGTTCGGCTTCCACTCGTGCCTGCGCGAGTTGCGGCTGACCCTGGAAGACCGCGGGCGTCGCCTGGCGACGACCGAACAGCGATTGCAGGAAATCGAACTGAGCGTCCGCGTCGGGGGGCAGCGCGGACGTCAACAACAGGGCGGCCAGCGCAACGATGACTCGTTGCCGCAGACCAGTGGCTGTCGTGCGTGGGGATGGGATGGGAATCATGCGCGAATCAGTCTCGCAAACTCGTGGTGTTGATGACTTCGGCGACGTCATTTGCCGTCGGCCGGCGATTGACGGCTGGCCTTCAGCGGATGTTCGAGCGAGAACAGGGCGTAGGGTTCCTGCGGGCGAGCCAGCGGATTGTCGAGGTGCGGCGCGCTCCAGACTTCGCGGTCGCGCCACGTCACGCGCAGGGCGTCGCCGTTGGTCCGGACGACGCCGAATTGCCAGTGGGCCGCATCGCCTCGTGTAACCGCCTCCAGCAACAACAGCACTTCCGGGTCCGTTCCTTCCACGAACGCGAACATCGCGCCATCGACGTAAGCGGAGTCTGCGCCAGCGGCGGGATAGCGATAGACCGGCTGAGTGAGCTGCCGCAATTGTCGCGGAACGCCGGCGTTCTCGTTCCGCGTATCGGAGAGGTGCGCCTTGAAGCCCGCCGCCAGCCGCCGCATCTGCACCAGTCGGACCGCCATCGAAGCCGCGGGGCGATCGGCGTCGTCGATCGGTCGAAAGATCACCTTCGGATCGCGCGGCGTCCAGAAGGCGACGTCGTCCACGCGGCCGATGACACCGCCCAGCGCCAGCGAACTGACCTCCAGGTTGCGGCCCCAGTCGGGCGAGAAGAATTTGTAGTAACTGGTGACCACGGCGGGCCGGCCGCGATCAGTCCAGAGGTAGACGTCGCCGAACACCTGCCCCACTGTGGGGTTCGAGAAGCGCAGGATCGGCTGGGGATGTAGCGCTAATCGGCGTTGTGGTTTGGTCTCCAAGGTGAACGCGCAGCGCCCGGTGAACTGCTTCGCCAGGTCCGCCACCTGCGCGGCCTGCGGATCGACCTCCGCACGGGCCGTCGCCGCGACGTCATCCCCGGCCGTCAGTGTTGCGGGCGTCGAACACGCGGCGAGCAGTCCCACGGCGGCGATGATCTTCGAGAGGGACTTCATGGATTGATTCCTCCGGAGGCCGCCTTCGTCCCCGGCTGGGGATGGAAGCTGTTGTAGATCTTGCTCATGTTTTCGCGGTCGCCGAGCTTGTTCTGTTCGTGGGCCTTGTCGAGCGCCGCCTCCCAGACGAGCTGGTCGCCGCGGCTGACCTTGAGCTGCCAGTAGTGGAACCGCGCCAAGGCGTAGCGGTAGCCCGTCGCCGGCTTGCCGTTCCGCGGCTCGTCGTAGGCCTCCACGACGAGCAGCACTTCGGGATCGGTCGCGACGACGAACGACAGAATTGCACCGTCGACCACACCCGCTTCCGGCGCGGCATACTCGTAGAGCGGCCGCGGCGACAACCGCAGCTCGTTCTTCTCCCCCTTGGGGTCAATCAATTCCGCTCGAAAGCTGCGCGCCAGTTGCCGCATCTGCAACGACCGGCCGACGTGCGCATTCGCCGGTGCGGGAGCATCCGGCACGTCGGTCCAGACGAGGCCCGGCCGGTCCGGCGTCCAGGCGGGCTGGCCCTCGAAGGTCGCATTCAGCGGCCCCGCTGAGAGCGAGTGAAACTCGTGCTTGGAGTAGACCGTGTCGTTGTACTCGTAGGTGAACAGCGACCCCACGGCCGCCGGCCGCTGGCCGTTGAGCCAGACGTACAACGCGCCCCGTTCCTGCTGCCTCACGGGGTTCGTCCAGTTGAGCAGCGATTGCTCGCGGAGCGCAAGTTTGGTGTGACCGGGCAGGGTCTCGATGACGTACCGCCGGGCGTCGTCGAGAAACGCCGGCGATTTGTCCGCCGCGGCTTCCGATTGTTTCGCAACTTGTGCGGAGGCCGTTGAGGCACCGCATACGCTGAGCACAATCGCGAACAGGACAGTCCGGCCAGGAAATAAAATCGCGTCGCTGTGAATCGAGATGTTCATCGCTCCCTCATCTTCAAGCGGAATCACTGTCCGTGGTGACGCCGTCGTCACGCCAGTCCCACCACGCGACGCCAGATCCATTCCGCCGTCAACAACCCCAGCAGCCAACACCAGAGCCACCACGTGCTCCACAAAGGCGTCCGCTTGACGACCGGCGCGCCGGCCTGCATCGGGACGTTGCGCAGCACCTCCGCCAGTTGCGCGGCGTTCTGAATCACGTTCCCGCCGGACGACTTCGCGATCGCCGCCAGCAGTTCGTGATTCGGGAACGGGTTCTGCTGCTCGAACGGATCGTGCAGCACCTGCAGATCGAGCGACGTGCTGTCGACCTGCGTGAAGTCCTCCATCGCCGTCAGCTCCATCCGCAGCGACTGACTGGCCGAACCGACCGACAGCGCGTCGGCGATCGGCAGTTCCAAAGTGAACGCGGGCTTGCCGCCGGCGGAGTCGACGCGCGGCAACTCGAACTCCTCGCCCCAGGCGACGAACGGCCCGATCTCGCCGCTGTCGCGCGGCTTGCCGTCCGGCCAGCGGATCGGCGAGTAGTTCGTTTCCAGGTCGCTCAGCGAACTCTGCGGCTCGATCATGCCGGTGATGCGGTAGCCGCCGGTTTGATTGGCGGCCTCGTCGAACGCCGCGGCGGACAGCGTGATCGTCTCGCCGGGGCGGTAGAACTTCTTGTCGGCATTCACGACCAGCCGGCGACGGCCGATCGACGAGCTTTCGGTCAGCCAGTACACGGCGTTCCGCCAGAACTTGCTGAAGTGCTTCGCGTCGCCGTCGCCCCATTTGGTGAGGAAGTCATTGGCCCACGGGGACGTGATCGGCATCGCCATCGCCATCGTGCGGCCGCGCCCGGAACGGCCGACAACGATCGCCGGCTGATTCGCCGCCGTCGCTTCGAGATTCGGCGCCGTGGCCAAACCGGGCGTGGTCACGGGCTGCGGCGCTGACGTGGTTTTCTGCCCCAGCAGATTCTTGCGCAGCGAATCGAACAGCGTACCGCCGGCCGGTTGTTGGGTCATCGTCACATTCGATTGTGCGGCGACCGCCGGCGGAGCGGCTGCCGCAAGGTTCGACGTCCCGAGCACCGTCGCAAAGTTCGGCTTGATGCCCGTCCAGCGGTTCGCGCCGAAGAACGACGGAAACTTGCCGACGATGTCGCGGTTCAACCGGGCGTCGCTGACGAT
>JAWXBB010000624.1:0-3355 GCA_034439795.1 Planctomycetaceae bacterium | reverse complement strand
GAACTTGAACGCCGCGATCGACAGGCTGAAGGCGACAGGCCAGAGGTCAAAGGTACGAACACACGGGCGCGGAGGGGACACCTTCCGCGCCCGTTTTTTGTTGTGGACCTTGGCAGCCGTTCAGCGCCCGTGTGTAGTGGGGGGAGAAACTACCTCTCTGGGACAGGGGCCGGGCTACCGGCGTGGCGGGTCCTCGACGAGTCCAGGCATCTGAAGGAGAAAGAGATTCTCGACCGCGATGAGTGTGTTGCTGGTGTAAGCGCCCACCCAGTTGTGGGTGACCTTGCCGTCGCGGTCGATGATGATCGTCTGAGGCGTGGGTCCGAGTAGCATCTCGGCCTTGGTCCGCGCAGGGAGGCTCGTCAAAGTTGTCACGTGTTCGTCATTCCAGTCAGGTCGAAGCTGATGCAAGTAGCCTGAAAACCCGCCTTCGCTGAGCGAAATAAATTCGATGTGGTACTCCCCGCTCCGCTGTCGCACGATTTCCGCAAAGTTACGGCGGTTCCTGGTGCACCACGAACATGCGGGTGTGACGATATAGAGCATCGTGGGCCTGTCCGTGCCGCGCAGCTGCACGCGGACCACGTCGGCCTTCTCGTTGCGCCCCGTGATGTCCTGAAGCTGCGTGCCGACCCTGAGCGACGGCGTCTCCAGATTTGCGAGCGACGCAGGCGGGGGACGTCTCAGAAGATAGACAGTGGTGGCCACGGAGCCGACTGCGAACGCGACTAACAAGAGCACCCAGACACGCCGACTCATCGGACAGTTCCCGCGCTCGAGGCACTCGTGGCGAGCGTGTATTTCACGACGGCGTCGTCGACGCCGACGTAAAAATGGTCAGCGTCACGATCCGCGAATGCCGAGTAGATTCTCGACGAATACACCTCCTGAAACACCAGACGCCGCGAGTTGTCGAAAACGCACAGCGCGCTAACGTTACTGTAGCCACCGCCGGAGGCAATCAGTACGGTGTGGTGCTTGAACTTCGCGCCAGTGACATAACGCAACGCGCTGACGTCCGGTGCGGCGAAGGTCTGCACGCGTTGACCTTGGGCGTCCCACGCCGTGAACCCGTCCGCCGTCAAGCCCCACAGACTTCGGTCGTCGAGCTCGGGCACGAATGAGAGCCACCCGCCCTCGGCATCGTTCCACCGGCTGACCGTCGTGCCATCCGCATTCATCACCAAGGCTTCAACCGGGCCCGCGCGAAGCGATGTTGTCACGAACGCGATTTCGTATTCGGGGTCGTCATCGGCTTGCACGACGGTTTTTATCGTCGCGTAGGTCGAACTCGACAGTGTGCCGATGAGTGTGCCCCTCAGTGAGAACACCCGCACACCCAATCTACCTGGGACAACGACTTCGCGTTCAGAGCCACCCATTACGTTGGCGAATTCCGGGAAGTCGTACGACGGTCCTAGTCCAATTCGGAGCACCTCTTGGCCGCTCAAGTCGAACATCAGGATCGCATTCGGGCGCGATGAAAAACCACCGATGCCCGTCTGTCCGTCAGGAAGAGGCTGCAAAGAGTGCCGGAACATCTTGGCGGGTAGGATGAGGTCCCGCGTGGTGCCGCCGGCGGCGTCAATCCATCGGAGGCCGTTTTCCGCGACCACGATGAGATCCTGGTCCGGCCCGCTGGTGATCTGCATGATCCTCGATGACAGGGCGCTGCCAGCCAGCGACACGACCTGTTCCTTACGGAGCGGTGTCGCTTCCGTCTTGATCCCAGGCGCTTGAAGCAGGGCCGGCAGGGGCGGCAGGGAGCCGATGCACGCCGATCCCGCCAACATGGTCAGGAGCCCAAGCCCCCCCAACCACCGGCACCGCAGAGTCATATCGGCGGGCCTTCACCGATGCCGTCGCAGGTCTGACATTCGGCTGGACACCAGTCGCTCGCGAAACACCTCGTGCAGGGATCACCATCCGTGCATGCCGAGGGCGTGCCTGGCGGGACGCCGCCATGACCAAAATCGCCAGTGATGGCAGTGGTGAAAAAGCAACCGACGGCGCTGAGATTGCACGCGGCACAGTCCCACTGTCCAAATGGCCAGATCCACGACCATTGTGAGCACGGGCTGCTGCAATCGACCTCGAAGCACTTGTCATGCGTGTCGCAACAATCCTGAAACAGCGAACCGTCCAGCCAGTGCAGTCCCGTACACCCGTCGCTCAGTCCATCGCAACTTGGACTACCTTGCGCGTGCAGCGTGGGGGAGATAAACGCAACGACGGCACCCAGCGCCCTGTTGGCCCCCGCCTTGAACCGGTCCCAGCCCGACGTCTCGATTGGGACGCTGGTCTTGATGATCTTCGTGCCATCGGCATTGCGCGTCAGATGAAACGCCATCGCCTGAATGCCCGCCCACGCCATATTCGGATCGAACTTGAAGCGCTCTGGCAGTCGCCATTCTGGTGCCACACCTTCTTGTCCGTTCGCAAATGACCAGGACACAGCTTGTGGCTTGTCGTAGTACCTCATCAAACCGAGTTGTTTCCCAGCGTCATCGTAGAACCGTGTTGTGTACGCGACGTACGCAAACCCCTTCTTTCGAACCGCGTACACATGGCGTTCACTAAAAGCCAGATAGCCTCAAAACTGCGTTCGGACGGCACGCGGCACGGCGTCGACGGGATCGGGCAGCCGAAGGATTCGTTCCCGCTCAACCTGAGCTTGGATACGGAGATGACCACGGTGCCACTGCAGGCCCAGGGCTCGGCCAGCCATGCCCTGCGTGCGGTTTGCCTCTCCTTGATCGCGCCACAACACATAGAGCTGCTTGTTGAACCAGTCGGCGGCGTAAGACGAGGACGGGTTGAGCGCCGCACTGAATCGGGCCAGCTGGCTAAGCCCACTCATAGTGGAGTCGAGGGCTCCGGCTCTGTGGGTGGATCTGGCCAGCACATTAGCCGCGGCGTCCTCGATAATTGTCTCGATTGAGCCGTCGGCGCGTCTAGCCGACGTCGCTTTCGCATCGTCAAACCATGTGGTTACGTAGACAACGGTGCGGTCGAGCGCGTCGTACGCATGTCCGTAGTCGACGTTTTGGGCACCGGCAGGTTGGGTAGTCGCAACCGTCGCGATAGTGAAGGCGAGAGCTATAGGTACTGCCCGAAGAGTAGGACCCAACATGTGGATACCTCTGTGAGAGGCAGACAGTATGGCAAATCATCTGTGGAGTCAAGGAACTCGACAGTCGCTGGTGGAGTCTGTCCTCAAGAATCTGGGTCGATCCAACACTTGAACACACCCAACAACCGGAGGAATCGTACCGGGAATGTCATAGGGCTAAGCTTGATCCGATCCCGTGGACGGCGCGGCTCGCCGCGGTGTGTGTGCGAAGTGTTACGGGCG
>JAWXBB010000623.1:0-11884 GCA_034439795.1 Planctomycetaceae bacterium | reverse complement strand
TCGGATGCGGCATCCCTGCCTCCTCAGCGTTAACTTGCGGAATCGACTCCGCAAACCATCTAATCGATCCTGACAATTAGCGATAGACGGACTACTACTTAACCTTGAAAGCCTGCGAGGAAGCTTTCTGCCTCGCGGTCGCGTTGGACGTGGCGCTCACGCTCAATGGCATCGGCAAAATCTTCACCAGCGCCCGCAATGGTGATTGAATTCCGAGTGATCTTCCTTGCCGAAAGCGGGCGAACAGTCGCCGCAACTAAGAGGCAGCCAGGGAGTGCGCAGAATCCAATAAATATCAAGAGCGCAGCCACAGGAGGAATTGTTCTGACGAGAAGTATTCCCAAGAGCATCGCTGCTGATGCTCCGAGTGCCATCAACAAGACGCGTTTTTCGATTGTTCCCCACTTTTTATGCTTGTCGCAGAATGGAAGGCGTAGTGTTTTGCGGTCGGCATCCAAATACGCGAGGATGCCAAAGACAAATCTCGCTAGAAACGACACCTTGGTGAATTTGAACTCGTCGCGATGTTGCGCTTTGCTGCCGCAAATAATGCAGATATCGGGCATAGTAATGCCATCCTCAATGCAAACATCGAAGCGCCTCCACCGGCTGCGTTTGGGCTTGTCCGGTGAATTGAGTGACTGCGCTGCAGGTGGGTAAGGGCTGGGCGATTTGATCTCGTTAGATGGATGAGAAGGTGCCGAACGAGGAATGGAAGTCGTCGCTTCGAGAAAGGCAAAAGGATTGTCGTCACAAGGCGTCCGCGGTTCATCAGGGATAGCAGCCGAGGCACTTGTGGATTTCGTGAACGGTTCAGCGGGCAGTTGGAACCGAGAGGGGCGCTGTGGGGCCGTCGCAATTGGTATTGGCGGTGACGGAACGAGTAGCCGCTGTTGACAGCGAGGGCAGTTGACTTGCTTCCCGACAGCGGCATCTTTCACCTTCAATGGGGCACCGCAATGCGGACATTCAAATTGGATTGCCATTTGCTTGCGGCCGGTTGACCGCCCAACAAGGATTCGACCGCCGAAAATGATGGAGAATCACAGCACTCTTCCAGTCGAGTCTGGAATTGTCAAGTCAATATGGCAAGATGATCGATTGATTTCAAGAATGTCTCTCATTTCTCGTGCTATGCCGCAAACTCACCCTTGTACTCGATCACAGTTTGGTAGGGCCGATCCTTTCGACTTCTTCCATGCGTGCCCGCGGTCGGAGATCACTCCACATTCCCGACCGGTAGGACCGCCCTTGCGCGACGGGTGGCTGGGTTGAAGGCTCTGCGCCGACCCAGAGGCCGTGAGTCCCCGCGACCTGGGTCGTCGAAGCTCCGACCCAGCCACCCCGACGCCGCTGGCGTTTTCAAGACGATTCGACCCGAACCAGTCATCGACACGAGCACTGGCGAGTGAAGACTCTCGCCAGTGGTGCCCGGAACCTTGTTCGTCCGCTCACCGTCCGACAGCACTCACAGCACCTCGACCGGCACCTCCGAACACCGCGACAGGGCACGGTCGCCGGTTAAGAACACCGACGCGCCGGCCTCCATGGCCGTGGCGTAGTGGAGGGCGTCGGGCGTCTTGAAGTTGTACTTTGCGCGGAGGTCGGTGGCCCGCTCGACGATCGCCGCACTCACCTCAACCAGAACGATCTCGACGCCGGCGAAGAATACGTCGAACTGGGCCAGAGTGGCGACATCGCCCGCCCGCAACAGCTTGGATCTGCACTCCAGCCGGCTCAGCCGCGACGTGGCCAACGACCCGGGCACGCCCAGCGACGAGGCCAGCCGGGCCACCAAAGGGGCGCGGGTTGCCGCATCCCCTTCGTCCAGGCGGATGACGACGTTCGCATCGAGGTCGATCAGCGGTCACCCCACTCCGCGCGGTCGGCGCGGACCTGGGCCGGGATGTCGTCACCGCTCCGCAGGACGGACGCGGCCCCGAAGGCGTCGGAGATTGACCCGCCAGACCTCGGGGCGGCCTGGGTGATGACCAGTTCCGCCGCCCCCTCGGCGTCGGGCAACGGGCCATCTGGAATGAAAGTCCGGTCGGTGTACCGTCCACGGATGATCAGCGTCTGGCTCATAGCATCTTCTCACAGGTCGATGCCGACATGATACCGCAGCCGGCCGCACGCCGGAAGCACGCCGCCGCCGAACGATGAAGTTCAGCAACGACGGGTGGCTGGGGCGAAGGCTCTGCGCCGACCAGATGCCGTCGACCCAGCCGCCCCGACGCAACGTTCCCGGTTGCCGGCAAGACCGGGCCTACGCCTCCGGGTCCGTCCGCCGCTCGCCGTACCACACGTCCAAGCCTTCGCGGCGCTGGACGCCCTTGCGTCCGGCGACGGCCAGTCGGGCCAGCGTTCCCAGGATCTCACGGGCCGAGAAAGTCCGCAGTTTGCGGCCCGACGTGGTGACCGATTCCGACAGCACCACGAACCGACCGTGCCGGCCCAGCGCCCGGCTGAGGACCACCTCTTCCGCGCCGAACAGCGTTTCGTCGAACCCGCCGACGGCGTCGAACGCGGCCCGCGTGCAGAACAGAAAGCAACCGCTCGCCAGGCCCGCCAGGCGATAGAGCGGCAGCGCGATCCCGAGCAGAAGCCGCGCATAGAGCGGCACCCGGCCGTCGAACCCGATGGCGCATCCCCCGCCGACGGCGCCCGCCTGCATCGCCGCGACCGCCGCGCGCACGACCGCGGCGGTGACGACGGTGTCGGCGTCCACGAAGATCAGCATCTCACCGTTCGCGGCCTTCGCCCCGGCGTTCCGCGTCGCGGCGATCTGGCGGTGGCTCACCGGGATCACCCGAGCGCCGTGCTCCCGCGCAACCGTTGCGGTGCGATCGGTGGAGGCGTCATCGGCCACGACAACCTCGAAGGGGAGTTCCAGCCCCCGCGCCGCATCGTTGACCGCATCCAGCGTGCGACCGAGCAGCAGTTCCTCGTTGTAGGCGGGAATCACGAACGAGATCACGTTGTCTCCCTGCAAGATCAAACGCCGCTCTCGCCGGCCTGAGCGTGGAACCTCACGCCCAGCGCCTTGGCGACCTTGAGGATGGTGGCAAAGCTCGGGTTTCCGTCGGCGCTCAGCGCGCGATAGAGACTTTCCCGGCTGAGTCCGGCGTCCTTCGCGACTTGTGACATCCCCTTGGCCCGCGCGATGTCCCCCAGCGCCCGCGCGATTCCCGCCGGATCGTCCGGGGCGTCCTCCAGCCAGGCGTCGAGGTACGCGGCCATGTCCGCGGGCGTGGACAGGTATTCGGCCACGTCGTAGGGCCTCGTCTTCGTCCTGGCGGATTTTTTGGCAGGGGACCTGGGCATCACGGCGACTCCGTACCCGAGTGATCGTAGCCTACAGGCCACACTCGGCAAGTCTCGTTGGGCCGGCGGGTCGAAGGCTTTGCGCCGACCCGGAGTGTGGCCTCAATCTGTGTCGTCGAAGACTCCGACACAGCCCTCCCGCCGCCGAACGATCAAGCTCAGCAGCGGCGGGGGCCGAATGAGCTACGAACCTGGGAAAGCCTACATGCCCCCGCCGTCTGCTGCAGCGCCTGGTTCGGCCTGCCTTACGTGAACGCAGGCACCGAGTAACCCGACTCAAGTAACCGGTGACCCGGCTCTCGTTCTCGTCCGAGGAGAACAGGGTACGGCTCCAGAGCATCCGCACTGCCCTCGGCCTTGTGGCAGTAGAGAACAATCGCAAACAGCGCACTGATCGTATTCGCACAATTCTCAAGGTTGGCTTCGGGAAAGTACGAGTCGCGTTGGTGCTTGACGTTGTTGTAGCTCCGCCACCAACTCGGGTTCTTCCCCGAAGCCCAATCGGCCCAGGGCTTGAAGCTGAGGTTGTACCTGCGGATCAGAACCTCCTCCGTCGGGATTTGGGTGTGGGCGGTCAGGCAGGCCCGGTAATCGTTGATGTTATCCCGCTTCGCCGCAACATCGACCTTCTCGCAGATGATCTTGCAAAGCACGTCGATCTCGGAACCTACAGCGAGCAAGAGCTTCGCGTACTCAATCGAGTAAGTCGGGAAGTTCTGCGGGGAGAACTCGACGTACCGCGAGGTGGCCGCAAAATCGGCCTCCAGTGCGAGAAAGTGCTGCCAGTACCGATACGTAGCCATGTGCTTACCACCACCGACGCCATCTCTTGCCGAACGACCCAAGCTCAGCGACCCGGCCCACGGGAGGCGTCGATTGCAACCGGAGCGCGATGGCCGGGTTCGCTGCAGCGCATGGTTAGGCCGCGGGGTTTTCATGGCGATTTGCGTCCCGGCAAAAAGCCTGTCTCGTCCCAAGTTGCCGGATCGTTCTTCTCCGCGTCCGCGTCGATATTCGTATTTTGGAAGTGGGCAATCTTCCAACTCCCGCCCTCCTTCACCATCGTGAACGAACCGCGTGTTCGCAGTTCAGGGAGGACTTCACCGGAAGGAATCGTGACTGGACCGAACTTCATCGTGGCCACCGCGATGGCTACATCTGGGGCAATGGCTCGTACGAGGGTCTGATCCACGCTCATGTCGGTCTTGGCAAAGACGGTTCGGTGAATGGTGTCGTGTCCTTTGTGAACCATCTTGTTTCCCCGCCAATGGTTCGCCGTCACGTTGATCCATTCGACATCGGCGGTATTGAGTTCGTGCATCGCCTTCATGTCATGCCGATTCCATGTCTTGGCGAACTCCGACACGACCGAGCGCACGGCGGACTCGTCGGCGGAGCTGAGTCGTGCCGTATCGCTTTCGATTCTGCATTTGGCGTGGGCGAGCATCCCGCCAAGGCCGCGAGAGCAACCGCCGTCACCAGTATTCGATTCATTTCAGTTTTCATAAATGCGTGTGTCGGGTGTTATTGCGCGAGCGGCCTAACAGAGATTCGACCGCCGAATCGACGCCTTCTTTTGCGTCAATTCGAACGCATAGTCAGTTTCATCAACAGCGCAACATACGGCAGCCGTGGCGGATTCGCAAGATGCGGGGAACGAACTCGACGTCACTTCCCAGACCGCAAACGGCACTCGACGTCGCCCCGCACGGCTCTTCGTGGGAGTCCAGCCTTCAGGCTGTCTTCGATGGTCGCGCGACGCCCGAAGAGCAGCCTGAAGGCTGGACTCCAACGGGGCAAAAAATCCGCGCAACATTTCCCCATAGGGTGACAGACACGAAGACATCCGCGGGGATGCGACCCCGCGGCTTCGGGTCGCTCATCTCACGACCGGAAAATGCCATGAGCGCCGCCCACGACCTGCGGACCGAATTGCGACTGTTGTCCCGCCGCTCCGGGGAGGACGTTATGCTGGCCCAGTTTTGCCGCGAGGTCGGCGTCGCGCCGACTACGGTCGCCCGGTTCTGGGGAAGCTGGTCCAGGCTGCGGCTGGCCGCCGGGTTGCCGGCCCGCCCGCGATCGGCGCGGCTCAGGGCCGATGTGCAGCGCTTGCGGCATCGGCGGCAGGTGCGTCAGTTTCGGACCGTCGCCGCCGTCGTGTTCTGGGGAGCGGTCGTGTGGACTGCGTCAATTCCCGCCGCCGCTGAGTTGGGCCGCGGCGAGGCCGAACAGGGCGCCTTCCAGGAGGTGCCGTTCGATGAAGGCGAGGATCGCCTCGGGGCGCGTGTATTGCAGCAGAATGTAGTCGCCCGGCTGGATCACGATCCGCTCGTTGGGATTGAGGAGCGCTTCGTAGAGGTCGACCTGAACCGTCAATTGCGTGCCGTCGCAGAGCGGTCTGAGGATGATGACCTGGCTGGCGGAGATCGAGACGTCGCCGTTAAGGGCCGATTGCCCGCCTTGCGACTGCGTGCCACGGCTGCCGCCGCCGCCGCCGCCGGTGCCACCCTGGGCAATGGCGATCGCGCCGAGAACATCGAGATCATAATCGCGGGGCAGCGTGTACTGACCACCGCCGAGCAGGCCGCCGGTGTAGAAGACTTCGGTCTCTCTGGATTCGATGAACACGATGTCGCCGTCGTGCAGAATGACGTCCTCGGGGGTGATGTCCACGTTCTCCCCCGCACCGAGCCGGACCGGGATGCGGATCACGCGACGGCCTTCGAGCGACGGGCCGAGATCGCCCGCCGTCCAGCCGTCGCCGACGGTCGTCCAATCCGGTTGGGGCGGCGCTGCGATGGAGTCCGGCGTCGGAGCCCACTGCGGCGGCTGCATCGCGATGGGTGGTTGCATGGCCGCATACGGAGCGGCGTACTGAACCGGCTGGACATTTGCGGGTTGATACGCCGTCGGTTGATAGACCGGCGCTTGATACTGCAATTGTTGGATCGGCGCGACCTGCCCGGCGGGCGTCGTCCAGCCGGCGGTTCGCACGTTCGCGCGGTAATCGGCATTCGGGTCGACGTTCCAGTCCGGCGATTGTCCCCGAATCTGCGGCGTTGGAGCGTAACGGCCGTTGGGCATTGTCACAGGGGGGGCCGCCGCGGGGGGCATCCACGGTCCCGGTCCGGCATTGGTCGGCGCGACGGGGACCGCCGGCTGTGTGCCGCTGCGGATGACGTAGATCGCGTTCTCGGCGTCGAGGCCCGGCAGACCGCCCGATTCGGCGAGCGCGTTCAGCACGTCGTTCTTGTAGACCGGCAGGTTGACCACCTTGCCCGTGCCCCGCTTGAGCGCGCCCATGTTGAGCGTGCCGGCTTGGCTGATGGTGACGTCGCTGGTGGCTTCCTGCCGGATGACCAGCACGCGGTAATGCCGCGGCCGTTGCAGGGCGACGAAGATGCGGTTTGGTTGGAGGAACTGCTTGTCGACGGTGTAGGCCCGGCGGATGGCGTCTTCGACCTGCATCACCGACTGACCGCGGACGGGGAGGATCCCCACCAGCGGCAGCGAAATCGTGCCGTCCTCGCGGACCGGAATCGGATACCCGACCGTCGGCGGGACGTCGCTGTTCTGCGGGAAGTAAACCTGCGGCTGCTCTTCGCGGCGGGGCAGCACGCCCTCGATGTAGATGCTCAGCAGATCGCCGCTGTCGACCAGATGGACCGCGTTCGGCCGTTGCCGCATCAACGACAGGTCGATGGTTCGCTTGCCGGACCGCGTCGGCCCCTTGAATTCGTCGGGGACGTAGCGCGCGGGGACGCCGTGAATCGGCCGGAACGCCGCGCAGCCCGTCATCAGCGGGAGCACGAGGCCCAGCAGCATCAGCCAGCGGTACGCGGTCGGGGAGATCATCGGGCGTCCATTCACCGATTTCAGATCCGTACGGTTAATGTCGATTCGTCATTCTTCCGGCTCCCTCGCCCCCGCTTCGGGGGAGAGGGTCGGGGTGAGGGGGCGAGCGCTCGTGCAGACCCCCTCACCCTCGCCCTCTCCCCCGAAGCGGGGGCGAGGGGACAAAACAAGCGTCAAGTCCTTTTCACATCGTTAGAACACGTCGAGCTGCATCCGTCCCACGCGTTGTCCGGGTGCAAACTGCGTCGGCTCAAGAGGCCTCTGAGCCTGTGGCGCGGCATATTGCGGCGTCTGGTAACTCGTGGGATTCAGCAGCGGGCCGTACGGACCCATCGTTCCATTGGGCGGCGACTGCGAAGCCGGCACGTAGTCGCCGTAACCGGCGGGCAGCATCTCGGGCGGAGCGCAGATTGCGGCGTCGGTCATCGTGCCCGATCCCGCGGTCCACGAACTGACCACGCGGCTGAAGCGCGACACGCCGCTGTTCGCCCCGTAATCCAGTCCGCTGTGATAGCCCTCGAACCACTGGGCGACGGCCTCCTGGCCGGCACACGAGCGGTAGTAGGCGTTCCAGTATTTCCGCGCGGGGACCGGCGGCGTGAGCGCGGGGCGGCCCATCGCCAGATCGACGTACGCCTGCCGAAAGCCGGCCTCGAAGTCCTTCGACTGCTTCCCGCAACTCTGCTTCAGCGCTTTGAGCGAGTCGTCGGCGCAATCGGCCGCCGTCAGCTTGATGACCAGGTTGTCGTAGCCGGACTTGTAGCCGTAACTCGCGGTTTTCGGCGGCACGCAGTCGGCGCACTCCCGCCAACCGGTCGACGACTGGCAGCCGCACAAGACGGCGACGAAGACGGCCTTCAGCACGATTCCCCGCGGCATGTCGCAAATCCCGTCGATGTCCGGCCCGTCGCCCCCCGACACAGTTCGCAGCGGCCGCCCCCCATGAGCAGGCGCACGAACCGAACGCAGCGCGACACGCGGCATCTCTCCGGTGTATCGGACGCCGACTCTAACGAATGGAAGGTTTTTGCCGCGGGTAACGGATCGGACGGGAATTCGAGGATGAAGATGCGAAAAGTTCCGGGCGGATGCGAGATTGACTCAAGTCCGCGAAACCGCAAGCGTCAATTGGACGACGCTTGCGGTTTCGCGGCCCTCTTCCTGGCTTCACCGCGCCGGTGGCGGGACCACGCAGTAAGCCCCAATGGAATGCGGGGCGCGGACCAGCCGCGTGCCATGCACGCCGGTCCAGAGCGCGATGCCGCCCAGCAGGCCGGCGATGTTGTCGATGAGGATCACGTCGTCGGGGATATCGCCGCGTTCCAACAGCCGGACGTTGCCGCCGCCGATGTACAGCCGGTCGTAATTGAAGATCCGCCGCATCAGCTCGATCGCCTCGCGCAGCTTGGCCTCCCACGCGGCTTCGCCGATCGCCGCCAGCGAGGCATTCCCCAGCCATTGCTCGTAGGTCTTGCCGTCGCCGAACGGATGATGGGCCAGCTCGAGATTGGGGACGAGGATGCCGTCGACGAACAATGCCGACCCCATCCCCGTGCCGAGCGTGATGACCATCTCCAGCCCTTCCCCCTGGATCGCGCCGAAGCCCTGCACGTCGGCGTCGTTGCAGACGCGGACCGGACAGCCGAGCCGGTCCTCCAGCACTTGTTGACACGGAAAACCGTGCCAGTCCGGATGCAGATTGGGCGCGGTCGCCGTGATGCCGTGATGCACGACGCCGGGGAAGCCGACCGAGATGCGCTGAAATTCCGGTTGCCCGTCGGCGAGCTGCGCGATGAGGTCAATCACCCGCGCCGGCACGGCGGGCTTGGGCGTCGGCAACTTCACGCGCTCGCTGATCGCATTGCCGTCGTCGTCGAGCACCAGCACCTTGATGTTGGTCCCGCCGATATCGACGGCGAGCGTCCGCGGTCCGGAAATCGTCGCGAGCTCCGCCATGAGCATTCGCCTGCGCTGGGTGAAGGTTGGTTCGTGCGGCGGCTATTGTACCCACAATGTCGCCATCTCGCGGAGCGAAACACTGGCATGGCTCTCGATGCTGGATGGCGCTTGTGGCCGGTCCCCTCTCCCCAGTCTTCGGGGGAGAGGGTTAGGGTGAGGGGGCCGAGCGCTCCCGAGGGCGCTGACTGCCAGACACCTTCACGGCAGCTTGAACGACGGCGATCGTTCGCCTGGAGAAGCGCTCGCAACCGCTCACGCTGCGGATTGGTTTGGAAGACGGCAGGAAGCGTCCGCCCCCTCGCCCCCGAAGACGGGGGCGAGGGGGCCGGAGGAAGAATCCACTCGGAATCGAGTCGCACAGCCGAGATGACGACATCGACGTGCCGCAAATTGCGATTACCGGCCAATGCCAGTATCCTGAATGCGCACCAAAACTCACTGCCGACTGCTCCGACCCACATGGCCGAATCCGAACCCGACGTCGATCTCGAACAGCCGCCCCCCGGCGATCCCACGCAGGAAACCCTGCATTTGACCGTGGAATCGCGGGCGCACGGCTGGCGCGTCGATCACTACCTCAGCCGGTTGTACCCCAACTTCAGCCGGGCCGCGTTTCAACGCGCGATCGAAACCGAGGCCGTGCTCGTCAACGGCCTGCCGGTGAAGATGTCCCGCCGGTTGCGGATCAACGACTGCCTGGAGTTCCGGCTCCCCGCCGCGGCCGATCAGGCGCTGCCGGCCGAGGACATTCCGCTCGACGTGATTTACGACGACGAACACCTGATCGTCATCAACAAGTCGGCGAACATGATCGTGCATCCCGGCCGCGGGAACTACCACGGCACGCTCGCCGGGGCGTTGCAGTTCCACTTCGACAAGCTCAGCGACGTCGCCGGCAAGCACCGTGCGGGGATCGTGCATCGCCTGGACCGCGACACGTCCGGCGTGCTGGTCGTCGCCAAGGACAACACGATTCACCACCACCTCAGCAAGCAGTTCGAGGAACGGAGCGTCGAGAAGGAATACCGGGCGCTCGTGTGGGGGGACGTGCAGTTCGACCGCGATTACCTCGAAACCCACGTCCGCGTCAGCCAACGGAATCGCGAGCGGATGATGGTCTGCGCGCCCGCCGGCAACTCGCGGCACGCAGCCACCTTTTACGAAGTGCTCGAACGCTTCCGCGGCTTCAGTTGGATGCGGCTCTGCCCGCAAACCGGCCGCACGCACCAGCTCCGCGTCCACATGCACCATCTCAACCATCCGGTGGTCGCCGACCGGTTGTACGAGGGGCACGCCGCGCTGAAATTGTCGGACCTCGTCGAGGACGTGCCGTCGGAGAACGACGAGGTCTTCATCGATCGGCAAGCCCTGCATGCGCTGCGGCTGTGCTTCGATCACCCCGTGACAGGGGAACGGATGCAGTTCGAGGCCCCGATTGCAGACGACATCACCCGGGCTCTCGACGCCGTCCGCACGCATCGCCCGCGGGCTGCGAAACGGCCAAAGTAGGCAACTCGCTCCGCGAGAGGGTTACGGTTTCGGCACGGCGATCATGTCCAGCGTGATCGTCCGCGGCGGCTTGCCCGTGCCGAGGACTTGCGCCTTGGACGCCGCCGGCGGGCGTTGCGGGTGGTAATAGTCGGGTCGCAGCGTGTTGAGCAACCGACTGGGTTCGGCGTCGGAGACGTAGTACGTCGCCTTCGCGAGATGCTGCAGATCGCCGCCCGCCGCGCCCAGCACGCGGGTCAGCGTGGCGAACAGATCGCGGACTTCGTCGGCGCTGTTCGGTGCCTCGGTCGCACCATACAGACCCGAGACATAGATCCGTTGCAACGAATTCACCCGCACCGCGCGGGCAAACACCGGCGACGCCGTCATGCCCGGCGGCGTGAGAAACTCCAACTGCGAAACCGCGCCATCGACCGGTTCCGACTTGCGTGCCGCGACGACCAGCTCGATCTCGATCGGTGACGACGACACCCATTCGACGAGCGACACCGGCGGGCAGACCTTGTCGCCGAACGCTGCCGCGATCTCCTTCACGGCGGTTGCCGATTGCGACATCGGCGTCAGGAACGCCTTGATGTGGACGACATCGCCCGGCGCGCTGCCGAGGAACTCCAGCGTGCGGAACAGGCTGGCCATCGTTTGCTTCGTCGCATCGGCGAGCGTGCCGTCCCCCTTCTCCGCCTGTCCGGAGATGTACGCCACGCTCCCCTTCGGCAGCACTGCCGCCAAAGCCGGCTGGCCGGCAACGGTCGGCTTAACGATCTCCACGGTCGTTTGCTCGGCGTCCTTGCCCAGGGCGACGGCGTCCACGGCGACCATCACCGCGGGATTCGACAACGCCGTCTGCACGTAGGACACCGCCGGCTGATAGGCTCCGTTAAACCTTCGGGCGAGCTCCTTCTCGACGAGCGGCGTCACCGACGGATGGTTGACGTACACGTTCAGTTTGACGATCTCGGCCTGCCCCGTCCCCGCGGCCTGCAGGACGTCGCGCAGCATCGAGAACGCCTGGGTCACCTGATCCGCGGGGGGCGTGGGCGCCGCGGCCGGCCCCGGCGGAAACACCTGCCCCGTATGCACGAGCCGTCCGGCCTCCACGACAACAGCGGCCGACTGTCCGCTGGGCGGGTGCGGCTCAATCCCCCGCGGCGGCGCCGCGAGAAATGCCAGGCACAGAATCGGGGCGATGCTCATCGGTGTTGTCTCAGAGTTGAAGCCCAGGGATTGCAATCCCTGG
>JAWXBB010000622.1:0-7962 GCA_034439795.1 Planctomycetaceae bacterium | reverse complement strand
CTGGGCTGTGTGATCGAACGCCTGCGGCGTACTGGACCTCCGATCGATGTCCCGGCTCCAACGGCAACAACCAAGATTGGGTTTGGAAACCGCTTCTAGACATTCTGTCTCTGAAAACCGCGTCTCTGTGGGAATTCCGAAGAGGGTTGGCCTCCCTCTACTAATCGAGAGAAAGAACCCCTGTTACAACAGGGGTTCTTTCGTTTCCGGGGTCTCCCGTCGACTTCATCCGCGATCCTGCGAGGGCGGCGTCTTATCAGATCGGGGACGTGTCGCAGATTCTGCATCAGGCAAAGTACGGGGACTGGCGTGCGTAAAATGTCCCCGTTATGGGCGGTGCTACGACACGGGGATTGTCTTGAAGCGCGCGAGAAATGGCCATGATTCTTGTCAGGCCGGCTCCAATGCCATTTGGATGTGTGGGTTGCCTGAATCTCAGCATCTGACCTACAACGCCGCTGGATCGACCCGTGGCCTTCACTCTCTCCGGGCGATCGGCGACCTGGAAGCGGTGGGTGTGAGATCGGGTCGCGCCCTCGGAAGAAAAGTCACCCGTTCTTACGATCGATCAACGAACAACGAGCGGCATGAACACATGCCTAAAACTATGTGCGGTGCGTTTTTGCGCGCTGGCGACCATTGCCGGCGAAGCCGCGGAACCGGTCCGTACGCAGGTCGTTAGCCCGCCGAGGGTCGTAGGCGTAGGGGACCAGTATCTGCCGTGGGGATGGAAGCGACCGCTGTTTCCCGATCCCCTGTTCGACGGGCCGGAACTCGCGCCGCTCGCAATTGATCGGCAGAATCAGCCGGAACAGGATGTGGCGCTGAATTTATCGGCGGCCGTCACCACGGCGCTGGAGCATTCGGACGTCGTCCGCGTGCTCGAGGGGGGCACCGTCGTGGTCGACCCGGCGACGCAATACGACCCCGAAGTTCGTGCCGCCCAGCGCGACGCGGCACTCACCATCTTCGACCCCACCTTGTCGGCCGGTTACATCGGCAGCCAGATCAACGGGCCGCCGAGTTCGTTCTTCGGCCCCGGCATCTCGCAGCAGACGCGCCGCGACGAGGGGGACTTCACGGCGTCGCTCGGCAAGCTGTGGCAAACGGGGGCGACGACGCGGCTCGCGTACGATCCGCCGCTGGGGTATCTGTTCTTTCCGCAGGGTTCGTCGCGCAGCTTCAACCCCATCTACACCTCGACGTTCGTGCTGGAAGCGAAGCAACCGTTGTGGCGGGGTGCGGGGCTGACCGTCAACCAGGCTCCGCTGCGGATCGCGCAGTTGCGGCAGGAGCAGTCGCAGTGGGAGTTCAAGCAGGCCGTGCAGGCGCAAGTCCGCAGCATCGAAGAGGCGTACTGGGAGCTGCAGGCGGCCTACATTCAACTGCAAACGATTGATGCAGTGATCCCGTTTGCCGAGGAAGCGCTCCGACTGGAAGAGGCGCGCTTTCAACTGGAGTTGACGATTCGCGCCGACGTCGCCCGCGCGCAGGTGCAGTTGTCGCAGTTCCGCCAGCAACGAATCGAGCTGGAGGCGAATGCGAAGGAAAAGGAGTACCGCCTGCGGAATCTGATGGGGCTGCCCGCGGTCGATGGGACGCGGCTGGTGCCGACCGATCTGCCGGTCCCCGCGCCGCCCGCGCTCAATGCCGACGCGGCGGTGGCCGTCGCGGTGCAGAATCGGCCCGACATCGTGCAGCGGCGGTTGAGCCTGCGGATTCGCGAACTCGAATTCTTCGTGGCGACGAACGGCCTCAAGCCGCAACTCGACCTGCAGGCGCTGTATCGCGCCAACGGAGTGGGACAGGGCGTGGACGACGCCCTGCGTCAGGCCGGCCTGCAGGACTTTACGGACTGGACGCTGGGCCTGACGTTCACCGTGCCGCTGGGCAATCGGGCCGCCAAAGCGAACCTGCGAGCCGCCGAGGCGCAGCTCAGCCGCGAACGGGCGGTGCTCCGCGAGACCGTCCGCAACATCGGCTATCGGATCGCCGATCTGGTTCGCGATCTGCGGTCCACTTGGGATCAGTACCAGCTCGCGCGGCAGCGCGTCGAGGCGAGCCAGGAATGGTTGATGTCGGCTCGCATCCGCTTCACGACGCCTCCGCCGACCTCCCAGTCGCAGGATTCCCTGTTGCTGCTCTTGTCCGACTATCAGACGGCGCTGCGAGCCAACCTCGACGCGGTCACCGATGCCAGCCAGTTGATCGCCCGCTACAATGGCCTGCTCGCGCGCTTCGAGGAAGCCCAGGGGACGCTCTTGACCAGCCGCGGCATCGAGATGACCAACGATCCCGTGTGTGCCGTGAACCGTTATCAGGTGCCGCTGTATGCGACGGCGACCGGAATTGGCGGCGGTCCGCCCGCCGAGCACACGGCCCTCCGACCGACACCGACCGAGACGGGCGTGCAACCAGCGGGTTGGACACAGCCCGCCGGCCTGCCGCCGAGCGGGGCCATTGATCCGGTGGGGGACTATCGGACGCCCGCGTCCTTTGTGCGGTCGCCGTTTCGCGGCGGATGGTCGCAGCCACCACCCGTCGTCCCTGCCAACACGCCGGCGGTCCCGAGCGGACGGTATGGAAGGGCACCGGTCAACCTACCACCAGAATTCCGTCCGTAAATACGTCAGCGTCTGTCGCACGCCGTACTCGGCGATCGACTGCTGTCCGCGATGGATCCGCGCGAAGCCCGTCATGCCGGACTTGAGCTTCCCGTCCGCGTTGTCGACGTGGCAGTAGACGGTGACCTGATTCTGATGCTGTCCCGGCACGTTGTTCGCGCAGGGGGCGATGCGGTCCACGGTGGCCTCGAACACGTCGAACGGCAGCGACCGCGCTTTCAGGCGGATGTTCTGCCCCGGCGCAATGCCCGCGACGCTGTCTTCGGGGACGCAGATTTCCACGCTCAGCGTGCGGAGGTCCTCGACGACGCAGACCAACCCGCCCTTCTCGGAGAGCTGCCCGATCCTTTCGAGCATCCGCGGCGTCGCCACGACGCCCGCCATCGGCGCGCGCACTTCCAGCTTCGTCTGCTGATCCTGGAGGAACTCCAGTTCCTCCTGCAACCGGGTGCGGCGAGCGGTTTCCACATCGATTTCTTCCGGACGGGTGCCCGCCTCCAGCATGTTCAAGGCGGCCTCGGTGTCCGCCAGCTCCTTATGGCGGCGGGCCAGTTCGGACTCGGCTTCGCGAATGCCCTCAACCTGCTTGGCCCGCCGCTCGGCGGTGGCCTGGCCGAGTTGCGACTCGATCAGCGACAGCCGCTTGTACTCCGCACGGCGGGCTTCACCAGCCATCGCGCCCAGTTTGTACAGCCGTTCGACATTCGTCAGTGAAACGCGCTCGTATTCCAATTCGGTGTTGAACTGCTTGATCTCCAGATCCAGTCGGACCAGATCCTGCTCGTGGGCCAGCCGGGCCCGTTCGACGTCGCGGGCGGCGAGATCGCGCCAGGCGATGGCCCGCGTCACCTTTTGACGCTGTTCGGACACCTCCTCCGGCCGCGAACCCATCCGCAGCTTCCGCAACTGCGCTTCGGACTCGCGAATCTCCGCCTGCTTGCGGACCACCTGACTGGCAAGATCGGGGACTAGCAGCGTGGCAATCACGTCCCCCTGCGCGACGAGCGCCCCTTCGACCGCCCGCACCTCCTGCACGAAACCGGCGATCTCCGACCGGACCTCCAGCCGCCCGCCGGGGCGGACCTCGAACTGACCGGACACCAGCCGATCGACCGGAACAACCGCCAGGCCGAGGATCGTGACGGCCAGGCCGGTCAACCAGGCTGCCGTCCGTTGCGGTCGCGTTTTCACCATGGTCGCTAACTCACTTGTAAACAGGCCGTTGAACACCCGCTTGCCGACGAACATCAGCAAGACCGACATCATCGCCACGCCCCACCAGCCGAACTGACTGTGAAAGAAACCCAGCAGTCCGATGGCGAGCACATCCAGCACCGCCACGGCGAAGCCCCAGTACAGCGCACCGTAGGCCAGCAGCACACCGCCGCGCGGATGGTCCGCCGGACGGGACGCCCCCCACAGCCAGTGCCGCAGATGCCCCTTCCAGTAGGCATTGGCCGTCTGCCGCAGATTGGGAATCTGAAACCAGTCGACGGCGAGGTAATAGCCGTCGAGTCGCATCAACGGGTTGAGGTTGAAGAAGATGCGCGTCCCGCAGACCGAGGCCAGCACCCAGGCGATGTAGTTGACCACGCTGTCGAGCATCGTCAGCCGCCAGACGAATGCCGCGGCGGCGAACACCAGCAGATCGCTGACGCTGCCGGCGAGCGTAATCCACATCCGCCGCCAGCGGTCGGGAATCATCCAGGCGTCGGTGATGTCGCAGTACATGCTGGGCATGCCGAAGATCATCAGCGCGCCGATCTCATGCACGTCGCCGCCGAAATGCTTGCAGGTCAGGCCGTGGGCGAACTCGTGCAGCACGGTCGCGCCGAGAATGCAGGCCCACATCAGGCAGATCGTTTCCCACCGCCACGCGGCCTGAAACGACGTCGCGAAATCGGCCCGTTGCGCCCACAACATCCCCGCAGCTGACGCCACGAACAGCGCCGCCATCGCCAGGAACGCAGGAGTCCAGACCCAGGTGATTCGCGGTTCGAGGGCGTCGAGCCAACCCGACGGATCGAACAGCCGGACGCGGAAGTACAACCAGCTCTGATGGCGCGGCGAGCCGAACTCGTCGTCGTCATCGCCGTCGATGACCGCCGCGGTTTCCGACGACGGCGTCGAGCCCTGCAGCAGCCCCTGGTTGCGAGCCATGCTCACGAACTCGGACAACTCTTCGTCCGTCAGCGGCTCCGCGAATTGCTGCTCGAAGGCCGATCGCACGGCTTCGCGGGAGGTGTGACCGTCGAGTTGCCCGAACAGGAAATGCTCGACCGGACCGACGCGGAAGTAGCTGCCCGTGCGGCGCTGCTTGACGACGTACTCGTCCGCGCCGACTTGCCGCAGAACGACATCGGCAGCCAGGCACGGTACGGTCAGTGACTCCGCGGACATGATCGCTCGCTCGTAAGCGGAGCGGACAGGACGAAATTCATCAAACCAGGGCCGGCTCCGGCGTACGAATCTTCGGGGCCTTGAGCGCGATTGCCCGGCTTTCGTCTTCCGTCAGGATGTGGACGAAGAACGGCTGGCCCAACTCCAGGCAGCGGGCCGCCCGGTGATGGCCGTCGATCAGCAGATGCCCGTGGACCACTTCGCCGTCCGGCTGCTGATACCACAAATGGGTGACGATGCCCGGATACTGCGTGTTGACGTGGGGCAAATGCTCGGCATAGATGCGGCTGATGTCGACGCTGTGGCGGACGTCGTCGTCGTCGAGCTCGACCGGCTCGCGGCCGTCCTGCACGATCTGGCGGGCGGCGTCGACGTCGAATAGGTAGTTCCGCCGCATGTAACGGAACGTCTCCGCCCCGCTGCGGCAGTGCGGACACTTCGGCGGCCGGGCTTTCTTGCCCTTCCGCGACGACTTTGCCGATTTTCCGGCCTTACGAACCATGATGGTGAGTCCCCGACGTAAGGATAGCTCACAATTTCCGGGGCAGAACAGCCGGAGGCACAGGCGGGAGCTTCCCGTTTCGGAAGCTCCCCGGCCCTGTGCCAGATGGGCTGTGAACAGCGTCACACGACCAGCGTCGCCGGTCGAGTAGTCAACTTACTTGCACTTCACTTTCACCTTGCACTTCTTGCTGCTGCCGTTCTTCTTGGACGAGCCGTTCTTCTTCGACGAGCCGCACTTCTTGCTGCTGCCGTTCTTCTTCGACGACCCGCTCTTGCACTTCTTGCTGCTGCCGTTCTTCTTGGACGAGCCGTTCTTCTTCGAAGAGCCGCACTTGCTGCTGCCGTTCTTCTTCGAGGAACCGCCCTTGTGGCTGCTGCCTCCGTGACTGGAGCCACAGTCGTCGTTCTGATCGCAGGGGTCGTCGCAGCCCCACATGAAGGCGCTGGGAGCGATGCGGTCTTCCAGACGTTCGAGCTTGAACTTGTTCGGCTTGGCGGGCTGCTGCGACATGACGGTTCCTTGCTTGAGCAGATGGTGCGGGATGGTCGGATGCAACCGACGTGATTGCAAAGTCTGCAATCGCAAGCCGCGTGCCAACGGCCGATGCCGCGTCTGCATTCGATGGAATATCGCTATGAGCAAGGGCTTATGCTCACGCAGGGAAACCGTGACTTCTGTGTGGAAAGGTTGCGAATTGACAGCGCTGGGAACGGATGATTTGCACACAACTCATTGACTGCACGGCCATAGCGCTGGATTTCATAATCGCAACTCGCGTGGCAGAATCTCAACAGGGAATTCCCTGGCGCCATCGCTGGAAGTCGTCACGCAACGCCAGCGTCGATGGTGATCGATCGACGTGGCGCTGTTGGCGTTCGACGCCGCGCGCACGGGTTTACGAGTGTCTCGGCATGTCCGCGTTGTCTCGAACGCGTGAAAGCACAGCAGATTATGACATCGCCGATCCGTCCCGCGTGGACGAGTTCGGAGCACCGCCCCGTCACTTAGCTCTCGCCGCGTCGGTCACCAGCGATTACGCGGGGCCAGCGACCGCCAGGACCATGAGAGGCGCGTTTCGGAACCTGGGGCGAGACATATTCCGTGGTAGAGTGGTCGCAAAAGTCTGCCCGCTGATGTCCGAGTGATTCTACGACTTCGCGCGTAGGCGACCGGGGGAGTCATTCCGCATTGCCCGCAGCCCTCGGAGCATCACCAACGCATCTCCGACTACTCGATGACGCCCAGAAAGGGACGCTGGGCGGAGATGTCGCTGCCCAGGAGTTGCACTTCCGAGTGCTTGTCGATCGACAACTTCTTCACCACCAGTGATGCGTTCAGCGAGCCTGTCGTTTCCGATCCACCGTAGTCGGTGTCGTCGTCGGCATCGTCGTCATCATCGGTGCCGGAGAGAATGGCCTGTGTGTGCTTGAACTTCACCTCGGAATTGGGGGCATAAATGACGCCGGCCAGATTGTACGTCGCATCCTTCTTGAACTCGATCTTCTTCTTCGACGAGCGGTTGACGTACAGCGAAATGCCGGCGTACGGCCCGGTCGACGGCGGCGTCAGGTCTACGCTGCCCCGTGTGTTGAATTTCAGGTTTTTCTTTCCAGCTGAGTAAATTGTGACGCTGTGAGCGATGACGGAAGCATCTCCCTTGATGTCGAGGGCCTCCTCCAAGTAGAACGTCCCCGGCAGCATGATCACCAGGTCGGTGTGATCGAATTTGAGCTCTTTGTAGGTCCCCGCCGGCAGCCGGTAGACGTTCCGTCCATTCTCCACGGCCAGGAAGTCTTCAGGATCGAGGACCGGCCCCTTGAGTGGCGGCGCGAGGGACGTATACGGATCGGGTGTGGGTTCCACGCCCGTATGCAGATCGCCGTCGAACAGCCCCTTCGATTTCCGATCCATGCCACCAACCACCATCAGGGCTTCTGCGGAGAGTTGCGACTGCTTTTCGAGCTTGACGGCGCTCTTGCTGGATGAGTTGACGAAGATGTCCCCTTGCGTCATCAACTGCGACGAACTTCCCTTGATTTTGAGCGCGTCCTTCTTCTTCGGTTCGAGAACCAGCAGACTAACCTTCGTAGCCAGCTGCGTTCCACCCGCCACCGACGATGCGCGCACCGTCAAATCTTCGCTGCCGAAAACGCTGCTGAACGACCGCTTCAACCGCGATTTGATCACGACCTGCACAAAGCCGTCGCGATTCGCGAACGCGCCGCTTTGGGGAGGCATTGACACCGTCACGTGATGAGGCGCGGCGTTGGGAAAACCGTTGAGCGCGGCGATCTCGTACGCCACGAGTTTCGGATCCTCCGTTTCCCGCAACTGGTCCGATTCAACCGTTGAACGGTACATCTCGGTGGCCGCTGCGAGCGCGGCGGCATCGCACGCGGACTGCTCGCGGCGCTGCAGATCGTACATCCGGCG
>JAWXBB010000621.1:0-8893 GCA_034439795.1 Planctomycetaceae bacterium | reverse complement strand
GAACGAAGCGATCGATGGTGTTGGGTGCCACTGGCGGCAGCTTTGAGCCGCCAGTGTCTTGTCCGATCTGCATAGCGAGTTCGTCCCTCGTGAAGAGCACTGGCGAGCGAAGCCCCTCGCCAGTGGCACCCAACAGGCGTAGCGGCCAACGGTCCGCCCCCGCATCCTCCCGTCCGCTGCCGGTTGCGGGTATAGTGTCCGCCGTTGGAGTCCAGCCTTTAGGCTGTGCTTTCCGTCGTGAGGAAAAACCAAGACAGCCTAAAGGCTGGACTCCAACGGGCGTGCCTCGTCGCGGGCGTGCCTTCCGTTCGATGGACCACCAAGAAGAACCTGCTGTGACCATTACGTCGGTGATCGGCTGCCAATGGGGCGATGAAGCCAAGGGCAAAATCGTCGACCTGCTCACGGACACGCATCAGATCGTGGTCCGTTATCAGGGCGGCAACAACGCGGGGCACACCGTCCGCTTCGATGGGCAGACGTATAAACTGTCGCTGCTGCCGACCGGCATACTGCGGCCCGGCGTGACGGCGGTCATCGGACCCGGCGTCGTCGTCAACCCGAAGGCCATTCTGCAGGAGATGGCGTCGCTCAGCGAGCGCGGTCTCAAGGTGGGCGACAACCTGCTCATCAGCGACCGGGCCCACGTCATCTTCCCGTATCACATCGAGGAAGAGGCCGTGCTCGAACGGACCCGTCGCGACGGGGCCATCGGCACGACGATGCGCGGCATCGGCATGTGCTATCGCGACAAGGCCAGCCGCACGCACGCCATCCGCGTGGGGGATCTGTATGATCCCGACACGTTCCGCGGCCGGCTGGAGGAAGTCGTCGAGCACAAGAACATCATCATGCGGGCGCTCGACCCCAGCGTCGACGCAGTCGATGTGAACGCCGTCTACGACGAATACCGGCAACTCGCTGAACGATTGCGGCCGCACGTCGTCGACACCACGGCGTGGCTGCATCGGCAACTGAAGGCCGGCCAGTCGATGCTGTTCGAAGGGGCGCAGGGAAGCCTGCTCGACATCGACCACGGCACGTTCCCGTATGTGACGTCGTCGAACAGCTCCGGAGCCGGCATTCACAACGGCAGCGGCGTGCCCTCGCGGTACATCGACCGGATGATCGGCGTGGTGAAGGCGTACACGACTCGCGTCGGCGGCGGCCCGTTCCCCACCGAACTGCACGACGCCACCGGCCAGCACATCCGCGCCACCGGCCACGAATACGGCACCGTGACGGGTCGGCCACGACGATGCGGCTGGTTCGACGCCGTCGCCGCGGGGTATGGAGCGCGCATCAGCGGAGCCGATTGCCTGTCGGTGATGCTGCTCGACGTGCTGGCACAACTCGATGAACTGTGCATCGCGGAAGCCTACGAGATCGACGGCGAGCGCGTGACCGACTTCCCCAGCCAGATCCGCAACCTGCACAAGGCGAAGCCGATCTATCGCAAGCTGCCCGGCTGGAAGCAGGACATCACGGGGGCCAGGAAGCTGTCCGACCTCCCCGCGAACGCCCGCAAATACGTGGACGCCATTGAAGACCTGCTGGAGCGCCCGGTGGCGTACATTTCCATCGGCCCGGACCGCGAACAAACGATCATCGTGTAATCCACGGATGGACGAGGCTGGCCGGAAAGCTCGTGATTTCCGCGTTCCGTGGCGCAGTTGACCCGATCACCGTATCTGCTAGAATCATCAGCTCGCTCGGCGGACCCCAATCCCGCGCCGAGCGCCACGGGATGTAGCTCAGTTTGGCTAGAGCGCTACGTTCGGGACGTAGAGGTCGCAGGTTCAAATCCTGTCATCCCGATGTTGATTTCCTAACGACTTCGCCTTCCGGTCGGAGTTATCTGGACATCTGCACCCGGCAGGTTCGCCTGCCGGGTGTTTGCATTGCTGGTCATCGCGGGATTGGAGTGCCCTCCGCCCCGTCGGACCAGCGTATTTTTCGATGGGAGCCGCGGCACTGCCCGTCGTCAAGACCCCTCCGGCCAACTTATTGACGGTGCGCTTCGTCTTGGTCTTGGCGGTGAATCGCAGAAAGAGTTGCAGATTGACCTGTTGAAACAATCGCCCGACATCGCCCAGATTCTGGTCGTCGGCAGCGAGGTCGGGGAGCCGGTCCAGACAAGCCATGGCGGCTTCAAGCTGATCTCCCGGTTGCGCCTCAACTTGTACAGCACGTTCCAACGGCTCAATTTCCGCCTTCAAGGCGGCGGCCTGGGACTGGAGTGTCCGGATCGTGGACTGGAAGATCTTGAGCATCTCCTGATCACCGGCTAACACCATGTTCTTGGACGCGGTCGCCAAGCTCCGCTCGACACCGGACAGCTCCGATCGCTTGGCCAGCAGCGTCGTTGCCTGCACGTCGGCCCTGGAAGGTCGCGTCGCGAGCTTCTGCCGGAGCTTGGCGATCAGCCGCTGACGGCTGTCGGGATTCAACAGGGTCTGGCGGACGGCAGCCAGGGCGAACCTCGTCGCCAAGGGGCCATCGATCGAATTGTGGCTGCAGCTGTCGCCGTTCGTTTGCTGGTAGTAGCCGCACGTGTATCGGAACGAGTCCTGCCGTGGCACCCGGTACATCGGCCAACCGCACGCCATGTCGAAGATCCGGACTCCCAGCGGATTCCGCTGGGGATCCCGCGACCGCGGCCTGCCCATCTGAGTGCCGCCACGAGTGTCCAGGATCTGCTGCAGGCGGTCGTCCTGTTCACGAGGAATGATGGGCTGGCCCTTCGCCGTGCCGTTAATCCATTGCGACTTGGGGTTCTGAATCACCTTAGGCCGGCTGTTGGGCAAATAATCGTCGTCCTCCATTTCCCGCGGGCCTGCCAACGAAATCCGCCGCCGATCTCCCATGGCCCTTCGGCCGTAGGAAGTCGTCGCCCGGATCAGCGGGTTGCGGGCAATCCCGGTGATCGTCGTGGGATGCCAGAGGCCGCTGACGGCGTGCTCGACGCCGTTGTCTCGTCGCGTCCGGCCTGCGTCCGGCGATGGGATTCCTTCGCGGTTGAGCATCCTAGCGACTTGCGTTGCGGGGACGGTTTCGAGCGTCGTGAGGATGCGTCGAATGAGATCCAGCTCGTCATCAGGACCGGGCAGCCAGACCACATGGTGGCCTCGTTGCCGGACGATTTCCCCGTCGTTCAGCGCTCGAACGACTGTTCCGTCGACGATGGCCAAATGGCGGCGAAAACCGAAGGGCGCACGGCCGCCGGTGGAAAAACCCTGTCGCGCGAGGTGTACTTGCGCGTACAGCATTTTCTCCGCGAGTTCATCGCGGAAGCGCCCACTCGCATCGTAATCGATATAAGCCGCCAGGGCCTCGCCGACGTCCTGCCGCTGGCCGCGCTTCAAGGGCGGAAGGATCTTCCCGTGAAACACGAGCGTTACCCCGGCTTCGCGAAACTCGCGTTCCAAAGCCACGCCTTCGGCCGCGTCGTCGGGACGAGCCAGGCGATCACGCCGGGGAATGAAGAGGTGGGAAATCGTATGGTCCCGCCGGATCACGGCCTTCAGGGCGTCGAGCGCCGGACGGGACATCTGATTGCCGGAGATGATATTGTCGAAGTACAGATCCCCACGGAAGGGAGCGCCCGAAGCGATGAGTTCGTTGATCGCGCCCGCCGCGGCGGAGAACCGGACACCCAGCTTATCCGCCTCGTTACTCGCCCACTCCACGTAGGCAGCGGGCGTCTGGTCATGCCGGCCGCCACTATCCCGCGAGTAGAACAGCCCACGGCCCCGGTCCGGGCGATTTGTCGAAGGCACGGTTCGCGTCATGTCACGCAGTCCCTTTGGATTGTTCGATCAAGAAGTCGGCGACCGCCTCGAGGAAGGCATCGTCGGCTTCGACGAGGATGGCGATTTCGCCTTCCAGGTCGAGGTCGTCGAGCGACCAGAGGAACTGGTCGTGAAACAGCTTCAGCGCGCGGATCGAGTTCGTCCGGATGAACTCTTTGAGCGTAGCGCCTGCAACCTCCGTGAACACGCGGAGAAGCACTTCGCGACCGGATGGCATTCCGGCGTCGATGTGCAGACGAATCTCCTGCAGCTCCCAACTCCGGAGCCGGATCGCCAACGCGATGCCGAGCAGGGCTTCCGCCGAAATCGGCAGCATCGATTCCGTGCCGGTAGCCGCGGGCATGACATTCGTCAGAAAGCTGGCGACGGCCTCGGCATCCTGTTCCGCCCGACGAAGAACGGCAGCGGTGAAGTCCGTTGGATTCGCAGCTGGGGCAGCCTCGAAATTCGCTAAGGGGGTCGGCATGCTTGGGAGTCCGAGAAGCCAGTGTCGGTCGAAGTCACCTTCAGCTTAGGCAGATTTCTTCCAGCACCGATACCCCAATTTCGCCAGAAACTCGCCATCACAGTTGCAGCCTTAAGTCCTTTCCAGGACAACTGGTTGCGCCCTTAGAATTTGTGACTGCTCAGCAGCATTGATCTGAGCAGCACGTCACCAGTGCGTCAAAAGCCGAGTTTTGCGGGCTCGGTCGATCTCGGAAGACCCCGATCGGCTCTCTGCGTGGCGACCGGATTGACCTTTATGTCCGCATCCGAGTCGTCCGGCGGAAAAACCAGTCTCGCAATTACCATTCTCAAATGTATATGACACTGAATCGAACGAAATATAGCGCAGCGCAACGAAAGGCAGACGTCGGCCGTGTGCCGGACTGGAACGTCAAGCGGGGGCATTCCCTGAAGAAAGAAGAGGGGGGACGAAATGCCGACGCCTGATGGTCGATTCCGGTTCGCGTGCAGATTGGCCGGGAACGATAATAGGAACTGCGTGACTACTTTCTTTCGATCGCCTGTCACCGCTCGTCGGAGACGCTGTCAGGGGAGCTGTATCTCGTCCCCTTCGAGCCGTATGTCCCCATCCGCGCGATCTTCGCCTCGGGATCGTGCGGATTGACCCACTCCTCGTTGGAGACCGTCTTGTTCGTCCGCGTCTTGTCGAACCGGCGAACGTCTTCGTCGCTCGGCTCTTCATCGGCAGCGAGGACTCCCTCGGCCCGCATCAGGCCGGCGACGTACGTCTGCCAGTCTTCACCCGTGTCGCGACGGACGATCGACTTCATCGCCGCATCGGCCTCCAGCGTCGTCGAGTCGACCCCGACGGTCTTCCCCTTGAGCAGCTTCCTGTCGTGGGCCAGTTGAAGCACGAACTCGAAGACCTCCTGAAACACCTCCGGCGGCAGCCGCTGGCGAGTGAGCGACAACGTCGAATGATCCGGGCTCTGGCGGTCCGGCGCAATCCCCAGAAAGTCCCGCAGCGACAGGCTGTCGGAATACCGCCAGGCGATGCCGCGCTGCGAGCTAATCCCCTCGTAATAGCCGACAAACAGCATCCGGAAATAGACCCCCGGCGGCAGCGACGGCTGACCGCGGGTCGAGTCTGTGTAGTACGGTCGGCAGCGGTCCTCGGCCCAGCGGTCGAAATCGGCCTCGGCCAACAGCCGGTTGAGCGCCTGATAAAACGGATGCCCCGGCGACCGCGGCAACTCGCCCGCCGACAGGAACAAGGCCTCCTGCCGTTCGCTCTTGCGTCGACCCATCGCCATCGCCGCCCCTCCCTGACCGACCGTTTCCGCGAATCGACGACGAGCATAACGAGCTCGTCAAGCCCACCCGCTTGGGTCCTCGGAACTTCAACGGACTGCTATTCGGACCTCCTGAAACGTCCTGCTCTAAGCAGACATCTTGATTGCAGCGTCGACAAAGCTAGGGTAAGGCACGCGCCAGAAGTAGCCGATCAGTTCTACGCTGGATTGGCCACCGCTATGAGGTCGATGCCGAAGAAATAACTGCCTGCCCCACAAGGCGCCGGCAGGTGGCGGGCGGTTTGTTCGGTCGCTATGCTTCCAAGCGACGACTCACGTCAGTCATGTCAATACCAAAGGGGAAATGCGATGTCGGACCAGATCGAATATGCGGGATTCGAGGCGAGCGAATTCGCCGAGAATCCGGACCCTCGCGTACCTTGTGTGTTGCTCCTCGACACGTCCGGCTCGATGGCCGAGGTCGTTCGCGACTCTGGCCATGTGACCGGTGAGAGTGTCATGCAGGACGGGCAGCTTTATAACGTCCTCTCGGGCGGGACGACCCGCATTGACCTGCTGAACGAAGGCTTGGTCACCCTCAAGGAAACGCTCGCCGCCGACTCACTGGCCAGCCGCCGTGCCGAGATCGCGATCGTGACCTTCGGAGGCACGGTCACAACGATTCAGGACTTCGTGACCGCTGAGCACTTCCAGCCACCACGTCTCAACGCCTCAGGGTCCACGCCGATGGGCCAAGCGATCCTGACCGGCCTAGACATGGTCGCCAAGCGTAAGGCGATCTATCGCTCCGCAGGTGTCTCCTATTACCGTCCGTGGATCTTCCTCATCACCGACGGCGGACCCGACCCCGGCGATCCCTGGCAGGCCGCTGCTGTTCAGGTGAAGCAGGGCGAGGCGTCGAAGTCGTTTGCCTTTTTCACGGTCGCAGTCGAAGGGGCAAACATGGATGTCTTGTCGCAGATTGCAGAACGCCCGCCAGCGAAGCTTAAGGGCGTCAACTTCCGCGAGA
The DNA here is from genome assembly GCA_034439795.1 of Planctomycetaceae bacterium. Classification (GTDB taxonomy): domain Bacteria; phylum Planctomycetota; class Planctomycetia; order Planctomycetales; family Planctomycetaceae; genus DSVQ01. Next base: position 2,312 of record JAWXBB010000621.1, on the reverse strand, counting down.
TGTTCCTGTGGCTGTCTCAGTCCATTCAAGCGGTCACTATTTCTAACCTCGGCGACACCGTGCGCCTGACGAAGCCCGGTTGGGACGAGGTCTGACATCCTCATGTGGAAGCTCGTCTTCGGCAGCGTGCAGGGCACTTCCCACGTCCAATCGGGGATGCCCTGCCAGGATTACTGCGCCGGGGCCGTTGCCGGCACGACGCTGGTTGCCGCGTGTGCCGACGGGGCCGGCAGCGCAGAGCTTTCGCAGCTGGGCTCCAAGGCAGCGGTCGACCGCTTCATGGAGGTTGCCTCCGGCGACATCGCGCCGACGAAGGAGCAAGTCGAGGCATGGGTGGATGCAGCACGGGCGCGTCTGCTGGAAGAGGCAGTGGCCAACGAATCGACGCCCCGTCGGCTCGCCTGCACTTTCCTAGCGGCGCTGGTCGGCGATGGTTGGGCGGCATTCGCTCAAGTGGGCGACGGCGTTATTGTGTTCAACGGACCGGATGGCTACGACCTCGCCTTCTGGCCGGATAACGGAGAGTACGCCAACACCACGCGGTTCCTGAGCGAAGACGACTATCAAGAGCACCTGCGCGTCGAGATCATCGAACGGCATGTTTCCGAGTTGGCTCTCCTGACCGACGGCTTACAGATGCTCGCCCTCGACGTCGCCGGGGGGAAGGTCCACGACCGCTTCTTTGCGCCGCTGTTCAAGACCGTGAGGAATGGCCCGGACGAGGCCGCATTGCATGCATCTCTGCTGCAATTCATGGACTCAAAGCGGGTCAACGAGCGCACCGACGACGACAAGACCCTCATCCTCGCCACGCGAATCACCGCTGATGTCCCGCCCAATCTACCCGACGCAACTGCGTGACCATTTGGGAAACGTGGTCCGGCTGCCGGCCAAGCCCTTTGCCACCGGCGGCGAGGGGGCGGTCTTCGACGTCGTGGGCCGTCCCGATCTGGTCGCCAAGCTCTACAGTAAGCCGCAGAGCAGGGAGCGCTGCGACAAGCTCCGAGCGATGGCCAAGCTGTGCAACCCCGACCTCCTGAAGATCGCGGCGTGGCCTACGGCTACGCTCAGCAATGGCAACCCGGCGGCGGTCGACGGCATCCTCATGCCCCGAATCGTCGACCATAAAGAGATCCACCATCTCTATAGCGTAGCTCAGCGCAAGAAAGACTTTCCGGAGGCCGACTGGGGTTTTCTCCTTCACACGGCGCGCAATTGCGCCATCGCCTTCGAGAACGTCCACGTCCACGGCCACGTCGTGGGTGACGTCAACCAGAAGAACGTGATGGTATCGAAGAAAGGCATCGTCGCCTTGGTCGACTGCGACTCGTTCCAGGTCAAGGAGGGGAATCGCGTCTACCGCTGCGGGGTGGGCGTGCCTGAGTACACGCCGCCTGAGCTCCAGGGCCGCAGGTTTACCGACCTAGATCGAGACGCGAACCACGATCTATTCGGCCTGGCCGTCATGGTCTTCCACCTGCTGATGCTGGGGAGGCATCCGTACGCAGGCGTGCCCCAGGGCAACACCGACATCCCGATCGAGAAGGCGATCCAAGACGGGCTCTATGCCTACGCACGTAGTGCGACTAGGCTGAAGCCGCCTCCGCATGTCCCGCCCTTGACGATGCTGGATGCAGCCACGCGCGACCTGTTTGAGCGTGCGTTCGGCTCATCCCAGCGTCCGACGGCGACCCAGTGGCGCAGCACGCTCGACGCATCGATGAAGGGGCTCCAACGTTGCAAGAATGACCCCAAGCACGCCTACCCGGGGACGGGCGGTTGCCCGTGGTGCCAGCTCATCGCGGTCTCCCGTTTGATGTTCTTCATCCCCGGCCAAGGGGCAACGGGCGCATCGCTGCGGATCGAGGACATCTGGCACCTGATTCAGAAACTCACCGGCATGAAGCTGGTGTTTCCTGCCTACACGCGGCCCAGGCCGCTGTTACCCGTCCAAGTCACGCTGCCCGTCGGCTTGCTCGCAATCCAGAAGCCTGCGTTGCTTCCCTATCCGGTACCGCCCGCGCCGGTACCGAAGCCTTTGTTGGTGTCCGCTCCGGCTCGGCCCGTCTTCCTATCCCGGCCCATGCTCCGCCCGCTGCCCGCTGCCCCCGCCATTCCGCTGGCACCAGTGCTCAGGCCTTATCCGCCCGCGCCCGTCGAACTGCCACGTCCTCAACTGCACCCCAAGCCTCCGCCGCCCGTCAAGGCAGCAGCGATGCAGAGCATGGCTAGGAATGTGTCGGGCGGGTCGGGCGTGCCGGTGTTCTTCGTTGCCAAGCCGGTGGGCGTGATCGTGATGCTCACCTTCGGGG